>JACCXJ010000271.1 GCA_013697045.1 Gammaproteobacteria bacterium | reverse complement strand
GGCCCTCCCCGCGTCGGCTTTGTTCGCGCAAGCGGCGATGGAGATGTTTATTCCCATTGGCGATTCGCACGGAGTTTCTAACATCTACAGTATCATCGGGAAAATCGCCACCGTAAATCAAGAGAACCGAAGCCTGACCGTGAGCGATTCCTCGGGGGTTACGTATCTGGTCACAATCCCGAAGGAGGCCCCCGTGTGGCTGGATCGGAGCAAAGCGCAAGGTAAGAACGAAGTTGGCTCGCTCGCTGATCTTCAACCGGGCCAGACGGTGGAGGTGAAATACAAGGGGGACCCTGCTACTCGCGGAACTTCGCTCACAGCGGATTGGGTCAAGGTCGAAGTGACGCGCCCGTGGGGTGCATAATCCTTTGGTTCCTTGCTACCCCGGTAGGGGGAGGATTGAGATAACGCCATGGGAGCCCTGTTGTAGAGCATCTTGTAAGCGTCGGATGGCAAAAAGTCCCCGACGTGCCGGGGTCTTCTCTGCGGTGGCGGTGCCCCAATCCCGGCGGTCGGAGTACTCGGTGCTCCGGGCTGTCCGTGCTCGCCGACGAGTCGTGGGCCCCCGGTAGGCGTTGGCGTCTGCCGCCATTCCGCCATGCGAATGGCCGGTGAGATCGACGCGGCCCTCATCGATGCACCATTTCTTTGCGACCAGCGACCGTATGGTTGACAACTCCTGGATCACCGGAATGGGACAAGCGTAGGTGGTCGGGGTAGGCCATGATGTATCCGCGCGTCGATCAACGCGATTAGTAATATCGTTCCTAACGAACATCGCCTTTCTCCTCACGCAATCACTCATCTCTGTTGTTTCATCTGATTCCCCTCATCCTAACCTTCTCCCTGAGGGAGACGCCGCGCGATCAACCGAGCGCTCCGGAAGGTCCTTTCGTACTTGACGGTATTATATGGCAGGTATAGGCTGATCGTAGGGCAACCTCGTTTGACAAAGGAGACAGCAGTCGTGACCACACAGTCCTTCATTCGGGCGCTAGCGTTGATTTTTTCCTTAAACCTGTCGGGTTGTACCGACGCTCGACTCGAGCGATCCATCGCGTTGTGCACAGAGGCAATGGAGATCAATGCCGGTCAGCTCCGGTGGAATGACGAGCAAAAGCAGAAGGTTATAAAACAGGCGTGTGCCCAAGCTGGTGGCGGACATACTCCCGAGCAATGGCAATGCGTGATCACTGCCATGAAACAGAGCGAGTCATATGTTAAGGCGACCGATACATGCTTCGCAAGGTAACATCGGGTATCCACCATTAGTAATGGTGCTGTTCGGAACGCACCGCCCCTTGATAGATGCCTAGCAGCCACCGCTTCAATAGCGACACGACTCGATGCATCGGGGCATAGCGACGTGTGCTGGAACCTCCGCTCGGGAAGAAGACTCGTGCCCTCCGGCGGCCAGTTTTCTTTCTTTTACAGGAGGTCCGGGAAATAGCATATGAGGAGATGGTCGCTTTATCCGACAACACCATCACCTACTTAGGCCGGACTGGCATGCCTACCCCCCCGTCGGTTCGGATTGACGATCTGAGCTCTTTCCAGTCCTCCCCATCGAGGGAAACGTGCACACCCAAGTCATCCGCCGTAGAGTTGTACTCCCAGTAGATCCTTGAGATCTTCAACGGGGCGCTGGGGTTGGGGCCTACGTTGGGTCCTCTGCTGGGCGACCCACTCTGCGCCGCGGCGCTCCCACGATCAGAGCGAGGGCGGCTCCCAGAAAGCCGGGCAACATGCGCGTGTGTCTCATCGGTCTGTTCCTCCTTCAGAAGGTTGTGCCCTCGGATTGAGAGCAAAGGCCATGAGAGCAAAGGTCGGACCAGCGGATCATTCGCGCGAAACCCAGCCTTTTCGCGAGGAAACGATCTGCCCGTGCGCCGGAACCGGCGATCACACTGCAGGGTTCGGCAGGTACCAGCCAGGAAATCGCCGCGCGCGAAGATGGGATCCCTTCGGATCGTTTGCTTATGCTTTGGATCTCGATCTCGGATAAGCGTAGCATGCATCAGTCGACGTTGAGAGTAAAAGTTGGCCTTCAAGCGACTGGCTTTTCAAATTTCCCATACCGTACCGCCAGCGTCGGCAGGACCAGCAGGTTCAGTACCGTCGAAGTCGCCAGGCCGCCGAGGATCACGATCGCCATCGGTCCTTCGATCTCGTGTCCCGCTTGATAGCTACGGATGGCAATCGGCAAGAGCCCCAAAGCCACCACCAGCGCGGTCATCAAGATCGGTAGCAACCGCTCCGTTGCGCCATGAACGGCCGTGTCGAATCCCCACTCCATTCCCTCTTGGGCGACCAGATTTTCGTAGTGTGAGATCATGAGAATCGAGTTGCGCATGCTGATCCCGAAGAGGGAGACGAACCCGACCAAAGAGCCAATCGACAACGACCCGCCGCTTATCAGAGCGGCCAACACTCCACCCGCAAGGGCAAAGGGTACGTTCACCAGCACCAGCAGCATGTTACGGGAACTTGCGAATACCATCGACAGCAGCAGGACAATTACCACTGCCGACCCCGTGGAGTGAAGCAGCAGTTCCTGGCGGGCCCCGGTCTGGGCTACTGCCGCTCCGCCATAGGCCACGAAGACGCCGGGGGGAAAAGCGACTTGCGATCGAATCTTACGTTCGACCTCCGCCGAGACCGTAAGCGGCGACCAGACAGGCGAGGACCACGACTACGCCGCAATAGCGAAGGGAACGTGCGACCACCCATGTCAGCAAGTGCGCGGTCCGAGTTACGAGGGACTAGAAGTAATGAGGTATCCAGGGCTGGCTCCGTGCGTGGGAAATCAGTTCACCGAGCAAAGGGACCCATAGCCAGGGGAATATTCGTCGGCATTCGATCCAGAGCCCTTTTGTGCTCACGGTGATTTCGGGCGGCGAATGGTAAAGCGAGAAACGAGGGACGAAGCGGGGAACTCGGAGGCAATACTGAACGTATTCCTCGCCGTGACCCTCTCTCATATGCCTCTCTTCGCGTGGAACAGTCGCTATGATGTAACAAAGGGATACGGCCACGATGCCCACTGCAAACACCCAGCTCTGTATGAACAATGCTGAAGCGATAGCCAGGAGAAACGAACCTAAATACAACGGATTTCGACAGACGGAGTACGGGCCTTCGGCGATAACCGAGCTGCCCTTGCGGCCGCCGACGTACAGCGTCGCCCAAAACCGGAAGCCCAGCCCCGCCAAGTAAAACATGAACCCCACGGTGTCCATTACTCCGTGGAGCAGGGTGCCCTCTGGAACTAACGGATGTGAAAACAGGGCCATCATTACCAGAATCAGAACGGCCGATCCCAGCACATGACGCCACCGGAATTGCGCTCCCGTCTTTTGAACCATGAGTCCGTGCAAGAGACTAACTACTCGGGGAACCCGATCTGCGACTTGAGCTCTTCGGAAAGCAGCACCTGCGCACCACTGATCACGATTCTATCGCTGGGGCCCACCCCTTCACTGACGAACCAGCCGTCACCGGACGCGTGTTCCAACAGAATTGGCCTCCTAGTAAACCTAGCCTTGCCGGTTTGAACATACACCCATGCGCGTCGTTCATGCCGCACCACTGCCGATCCCGGTACCTCCACGCCCTGGAGGGGGTCGCCACGGACCTTGATGAATCCGGTTACGGCCGCGCCAGGCGTTATCTCCAAAGCGTTCTTTCTCAGGAGAAACAGAAGGCCGGTTCCTTGGGTTTGGCCGTCGGTGCTCGGCGCAGGACCCAAGAAATCCGCCTGTGCCGAGCGCTTCTCGTCGCTCAAGGGAACGAGGCGGGCTCGTATGGGCGCGGAGGAAAGCGATTGGTCCGGGGGCAAATCCAAGCGCACGAGTGCCGAGTCCAGCGTGGTCAGCCCCTTTAGTAACGCCGGCAGGTCGTCGCGTTCAGCGAGGGACTTCCCCCAGCCGGCGAGTAACCGGGCTCTTGCGGCGTCGCGCAGCGCCCGGTCACGTTTCATCGCGGCCGTAGCGGATTCCAAAGCACGCGCTGAGGCGTTCTGGTTATCGGCGAACAGGGTCGTGGCGCGCGCATACTCTTTGGCGGATGCGTCGAGTGTCGCTTGGGCCGAGTCGATCTCGAGCAGTAAGGTGGTGAGGGGCATGGGGTCCAGCACTCGACCATAAGCTTTGACCTCCGCCGCGATCTGCCTGGGCTGCGGGTTTGCGCTCACGATCCCCGCGCTGACCTGCCTGGGGTGGTCCAGCTTCACGAAGCCCTGGCCGTTGGTACGGCGCTCTACCGGCTTCCGCGGCTGGTCTTTCTCGGATGGCTGGGCTTTGAACGCGGTGCGCCCGGAAAACAACCACGGCACGCTCACGCCGAGCACCAATCCAACAAGCAGTGCACCTAGTGCTTCCTTCATGATCGGTCCTATGTGTCGCCCGTGTCGCGCTGCGGCTGGGCCACCGACGGGGCCTTGAAGGGTAATTGTAACGCATCCTCCAATTCGCCGGCCGCCAGACTGGACCTGGCTTCCACATCCAGCAACGCCAGCGCGCTAACGCCCACTTCTAGTTTGGCATTTTGCAACTCAAGCTGGTCCGCGCCGCCCGCGGAGAGCCTGGCTTGGACGTTCCTCTGTTGGTCGCCCAATGCCTGATGGATCTGGCGCAGCCTGTGGATGTGGTCGCCCTGGTCCCACTGATAGCCGCTGCCGAGATGGAGGTCCGGATACTGCTTGGCAACCTCGAGCTGAAGCGCCGCCTGGCTCGCCTCGTACTCCGCCAGGACCGCGCGGATATCCGAACGCTGTTGCAAGGCTAGGCGTCGGGCCTCGGCCTTGTCCAGCAGCGCGCTAGGGTCCCAAACAGGCTCCAAAGGAAACCCGAACCGCACGCCTTCCAGAGCCGCGAACGGTAATCCAAGCGCCTCGGCAAGGCGAGTGCGTGCATCCGTCATCTGACGCTGGGCGTCGGCCTCGTCCGCTTGTAGCTTCGTCAGCGCCACGCGGATCGCTGCAACCTCCGCGATCGACGCGGCGCCGGCACGGCGCTGTTGCTCCACGAGCTCAGTAATCCGCTGTTGAACCTCCACCTGTTCCCGGAGCACGCCACGACGACGCTCGGCCGTGGTTAGATCAGTCAGCGCCTTCCGCAAGTTGCTTCGTACCTGCCAGGCAACGGTCGTCACGTGATGCCGGGCTGCCTCGGCGAGGTACTCGGCGCGGGTGATGCGGGTTTCGCGCTTGCCTGCCGTTTCAATCGGCACGTCGAACGCGACGCCGGGGAACCACGGCGAAATGCCGCTCGCGGCGCTGAAGTCATAGCCCGGCGTGATGCTGAGCGTCGGATTGGGGCGGCCAGCCGCGGCCTTGACACCGGCGTTCGCTACGCCCCACTGCGCCCGCGCCAGGTCTAGACTCGGGTGATAATAGAAGGCGACGACCGTCAGGCCCGGTAAATCCCAGGATCGGCGCGGCCACTCCTTCGCCAATTCCGGCGCGTTCGCCTCGACGAAGGTTTGCAAACCGGGATCTGCCAGCGTGCGCGCTTCGAACCCGCCCGCGGTCTGCGCCGGAACCAGCGGCCTGGGTTCGAAGGCGGCACAACCCGCAAGAACCACTACCGATGGAAGCGCCAGCCATCGCTTTTGCGCCAAGAATAGCACCTCACGATACCGGTTCCAGGGCGTCTTTTAGAAGCCCCTTCTTTTTCAGAAATCGCGCCACGGCGTAGCCCAGCGTCAGGAGCGCCAAGGATACCCACAGTCCCGTCTCCACCGGACCGCCATGCCGATAGTCACCGCTCAGCCAGATGTTCTTGAGGGTCACGAGGATAATCCCCGCCAGCCAGATATACGTGGACCCGTATTCTTTGTTGATGAGGCGACGCCAGTTGAATCTCATCCCGCTGAGGGTCTGCCCAAGGCCGGACAAGTTGGGAAGGAGCCGGTTCACGCGGGCACAGTAATCATCGAAGTCCTGGCCGAACTTGTTCCGTAGATAGTGCTCCTCCGCAGTGATGATCGCCCAATAGGCGAACAGGAAGAACGGAACACCCACGGAGAGAAACAGCCTCGAGTTCGAGGCGATGCCTAGGCCGAGGAGGATCATAATATTACCCAGGTAGAGCGGGTTTCGGCAATGGGCGAACATGCCTCCTTGCACCAGCTTCTCGGCATAGACCTGACGGTTGAGGCCACCCCGCTTGATGTACTCGAGGCCGATGGTGAGGGCGCGCAGGAGCTGGCCCGTGAGGGCTACCAGGAAGCCGACAATCGCCGCAAGCCGATAGCTTGCCAGCAACGGCCGGCTCTCGATAGCCAGCAGCGCGTAAACCGCCGGGAACAGCACGTTCCGATAATGAAAGAGAAAGTTTCCGAGTCTAACCATTATTTGAGCGCTACCATGCCGCAGAAATTATACCACTTGAAAAACACGTCGCAGCAGCGGAACCCGGCCCGCAATAGCATTTCCCGGTTCTCCATCAGCCTGTAGGGTACCAGCACGTTTTCCAGGGCCTCGCGCTTTTGTGCGATCTCCAACTCGCTGTAGCCGCGGCGTTTTTTCAGGTCGTAGTAGTATTTGATGAACAGCCGGTTGAAAACCGAGTCTTCGCCCAGCACTTTTTCGACGAGTATGAGGCAACCGTTGTCGTTCAGCCCTTGGAGGATGGATGTCGTGAGCGTGTCCCGATATAACGGTCGTATGAACTGCATGGTCAGCACCATGGTCACCATCGAGGCACCTTCGATGTGCATGCCTTGATTCAGGTCTGCGCAAATCAACTCGTGGGCGTGCTCGAAACCGTGGTCGGCGAGGTTGTCTCGGCAGCGCTTCAACATGTCCTCCGAGTAATCGACCCCGATCAACTTGACGGACTTGCCCACGGCGGCGCCGAGGCTCAGCAGCGTGTTGCCCGTCGAACAGCCCAGGTCGTAAATGTTGCTGCCTTCGGTGGCGAAGTCCGTTGCCATCTCGGCGATCATCCGCTGGATCTCTTGGTAGAAGGGGACGGAACGGTTCAGCATGTCGTCAAACACACACGCTACCGCCTCGTCGAACTCGAAATCGGCTACGGGCCGCGGTTCACGGTAGACCGTGTCCTTTGGCTTGGCCGGGCTTGTGGGCTCAGTAGTCACGTCTCTCATAGCTCGACGTCACGTAGAGGAGCGTCAATCGGCGTGCGATGGACCATTTCCGAAGCACATGGGGACCGGCACGGACGTTATTCAGGGCGTTCCGAGGACATAGCCCACTCCGCGCACGGTGTGAATCAGCTTCCTGGGAAACGGATCGTCCACCTTCGAGCGCAATCGGCGGATGGCGACTTCGAGCACATTCGAGTCGCTGTCGAAATTGACGTCCCCAGACCTGGTCGGCGATGAGCGTGCGCGACAGCGGCTCGCCCTGGCGGCGCACCAGCAGCTCGAGCAGCGCGAGCTCCTTGGCGGTGAGGTCGAGACGTACGCCGGCGCGGATCGCTTTGCGCCGTGGCAAGTCGAGTTGCAGGTCGGCGACGCGCAGAATGTCTGCCTGCCGGGCAGGGCCGCGGCGCAGAATGGTCCGCACCCGCGCCAGCAACTCCGCAAAGTCGAAAGGCTTCACCAGGTAATCGTCGGCCCCGAGCTCCAGGCCCTTCACCTTGTCATGAATGGTGTCGCGAGCTGTGAGGAACAACACCGGCGTCTGTATGCCTGCCCTGCGCAGCGCCGCGAGTACCGACCAACCGTCCCGCCCAGGCAGCATCACGTCGAGGATGATGAGGTCGTTCTCGACCGTGAGCGCCTGATGAAGACCGTCGTCGCCGTTGGCGCAGACCTCCACGTTGAAGCCGTTCTCCGAAAGCCCCTGTCGGAGGTAGGCCGCCGTCTTCGCTTCGTCTTCGATGACCAGTGCGCGCATTGGTGTGCCTGAACGAAGGCTACTTACTTTATGGAAGCATGATACTTCATTGAAGCAACCAGCATTCGTCCGCCTCCAAGGATGACAGAAGTCGCTACGGCTTCGCTTGGGGCCTATCGGCGCATGAGTCCGCCTATGGCGCGAGGTGGTTGCTGCTTATCAAAGGCTTGAGCCACAAGGAGATCGCGACGGTGCGCGCGGTCAGCGAACGGACCGCGCGGGAGGACGGCTCGTTCAAGGCGGGGCGCAACGGCGGCCCCCGCGCTCGCGCAGACCTTCTGCTCGAGGAGGGATTGCGTAGTCACGAAGAACTTCTCGCTCCTCGAGCCAGGTATCTTTGCGCGCAAGTACTACGCGCCGGGCATTGGCGTCTTCCTTGAAGTGGAGCCGGAGGCGGTCCGACTCGTCGACTGCAACTTCGACGCTCGGTGCACCTCACTGGCGCCGTGACGGACTGGCGGGACGGCGGGTCGGCGATAGCGCCGGCCCGTCGTACGCCATCGGCGTGGCGTTGTACGGACTTCCTGGCCGTGCGCGTAGCCTATCGAGACTCCCCGACACCCCGCCGCGCGACTAGAATGGGTAGGGCGGCGCGGCCAACGACCCATGACCTTCCTCCCCATCTTCATCCAGTTGCAGGACCGGCGCTGCCTGGTGGTGGGCGGCGGCGCGGTGGCCGCCCGCAAGGTGGGGCGTCTCCTGCGCGCCGGGGCCCGCGTCACGGTCGTGGCCCCCACCTTGTGCCGTGAGCTGAGCGAACGACGCGACCTCGGGGAGATTGAGCACAAGGCACGGGCCTTCGCGCGACAGGACCTGGATGGCGCCTGGCTCTGCATCGCCGCGACCGATGACGGCACAGAGAACGGCGCGGTGTCGGCGTTGGCCCAGGAACGCCACATCCCCGTCAACGTCGTGGACGACCCCGAGCGCTGCACCTTCATCATGCCCTCGGTCGTGGACCGATCGCCCGTGCAGATCGCCATCTCGACCGGGGGTGCCTCGCCCGTGCTCGCGCGCCTCCTGCGCGCCCGTCTCGAGACCCTGGTGCCGGCCGCCTACGGGCGGCTGGCGGCGCTCATGGGGGCGTTTCGCGAGCGCGTCAAACAACGTTTCCGCGATGTCGGGGCGCGCCGGCGGTTCTGGGAGGCGGTCCTGCACGGGCCGGTGGCGGAGATGCTGTTCGCCGGAAGGGATGAGGCCGCCCTCGCCGCCCTCGCAAAGGCGCTGGACGAGGGCTCGGAAGCGCCGCTCTCGGTCGGTGAGGTCTACCTCGTGGGCGCCGGCCCCGGCGATCCCGACCTCTTGACCTTCCGGGCGCTCAGGCTCATGCAACAGGCCGACATCGTGCTCTACGATCGCCTGGTCGCCCCCGCCATCCTGGACCTGGTGCGCAAGGACGCGGAGCGCGTACACGTCGGCAAGGCGCGGGACGAGCACCGGCTGGCACAGAAGGCCATCAATGACCTGCTCGTGGACCTGGCGCTAGAGGGCAAGCGCGTGCTGCGGCTCAAGGGCGGCGACCCCTTCATCTTCGGGCGCGGCGGGGAGGAGATCGATACCCTGTCGGCGCACGGGATCCCGTTCCAGGTGGTGCCCGGGATCACCGCCGCCTCAGGCTGCGCCGCCTACGCCGGGATCCCCCTGACCCACCGCGATTTCGCGCACTCCTGTGTGTTCGTGACCGGGCATCTGCAGGACGGCTCCATGGACCTGAACTGGGACGTCCTGGTCCAGCCGCGCCAGACCGTCGCCGTGTACATGGGGCTTTCGGGGCTGCCGGTATTGTGCCGCGAGCTCATCACCCGCGGGATGCCGCCCACGACCCCGGCGGCCCTGATCGAGCAGGGCACGACCGCCCGCCAGCGCGTCTTTACCGCGACCCTGGAGGGACTGCCCCAGATCGTTGCCGAGCAAGATGTCCATGCCCCGACCTTGGTGATCGTAGGCGAGGTCGTGCGGTTGCGCGAGAAGCTCGCCTGGTTTGCGCCTGGGGACTCCCGGTAGTCTCTACCCGCGCCCTGCCCTCGCCGCGCGGATCGCTCGCCGCCCGCACCACACCGAGACCCCGGTCCCACAGGACCGCCTGCATATTGCCGTAGGGCCCGCCGAGCTCGACGAGCGTATGCCCGCGCCTCCGCAGGCCGGCGCACTCCCGTTCGTCCAGTGCCCCCGGTTCGTACTCCACCCGGTCCGGCAGGTACTGGTGGTGGAAGCGTGGGCGCGATACCCAGATATAGGGCCCGTTGCCGCGGACGAATTCGAGCATGCCGAGCAGCACCATGCTGATGATCCGGCTGCCGCCCGGCGTCCCGAGGATCGCCACGCGGTCCTCGGTCTCGATGAACGTGGGCGTCATGCTGGAGAGCGGGCGCTTGCCGGGCGCGATGGCGTTGGCGCTCCCCCCCACCAAGCCATAGACATTGGGTAGCCCCGGGCTGATGCTGAAGTCGTCCATCTCATCGTTCAGCAACACCCCGGTACCGGGCACCATGAACCCGGAGCCGAAGAGGTAGTTGATGCTGAGCGTCGCCGCCACGCGGTTGCCTTCGGCGTCGATCACGGAGAAATGCGAGGTGTTGTTCCCCGCCTCGCGGCCCGCGGCCGCGGGAGCGCTCGGAGTAGCGCGCCACAACGAGATGGTACGCCGCTCCGCCGCGGCGTAGCGCTTGTCCAGGAGCCGATCGAGCGGCATGGACACGAAGTCGGGATCGCCCAGATAGCGCGCGCGGTCGCGATAGGCGCGGCGCAACGCCTCCACGATCAGATGCGTGCGCACCGCCGGGTCCTGGGCGTCGAGATCGAATCCTTCCAGGATGTTCAGCGTCTCGATGAGCACGACGCCCCCCGAGGACGGGGGCGCTGCAGAGACGACCCGAACCCCGCGATAGTCCCCGACGATGGGCGCCCGTTCGACGACCCGATAGCGCTCGAGGTCCTGTAAAATCCAGAGCCCCCCTGCGGCGATTACGCCCTCCGCCAACTGCCTCGCCATCACGCCGCGGTAGAACCCCTCGGCGCCGCGTTCGGCCAGGGCCTCGAAGGTCCGCGCTAGATCCGGCTGGACGAGGCGGTGGCCGAGTGGCGGGACCTCCCCGTCGCGCAGGAACACCTCGGCCGCCGCCGGCGAGGCGCGCAGGGCCTGTACGCGCAAGGCCGCCGCTTCGCGATAGCGCGGGGTCACGTGGAAGCCGTCTCTCGCGAGACCGATCGCCGGGGCCAAGGTACGCGACAGGGGCAGCCGCCCATAGTTCTTCGCGAGATGCGCGATGCCGGCCGCGACCCCCGGGATGGCCGCGGCGCGCGGCCCGTCGATCGACGAGCGCGGGATCGGTCGGCCGGCGCCATCGAGGTACATACCCCGTCTGGCCGCGCCCGGTGCGACCTCCCGCCCATCCAGGACCACCTGCCGCCCATCGCTCGCCCGGTGCAAGAGCCAGAACCCGCCACCGCCGATCCCGGACGAATACGGCTCCACGACCCCGAGCGCCGCCGTCACCGCGATGGCCGCGTCGAAGGCATTACCGCCCTCCCGCAACACCTCCATACCCGCCTCTGTGGCGAGCGGATGGGCGCTCGCGATGGCCGCCTGGCCGGGTGTCTGCGCCGCGCCGGCCGAGACCGGGCGGAGTGCCAGCAGGAGGATGAGCCCGACGCATCGCATCACGGCGAGCCTGGGCGTTGACGGGAAACGCAAAAAGTGGAAGTGCGCCATGGCTTCGGGCCGATACCCTCAAGACATGAAACGCCATGATGCCACACGGCAGCGGCGCGCTCGGCACGCCGTCCGCGTCTCCCGCAAGCTCACGCGCCTGACGCGAGGCTGCGCCTCAATTCCTCGAGCGCTCGTTCGAGCGCGGCGACGCGCTCTTCCAAATGGAGGATCCGCTCCCCATCCGTCGATGACCGCGTATTCGTCCTTGAATCGAGGCCGACACGAGCCCCCTCCGGCGCCGGCAACGGGGAAGGAAAGGTTATCGGTCCGCCGAACAGATGTGCAAATCGGGACTCCCGTCTCCCGGGCTCGCGGGGCAGTTGAACGACGATGGGACCGCCTTCTCGCTCCATCAGGCTTTTCAGCGCCGATTCGACTTCGAGCACGTCGGCGATGGCACACAAGCGGCCGGCACGACTCCGGAGCTCGCCGGGCGTCTGCGGCCCGCGCAGCATCAGCTCACAGAGGATCCCGAGCTCCTGCGGCGAAAAGCGCAGCGACCCGAAGGTCGTATTACAAAAATAGTGCTGATACTTCGCGACACGGCTGCCATATCCCGATTTCTCGCCCACGAGATGCCTCTTGGCGAGCGCGTCCAGTGTCCGCTGCACGCCGGCCTCGTCCAGTTGCATGACGGGATCGCGATTGCTCTTCTGATTACACGCGTTGGTCAGTGCGTTCAACGACAAGGGGTATTGGTCGGGCGTGGTGATGGCCTTTTCGATCAGGCAGGCGACGACCCGTGTTTCCTCGGCGGTGAGCTTTATATCCGTCATCTCGTTCCTCGTCGCGTGTCTGTTTCCGATCCGGTGATGCGGGCCATCACGTCAGTGTACGTACCCTTTGCGGCGTCACCACGCCCGGCGCGCAAGCGTGTCACATTGAACCACGACGCGCTGGTTGTGACCTTCACGGTCCGCCTTGCGCGGCGCGCGGTGGGCAACGCTCCGCTCTTGCCCGCCCACGTTCACTTGCTTGTCGGACATTGCCGCATCAGGGCCACAAGGCGGCAAGGCCGAAACGGACCGTCTCGAAGGGCACGGCACAGAACCTCGTACGCTTCCTTGAAGGCGATTTCGAGCCGCCAGTGCCCTTCGTGCAGCGAGAGGGTCTCCAAGGTCTTGGTCTCCGGGTCCACCAACCAGGCATGATTGACGCCCTGCGAGGCATAGATGGGGAGCTTGTCCACCCGTCCATCTGGGCCGTCGAGGGCGACAGCACCTCGCATACCCAGTCGGGCGCCAGCGCGAAGAAGACCGTCTCGGGAAGGGTCGGCATGCGCGAGCGCCGCCAGCCGGCGAGATCGGGCACCAGGATGTCCGCGCCCAGGTGCAGCTCCGGTTCGTCCAGGATCCACCAGCCGCCGGGGCCGCCGCCTCGGCCCTTTTGGAAAGGCCCGGTCAGCTCTTCGCCCAACGATGACGCCGCCAAGGCGTGTCTCGGGGCCGGCCTGGGAAGGGTGATCAATTGCCCATGGATGATCTGGGCGATGAGGTGCGGCGGCACCCGACAGAGGTCTTCGTAAGGCGTCGCGCACAAATAACATGACTAAGTTGTCCTTCGCGTCGGCAGGACCGTGTAGTTCCAGTCGCCATGAAAGTTGTCCGGCTTGAGATTGAGCGAGGCCAGTTGCGCGTCTGTGATCT
>JACCXJ010000257.1 GCA_013697045.1 Gammaproteobacteria bacterium | reverse complement strand
CAGGCGGACAACGTCCCGACAAAACTCGAGCTCGGGGCACTTGAGGGCATGGAAGAACCGCGGCATTAGGTGTAATTTCACCGACGCTAAACCACGTCAGCGTGCCAGCTCCCTCTGGCTCAGCTGGACCCGATCTCGCCCTCTACGATTGGCTGATCGAAACGTGAGAGGGTCGAACACTTTCGGGCCCTTCATCGGCCCGAGGTGCTATCCTTCGGAGTGCTTGGCGTCTCGGGCCGACGCAGGCCAAGGGGGATTATCGCCTCGGGGAGATGAACCCGTGGCGGTTTTATCCTCCGGACCCGACCGGGATTCCGGTCCGTGGACGGGTCTCCGACCCCGCGGCCCTTACCGGCCGGTAACAAGGAAGCCGGCCGATGCAGCGCCCGATACCCTACGGCGTCAAAATCCGTTTCACCGATTGTTGGGAGGTGGCTGTGCGCCGGGTGGGGGAAGCGGCGGTTTTGCGCCGGGTGGAACAGGCGGCGGAGCCCCGCTGTTCGGTAGCGGCGGTGGGGGCTGATAGCGCGAAAATGCATCTCGATAGGCTGCGGAGACCGGCACCTGGTTCCCCTTGGCGTACATGCATTGTACGTAGGTGATGTCGTAGCGGTTCTGCAGGGCGTAGGCAGAGGTCTCGTAGGCGCCGGGCCCGGCCGCGCTTCCCAACAGCAGTCCGCTGCCCGCCCCGATGGCGGCGCCGCCGGCCGGCTCGCCAGCGGCGGCACCGATCAACGCCCCGGCCGCGGCACCGATGGCCGTGCCGGCGACGGCACTCGCGGTGCCGCTGTCCATCGCCGTTTGTGTGGGAGTTTGCGCCCCCACCGCCTGCCGAGCATAGAACTGACACAGCGCATCGTCCTCGCGGAATTGCTCGAAGGTCTTTTGGGCTCCCGGCAGTACCATGACACTGGGACCGTTCGGGAGGGTCGCGCATGCTCCCAACAGAAGCGCCGAGAACACCCCCAACAGCACCGGTCTCTTGCTCATTGCTACAACCCTCCTCGCTTTACTGGGGCGGCGCGCTCGGCACTACCTGCTGCCAACCCCGGGGACAATTTTGCACATAGGGATAGTATCCACTCGGCTCGGGGCAATAATACCAGTAGTACGGTTCGCGCTGGATGTACACTTGAGGTTGCCGTTCGATGACCACCGCAGGCGGATAGTCGTATGGATAGCCGTAATACCGATAATACGGTGGGGGATAATACGGTGGGGGCCGGAACAATGGCGCGCCGATGAAAAACCCGAAACGCCCGCGGAAACCGTCGTGCCGATGGAAACCGCGGTGCCTATGGAACCCGCCGTGCCCAGCGGATCCCCGATGTCCGCCGGTCCATCCATGTCCGCCGGCCCACGCGCTCCTCACCCCTAGGCCACCCCACAGCACGACCGGTATCAGGCAAGCGACCGCAAGCTTTTTGTTCATGTTGGCTTCGACTGACGTGGTGGCCGTCAAGTTCAGCTAGGCTGCGCAGCGAGCCAGCCGAACGGAGCCCGACCGCCGGCATCGTGGAGAGGACCTAGCGCCCGTGCCGCGATCCGCCGCCGCATGCTGGGCCGCGATGCGGGTCGAAGAGCGCGTGGAGGGCCCTGGATGCGGTGTTCGCCCTCGGGCAGCGCCGCCGTGATCCCAAGTCGCTCGCCTCCTTCGAAGCGATAGCGTTTGGGCTCGCTCTGGACGAGCCGCACGAGTGCCACCGAGTCGATGCTGGCCGCAGGATGAAAGACCACGCGCCCGCCTTTGGGACCGAGGTCCACACGCTTCACCCCGAGTGGCGCGGTAGCTCGATCCGGGTCACGCGGAGGAGATCCTTGGCCGGCGGAGGCAGCGGACCGAAGCAGCATACCATCTCTTCCTCCAGGAGCGTGAGCGCCGCATCGTCCGGCGCGCTCGCGATACGCTTGTAGAGGAGGAAGCGCCTGCGCACATCCGGCAGATAATCCTCGGCGACCAACACCGGGAGGCGCAGCTCGATCTTGGTGCCGGGATCGAGCGGTGCATGGCAAAGGCGGTAAGGTGCGCTACCTGCCACTGCACCCGGGGACGGCGGAGCTCGTCACCGACTACCTCGAGGCCGCGGGGCATGGGGGTGAGATGGAGGGAGCACTCTTCCGGCCGGTGACGAACAACGTGGGCGGGACGGTGGAGGGAGCAATGACCGCGGACGGGATCTACACGATGGTGAAGTACTATGCGAAGCGTGTGGGGGTGAACATCAAGGGCTTTGGCGCGCACTCACTGCGGGCCACGGCAGTCATATCAAGGAAGATACAGGGCCAGGCTACACATCTGAAGTACGAGGTACCGTTTCGTCAAAGAATCCAATGATCAAAATCAACAACAACTTTTACCTGACTATCGCGGTGGCCGTGAGCATCGGCATTTTCTTCGTGGCCGGACAGATAAGCGGAACGCTGAACAGCACCGGCCTGCACTCGATTGCGCATATCGCTGCCTATGCTTTTCTCGGAGCCTGCTACGCCAAGGGCCTGCCGCGTTCTACCGTGGTCATGGTAATGCTTCTGACTGCGGGCATCGGTGGTCTACACGAACTCTACGAAGTCGGGAGGTTCGGCATCGATTTCGAACTTCACGACCTGTTTTATGACATAGTCGGTGCATTTGCCGGCGCGCTTCTTGTTAGACAACTGTTGGTCTTGGCTGCGACCAGGGAAGGATGAAGTTGTCTGCTAGCATGTTGCAATCGGCCAAAGCCGGGGTCATGAAGATCGGAGGCGGGTGGGCAGCTCTTGCTGCCCATGTGACTAGTCATCGGGCACTGGTGCGCGACAAGCTACCCAAGCTGCGAAAGTCTTGTAGGTGGCCACTACCCGCGGCATACGTTGATTGCGGGGCATTGCGTCACCCGCATCCCTCGGGCCCTGGCTGACCACAAGTTCTGACAACCGCCGCCGCGGCGGACCTGAGGTTTCGTCTAACGTGGTAGGTTGCGCCATGATTCGTGTGGAAATCCCTACTCATGCCCTGCCTCCTCTCCTGGGAACAAGCGAAGATACTCGGCCGCGACTGACAGCGCATCAGTCCACCCGCGAAAGGTGGTCCCTCGAAAAGGCGGGTGAGGGGTCCAAGACCACCGCCCATGTGCTTGAGAGCGTGCCCTATGTCGAGATCATAAAGGCCGCCAAAGGGCGGGATCTCATCGTCATGGCCACCCATGGACGCACCGGGCTGTCGCGCCTGTTGTTGGGGAGTGTGGCGGAGCGGGTGGTGCGCGGTTCCGAGCTCCCCGGTGCTGACCATCCGCTCGGCGGGCTCGCCTGATGCCTGATGGAACGCGACCGCCCGGCGCGCGCGACGGTTCTTTTCACAGACTCTGATGGAATAACGGCCTCCCCGTCCTGGCACGCGCTCGCGCTCC
>JACCXJ010000237.1 GCA_013697045.1 Gammaproteobacteria bacterium | reverse complement strand
CCGATGACGCCGTCCGCCATCTATGCGCCGAGCTCAACCGTACCGAGCTGCTCTTTCCAGGCACCGAGCTGCGCCTCGTCTACGAACTGGTCTCATCGCATAATCAGTGAGATCAGGAGGTCTGAAGGAAAAGTACCGCTACGTCGGCCTGCTCGCGACCGATCCCCGCGACAAGCTCTATCTTGCCAGGCTCATCCGTCAGTATTGCCCGGACGTTGCGCTGTTCACCGTGCAGAGCGACCTACTCTATGCCCACCCCGAGTACAACCGCTATCTCGAAGGCATGATCGTGGGCTCCACCTATCCGCTCTTCAACAGCAACCAGTTGTGGAGCCCCCCGCGGCAGGGTTCGACCCAGCGCCTCCAGTTCCCGCGCAATATGGCCCAGGGGGCCTATAACGCCACCCTCGCGCTGCTCGATCGCGGCGAGCTGGTGGACTACGGTGCGCCGTTCGGGTCGCAACTCGGGCGGCCGCAACCCCCCATCTGGCTCACGGTGGTCGGCCACGAGGCGCTCTGGCCGCTCGAGGTGGGAACCGGATATGACCGCCTCTTGAAGGCGAAGAACCTCGAGGCCGAGGAGCGCAGCCCCTATACCTACGTCAACACTCCCCCTGGGCCGCCCACCGCAGCGGAACGACTCTACCGCCTGGTGGCACCGCGGCACTTCCAGCTCGTGGGCTGGCTCGTGACCTGGGGCCTCCTAGCTAGCGCACGTATGGGTGTGGGGCCGGCAGTACGCAGAGTGGCGGCAGATCGGCGTCAGCGGCTGGGAGTGGTTGTGTTTCTGGGCGCCGGCCGTGGTCCTGTTCTTACTGGGCTCGCTGTGGTGGTGGGCCAGCCCCGCAGGGCTTCCCCTCGACGGGGTCTCGGCCGGCGAGAACGACGCCAGTATCGGCCGGGCGTTGTTCGCACTCCGCAGCGCCAACCTCCAGAGTGGGGTATCCGTGCTTACCCCCCTGCTGTTCGCGACTTTGGCAGCCTATCTCCTCGCTTTCGCGCAACTCAAGCGCCTTCGACTGCTGCGCGAGCGGCGCACCGAGCCGGCCTTGCAAGAGCGTCTCGCGCAGCGCTTCGGGTCCAGCCTGGATCATACCGGGGCCGAGCACAGGGGCTGGGGCGAAGTCAGTACGCTCGAAGGCGCCATCGAGGACGCCGCCCACCGCGCCCCCTGGCGCAGCGATTGGCGATGGACCAGCATTGTGCTCTTCGTCGTTCTCGGGGGCGCGGCATTCGGCCTCTTGCGGGTCATCCCGGCAATCGATAGCAGGGCGTGGCACTACGTGCTAGTCCTGGCACAGAGCGCGCTGCTCCTCGGGGTGCTCCTGTCCTATGGCCAGTTCGCGGTCCTGTGGCGAGAGCTCCGGAAGCTCCTGCAGCATTTCTCCATGCACCCCATATGGTGGGGGCCTTCGAGCGCCTGCCACGGCGGCTCATCGGTCAGTTTCGCTGGAACCCGCTGCCGGAGATGCCGCATACCGGCCCGTTGCTGGAGCAGTATTTCCAGCTCCTGGCCCATCACATCGATGTCGTGAATACCGTTGGGGGGTCGGCGCGCGAGGTGGCCGAGGGGCTCGAGGCGACCCAATCGACCCACGGGCGTCTGGCGTTGGCGATGCCCCGGATCGCCGTGCTCGTTCGCACCGAGCGCTGGTTGCGGCCGCCCCTCACCTCGGCCCCGGAGGCCGCCAATCTCGCGACCCCCGCCGCGCCGACCCACGACCCGCGCCAGGTATGGTTCGACCGCGCCGAAGAGCTCATCGCCATCCATGTGGCGCAGTACATCAATTATGTGTTCCTGCACCTGTGGAACCTCTTGACCTGTGCGATGCTGGCCTTGCTGCTCTTGCTCTTCGCCAACAGCGCCTATCCCTTGCAGCCGCAGCAACTGCTCAACGCCTTCCTGTTCGCGATCGCGGTCACCGTGGTCGGCTGGACTCTGCGGGTCCTGGTACAGATCAATCGAAACGATCTGCTGTCCCGGATCCAGAAGACCGAGCCCAACAAGACCACCTTCGATCGACCGCTGGTCGCGCAGTTTTTGCTCTATGGGGTCGTGCCCCTCCTCACGCTCCTAGCTACGCTGTTCCCCGACATGGCCGGGGTGTTCTCGTGGGTCGCGGATATCTTGAGGCTCGTAAAGTGATGGGCGTGCATCCTGCGGCCCTAGGGGGCTCGCCTATGCCGACCCACCGTGGCTCCGTTCCAAGTTCAAAAGCTCTTCCAAAGCATGAAGTTGGGCAAAAATCGTGCGGTAATGACCCCAGGTGCCCGCCCTGCCAACGGGGCGGGGCCGGCTTGGGGGCTGCCTCCGTCATGGTCGAACCGTACTGAAGGGAACGGTCCTATCGGCGTCCCTACCACCCCAAAAAAGGTGAATAGTTCACAGAACCGCCTGCCGCTTTTGTGTAAGCTCCCGACCGAATCCGGAGCCCCAAGTGGCGCATCATTGCCGATTGTGCCCTGCCCAGATGGCTTTCAACAAACTCCCCACTGGGGATATGAAGGAGATATGGCCCGGTTTCAACCCAGGGTAGGCCACCGTATTGCCCCACGGCGCCGATTGCTAGCCGGGAACGTCTAACACAGCCGGTGGAGGCGCCGCTTGACCAGACCATCCCAGACCATCTATTAAATTAACCAACCCAGGAGAAAACCATGGGAACGCGAAAGAACCAAGCAACCCTGACCGCCAACGAGAAGGCACGCTTCGTTGCGGCAGTCCTGCAACTCAAAGCCAACGGGCGCTATGACCTCTACGTGAGGCAGCATCGAGACCTATTTGACGCGAACATCCATCGCACTGCGTGGTTTTTCCCGTGGCATCGGGAATTTCTTCTCCGCTTAGAGCGCGACCTGCAAGCGATTGACCCGACCGTGACGCTCCCCTATTGGGACTGGACGATCGATCGATTACCGTCGGCTTCTCCCTGGGCCGACGATTTCATGGGCGGCAACGGCGTGCCCGCGGGGGGCGCCGTGCAGAGTGGCCCGTTTGCGTTTCGAAACGGACGTTGGACGCTGAACGTCAGAGACAACCCGGCGGATCCCATTGAGCTCGAACGCGCGCTCGGTTCAGGGGGTCCCCTGCCGACCGCCGACACGGTCCGCAATTTCCTCGCGCGTGTTCCCTACAGCAATTTCAGGTCGGGCCTGGAAATATCGGTGCACAACATCGTGCACGTATGGATTGGAGGATCGGCGGCCATGGCGAGCTCGCCGAACGACCCCGCGTTCTTCCTGCTCCACTGCAATGTGGATCGCTTATGGGCACAGTGGCAGGCGCTGCATCCGGGCGAAACGGCCTACCAAAGCGATGGGGCCGGGCGTGGCCTGAACGACCCCATGTTGCCATGGAACAATGAGGTGAACCCGCCGACACCGGCAAGGGTGTTGGATCACACGGCCCTGGGCTACACGTACGACACCGATGTTGTTGTGGATCCCCCCGTCGACCTTACGGTCGGGGCCCCTCCCACACAAGCCTCCATCGGTCAGCCCGGTGAGCTCGACTGGTATCGGTTCGTCGTACCCGCAGCCGGAGGCTTCACGATTGAAACGCAAGGACCCACGGATGTCTTCATGTCCTTGTTCGGCCCGAACAGCCAAACCGCGCTAGTGACGGAAGACGACGACACCGGCCAAGACGTGAATGCGAGGATCGAGAGCAACCTTTCGGCGGGCACTTACTTCGTGCGGATCCGGCATTTCCAGACGGCCGGCACCGGTTCCTATGGCATATCGGTCATAGGCGCTGCCGTTCCCATTCCTGAGATCCCGGTCAACGGACCGGCGGTTCAAGGGAACATCGCGGCGGCAAACGAAAGCGATATGTACACATTTACCGCGGGCGTAACCGCAACCTACACGATGGAGACCGCCGGCAATACCGATACTTTCCTCACCCTGTTGGGTCCGAACAGTCAAACGGCATTCATCACTCAAGACGACGACAGCGGACCCGGTTCCAACTCGCGGATCGTTCGTGCGCTGATGCCCGGCGCGTATTTCCTGCGCGTACGCCACTATAGCGCTACGGGCACGGGACCGTACAGCATCTTCGTAAGGAGGTAAAAGCTGCTGTGTTCGCCCGCACGATGACGCCCAGGGAGGGGCGTCATCAACCGCCGGCCTGCGGAACAGTGGCGGAACAGTAACTGTCACGCCGTACCGATAACTTTTGATCGCTTGACCTCAAGGCCGGGCAGGCCCAACCCCTTCAAAGGGGTCACGCAGTTCCGACACGCTTTCCCGGTCGAACGCCCGGGTGCTGCTCGGCCGGCCTCCGCCCTCGCTACGCGCGAGGCTGCGCCGGCCTCGCAACGTCCTCCCCGCCTTCGCCCGGCGCCTTCCCCTCCGCCCCCGCCGCCCGCTCCGCCACCTTGGGACAGATGCTCGCCGGGAAACGCGAGCAACTGCCCTCGCGGCTTCGCTGGCGCCTGCGTCGTAGGCAGGCATGATCGGCTTCGAGGAGACCCAAGCCGCGCGCGGTAGCGGCAGCTCACAGGTTCTAGGAACCGTACGACTTGCCATCGATGGTGAGCGCCACGACGCCCTGGTCCAGGATGTAGGTGCAGGCCACGGGCGGATTGCCGGCGCCACTCTTCCAGTTCAGGGTCACCTGCCGTTGCCCATCGCTGACCGTGTCGTTCGGCAGGCCCAGGATCACGTTGGCATGCTTGCGGACCGCCTCCGGACAGGCCTCGCGCGCCTTCTCGGTGAGGGCCTTCGTGGTCAGCATGTAAGAGTCGGTGGCCATCTGGCGGGGGCTGTCTTGCATCATCACGGCGACGATACCGACGCCCGTGACTAACAGGATGCCGAGGAGGAGCTTTTTGGGGGTATTGAATTCCATGGGATGATGCTCTCGATGAAGTATCTCGATTAAGTGTAGGAATTGATGTCGAATAGCGCTTGTGGTGCTTCGGGTGCCCTGGGGTTCCAGAGACCCAGGATAGGAAAACACGCCCCATACTACAAGCACGACGGGCCGGGGCCTTGACCTGGATCAGGCAGGTTATGCTGCGCCGCGTCATGCATTGGACATTGCAAACCCATTACAATACCCAGGGAGCGGGGTGCCGCAGAGAGACGCGGCGGATGGACAGGCAGTGGCACGCGAGCCATCGGGTAGGCGACGCGCGCATCATGCGACCTTGCGGTCGGCGGCTACACCCCGCGGCGAATCAACAGAGGCCTCCGGGCATCGCTATGACGAGCTTGCAGTTGCTCTTGCTCATCTGGATCGCGAACGGCGCCCCGGTGCTGGCGCACACGCTGTTCGGGCCGCGCTTCGCTCATCCGGTGGATGGCGGTGCGCGGTTCCTGGACGGACGCCCGTTCTTCGGCACCGCCAAGACCGTGCGCGGGGTCGCCGCAGCCGTCGTCCTGACGACGCTGGCCGCCCTAAGTCTCGGGCTCTCCCCTGGACTCGGCGCGCTCGTTGGCTCCGCCGCGGTCGCCGGCGATCTCCTCACCAGCTTCATCAAACGGCGCATGGGCCTACCGCCGAGCAGCCGGGCGCGCGGACTCGACCATGTTCCCGAGTCCCTGCTGCCGGCACTCGTCGCCGCCTCCCGCCTCGGCCTCGCGGTGGCTGACGTCGCCCTGGTGGTCGGGATGTTCGTGGTCCTCGCGGTCGGCCTGTCGCCGGTCCTGTGCCGGATCCGCGTCCGCGAGACGCCTTATTGACGCGATCTTCCCCGGCCCTCTGCGGGCGAGACCGCCGCCGCGGATCGCCGGGATCCTGAACCTAACTCCCGATAGCTTCTCCGACGGCGGGCGGTTCGCCGAACAACGGTCCGCGATCGACCACGCGCTCCGCATGGTCCAGGAGGGCGCAGATCTCATTGATGTCGGCGGCGAATCGACGCGCCCCGGGTCCCTGCCGGTGCCCGCGGCGGAGCAGACGCGACGCGTCCTCGGCGTCATCGAGGGCCTGCGCACCCGCCTGCCCCCGCACGTCCCGATCAGCATCGACACCACCCGGGCCGATGTCGCGGAGGCGGCTCTCGGAGCCGGTGCATCGCTCATCAACGACGTCTCCGCCGGACGCCACGACCCGCGCATGTTCGAGTTGGCGGCGGCCAGCGGGGTGCCGCTCGTCCTCATGCACATGCAAGGCACGCCCGCGACCATGCAGCAGGACCCGCACTACGAGGACGTGGTCGAGGAGGTGCGCGCCTTTTTGCTGGAGCGCGCCCGCGCCGCGGAGGCCGCCGGTATCGCGCCCCAGAACCTAATCATCGACCCAGGCATCGGGTTCGGGAAGACCCGGGAGCACAACTTGACCCTCCTGGCCCGGCTCGGGCGTCTGGTGGACACGGGCTATGCGGTGATGCTGGGCGCGAGCCGCAAGCGCTTCATGGGCTCGGTGTGCGCCAGAGAGGAGCCGTCGCGATTGGTGGGTGCGACCTGCGCCACGACGGCGCTCGGGGTGCGAGCCGGGGTCGGGTGGTTCCGGGTACACGACGTAGGGCCCAACCGCCAGGCGGCCGATGTCGCTTACGCCGTCGCGGGCGCCGATCAAGGATCCGGCGCGACTTAGGAGAGAAGCGACACCCCTCCCGATCACGGACGACCGCTTCGTTTCGCGATCCCCTCCATGATGCGGTCGGCGATCGGCGTATACCGCCGATCGAAGTGATGATCGCCAGGGAGCTCGATGTTCTCGGCGCCGCGCATGTCCTCGCTCGTGCAAAGGCTAGCCTCGTCGTCGTCGATGCCGTAGAAGCATTGCAGCATGTTTGCCGCGACCTTTCGGATCTCCGGCATGATGGGTAGCGCGTCCCGGCTGGGCCCCCCTCCGACCCATCCGAAGATCTGGATCTCAAAATCGGTCGCACGTCCGGGCGCGAGCAAGGACAGCAGGAGGACCGATGCCCTGACCTCCTGGGACAAGCGGTTGTAGGCAAAGGGGATGATCTCGGCGCCGAACGAATAGCCAATCAGCGCGATGTGACCCACGTTCCATGCTTGGCGGTAATGACGGATGATGCGCTCGAGGTCCGCTGCCGTTTCCTCTGGAGTCCGCTGCGACCAAAAATGTCATGCCGGCCCCTCGAGCATCTGAGCAATGACGCTGACGCTGAGGGCAAGGATCAGCGTATTGAATCCGAAGGACAGCACGCCGTGGATCAACACAAGCGTACGCATGGAGCGCGAGGTCACCTGTACGTCGGACACTTGACAAGTCATTCCGATCACGAAGGCAAAGTAGGCGAAATCCAGGTAGTTGGGGTTTGGGTCGCCCGGGAAATCGAGCCCCCGGTCGTTGCCGGCATGCGGTTGCCGGGATGTGGCAGAGTAGAAGAGATGGGCGTAGTGAAGGGTGTAAACGGTGTGCATCAAGGACCAAGAGGTGATCACCGCGATGGCTGACTGGACGATATGGAATCTTGAATGCGCCGCGGCGATGTCTTTGGAGGGACCCAGCAGCAGCCCTACGGTCAGTAGGCTCATGACCGCAGCTATGACCACGACGACGAAGATGACGGTCCGTCCGAAATCGTGTGACTGAGCCGTGCGCTGGATATACTTGAGATCGGCGCGCACGATGGTGTTCCACGCCAATGCCAAGCTGCAGATCGCAAAGGCGTTCCACGTCACGATCGCCTGGGTCGCGATGTGCAGGCGGCCCGAAGCCGCGTATACCACAAACGCCGCGACGAGCGCAGCGTAGGCCAGGCGATGGTGGGCGTCGAAGATTGCGGCGCGCCCGAGGATAGACCGGATCACGACAAGCTCTTCTTGCGTCGTGGCCTACGCCCGAAGACTCGCCGATGGGATCGCGGGCCGGATCGCGGGCCGCGAAACGAACCGGCCGTCACGCGGGTCCTATACCATAGCACGTCGGGGAGCGAACTCTCAGCTCGTCGGCCGCTTCAAGGCCAGGGTCAGCCCATCCGCCACCGGGAGCAAGGCGACGCGCACGCGCTCATCGGCGTGTACGAACGCATTGAAACGCCTGATCGCCTCCGTGGCCGGGTCGTGGACCGCAGGGTCCGCTACCTGACCCGACCATAGGACGTTGTCGACCACGATGAGCCCCCTCGGCCGGAGCAGCTTGAGGCACAATTCATAGTAGTCCCGGTAGCCCTCCTTGTCGGCGTCGATGAAGGCCAGATCGAAGCTCCCCGCGCCGCCACCGGCCAGCAAGGCGGCAAGGGTCTCGGCGGCCGGGGCCAGCCTGAGGTCGATCTTGCCGCCGACCCCGGCCTCGTTCCAATAGCGCCTCGCGATCGCGGTCCATTCCGCGTTGACGTCGCAGGCGATGAGCCGCCCGTCGGGCGGCAGGGCGAGCGCCACCGACAGGGC
This sequence comes from Gammaproteobacteria bacterium, assembly GCA_013697045.1. Taxonomy (GTDB): domain Bacteria; phylum Pseudomonadota; class Gammaproteobacteria; order JACCXJ01; family JACCXJ01; genus JACCXJ01. The sequence goes on along the minus strand of JACCXJ010000237.1, from coordinate 4,565 downwards.
GCTGTAGCCGGTAAAGACCCCGACCTCGAGCGCCCGCCGGGCCCCCATGAGCTCGCACAGGAGCGCCATGAACTGACCCTGCTCTGGGGCGATCTGCATGTTGCCCTCAGGGAGCGCCGAGGTCTCGGCGCGCAGACGCCGCAGTATCTCGGGCTCGCGCAGCGATACGCCGATGAGATACTCGTAAAGCCGATCCGTGAGCTGGAGGGTCTTGTTGGTCACAGTAATCCTCTGCTGCGGGCACGACCGCGCTCCGACATGTATCATAAGGGCCCAATGTCATCAATAGCCCCGCAGCATCGAGCCTGGTACGGTCGATTGACCCTCGGACAATAGACCCTCGAGAGCAGAGGCCGATGGCCACTCCCCACCAAACGGCATCTCGCACCGACCGCCCCGCCGGGACCCGGCTCCTGGTGCAGCTCACCGATTGTCATATCCGGGCCGACGGCGGCTTCACCTACGACGGGATCGACACCCGCGAGTCTCTGCAAGAGGTCATGGCCCTGATGCAGGCACGGCATGGGCTGCCCGACGCCGTGGCCCTGACCGGCGATCTCAGCGACGACGGCAGCCAGGCCGCCTACGCGTGGCTGCGCCGGTGCTTGACGACGCTCGCGGTCCCGGCTTACTGCATCCCCGGCAACCACGACGACGCCGAGATGCTGCGGGCGGTCCTGCCGGGCGACAACGTCCACGTCACCGATTGGGCCGAGCTCGGGGGCTGGCAGCTGGTGCTCTTGTCGAGCGCGGTCGCGGGCCGCGAAGGCGGCTCGCTCGGTCGCGGCGGGCAGGACACCCTGTCGGGATTGCTGCGCTTCGCGGGCCATGCCCCGACCTTGGTCCTCTTGCACCATCCCCCGGTCCCGGTCGGCAGCCCGTGGCTGGACACCATGTGCCTCGACGACGCCGAGGCGTTTTTCGAGGTCATCGACCGCCACCCGAACGTCCGGGCCGTGGTCTTCGGCCATATCCACCAGATCTACGATGAGACCCGCGAGCACGCGCGGCTGCTCGGCACCCCTTCGACCTGTGCCCAGTTCACGCCCAAGACCGAACGCCACGTGAAGGACCTGCAGACGGCCGGCTATCGCTGGTTCCTGCTGCGAGCCGACGGGGATTGGGAAACCGGCATCGAGCGCCTACCCTGACGCGGCTCTGCACGCGACACCGGCACGATCGGAGGAGGCACCCTGCTCGTCAAAAGGCTCGCGGACTGCCCGGCCATCCTGGCCCACGACGGCTGCCGGCTCAAGGAGCTCCTGCATCCCAGGAACGACGCGGTGGATATCCCCTATTCACTGGCCGTCGCGATGGTAGCTCCGGGGCAGGGCACCCATCCGCACCGGCTCGAACAGACGGAGGTCTATTATCTCCTCTCGGGGAGCGGGGTGATGCACATCGGCGGGGAGAAACGACCGGTGTGCGCGGGTGATCTGGTGTTCATCCCGGCGGGCGAGACGCAGTGGATCGAGAACCCGGGCATCAACCCCCTGGTGTTCGCCGCCATCGTGAGCCCGCCCTGGCGCGCGCAAGACGACCGAAGGGTCGAGTCACCGGCTTGGGATTGAACCACCTTGGGCGGGGCGTCACGCGCCCCGGCGGCAACTTCGCCGGTCGCGGCGGGCGCGACCTCGGAATGGCCCGCACCGTGACGCGGTATTGGATGCATTTCGGCTTCGCCTGTCCCAGCAGCGGGTTGACAGGGATCGACCCCCAGCTTCTATTGGCGACACCTTTCTCCTCCTTATGGTCAGTCACGGTCGGGCGCGCCGAGTGGGAAGAGTGAACGATGTGGCCGCGCCTCGTCCACCGCCCGTGCAAAGGAAGGCCGTGCGAGCAGCCGTCGCCGATAGGCATGGACGTTTGAGAATGCCTTGCCGATCGGGTGAGCCCAGTCGACGTAAAACAACGCGGGTGCGGCAGCGCAGTCGGCGAGGCTGAAGGTGTCACCCGCCGCCCACTCGCGCCCTGGCATTGCGTCGTCGAGCCAGCGGTAGGCGGTATCGAGCACCTCCCGCGCTTCGGCGACACCTTGGCGGTCGCGATTCCCTGCTGCGCGGATGCTGTTGACCACGATCTTCTGCATCGGCGTCATGATGTAGTTGTCGAAGAAACGGTCCATCATCCGCACGTCGAGCGCGGCGCGCGGATCCTCGGGGATCAGCCGCACAGGCCCGGGATGATGGAGACCGAGATGTTCTATGATGATGCTCGCTTCCACCACCGTGCGGCTCTCGTCCACGAGCACCGGAATACGCTTGAGCGGCCACAGGGCCTCGTGCTCGGCCGCCGCCTGCTCGTCGCCCGGCGCGAGCATGCGAAACTCGAACGGGGTGTCGTTCTCGTAAAGCGCGATCAGCACCTTCTGGCAGTAAGAAGCAAAGGGGTGGGCATAAAGCTTCATGGACATCTTCGACTCCTTAGTTTGTCGATCTCGGGGGCCGCCATTTCGTAGTCGTCTGGAAAGCGTCGAAATCGACAACGGACTGACCAGCGTCTGCGATCAGCGGCTGCCAAACAGCGGGGGGTAAGCCCGCTGTGAAGCGGTCCGCTGCATCGCATGGTCGGGCGACAGACGCTGATGACGCGAGTCGACGTCAAGAATAGAAGTCGTCTTCGGAAACTACAACCGGTGTTGTAGGTTCCCCAGGCCGTTGTACGCGCCCGCGAGCAGTGAACATGCTGCCCCGAGCCGCGTGGACTGGAGCAAAACGAAGAAAGCCGATGTCTTGGACGATGTCGTCGTAAACCGCTTCCATGCCCCCGCGCATGAAGTAGGCTTCGTGCCTGAAACCGGTTCCTCCCGAGTCTCGCAAGAACTGCTGCCACCACACACGGTGAGGTTCGGAACGCGCCCAGGACTCAAGACATTCGAAGTCCCGCCAATACTGTCGCATCCCTACGTGCGGGGGAAGTAGCGAAAATACCAAGTTCTCGTGTAGAAGCAACCCGTCTGGCTGGGCTTCAATCGACTTCGCGATTTTCGGGCCAAAGCCCAACAGCGTCTTGAGGCCCGTGAGCGCGTTGACCCGCATGCCCAAATAAATGACGACCAGGTCCGGATAACCAGACAAATCAACCGTGCGCCGATTGACTTTGGCTTTCATACCACATCTCTCCCGTGCCTGCGGCTAGTGCCGCCAACGCTGCCATTGAGCGGCCGAGCGAGCGGGCGAAGCCCGCTTGCTGAGGTCCGTCTCGAATGGCTTGTTAGCGCGCATTTGGATAGGGCAAACTGCCGCTAGAGTTCGGCGGCCAGTTCTCGCGTCAAATCGGCAGCTGGCACCTCCTTGCAACCGCTCGCATTCTGGCCAGACCACAGCAAGCGTAGGGTGCGCTGTGCGCACGCGGATTATTCCACCATAGCCGCCTTGGGTTCGAGCCACGGCAGTACCCGCCCACTCGTTTGGATACAGACCGAGCCGGACATAACGGTACAGCGCACCCTGCTTGCTGGGAGGCTCGATCGGAAGCCAAGCGTCGCGAGATCTCCAGTCCCGCAGCTGCGCCACGACAACCACGACTTCGCTCAGCCCTTGTACTCGTCGTGGCGGCGCCACCAGACGCCCGTCTCGTTGCGCCCCTTGGGGGCGCGGTCGAGCCACTGGTACATGCCCCAGAGGCCGTCCAGTCCGCGCGTATAGGTGGAATAGGTGTGGTAGACGACGCCGTCCTCGAGCACGAACGCGCTCATGCCCGGCCTATCGCGCGAGTACGTGGGCGCGTCGGTTCCGCACATGGCCGCGAACTGGGCGACGGGCTCCGGGACCGGTGTCGCGTCCATCGCGTGGCCGCCGTGCCGGTAGTTGTATTCGACGAGCCACTCTTTACGTGTCCCGGTCATGTGCTTCGTCATCGCGCTTCTCTCCTTCCTTCGGGTGTCCTTCGTCGTTCGTACCCTTCCGTCCCACGTTCGGTCGACGTCCTGCGCAGCCGCCGATTCACGCTTCCATTCGCCGCCCATCGTGTTCCGTCAGTGCTCGCCGAGCATAACATCTATGCCGCCTGATTTGCCAGCCACTTCAGCGACATAGCGCTCGGTTGCGAGAGAAGCACCCCGCACGCAGCCTGTGGATAACCGCTTGTGACCCAAGCGCTAAACCGTCCACCGAAACGGGTCAACTCCAGGAGCCCATTCTATTCACAAGCGCGAAGCGGCCCGACGAACTAGCTAAGCCGCGCCGCTTTTGGGCGTCGGCTTGAGCGCAAGGTTATACGGATCATTTAACGGCACCTTTACGCTTGATTATCTCCTTCTCCAAAGGCTTAACGTACTTCTTCTCCCAGCTTGGCGCGAGCAGTACAGTTTGATCCAGATCAGATAAAGCTTGATCCCATTCGCCACGGATTGCGTGCAGGCGCGCACCGTACCAGAACACATTTGCATCGTTTGGATGCGTCACAGTCCTCTCTGAAATCAATTTTTCAAGGTCCTTAATTCTACTTTGTCAGATCAAAATACTTGCGTCAGATCATGTGGGTAAGTATAATGTCATGTGTTGATTTGTCACGGAGTGTGAACGATGGCGACTTCGTGAAAATTGTATACCAATTGCTTCCCT
>JACCXJ010000228.1 GCA_013697045.1 Gammaproteobacteria bacterium | reverse complement strand
CAAGAGCGCAAGGCCGTTCCGGAGCACTTGGCGGGTCGCGGCGATGAGCGACAGGCGGGCATTGCGCAAGGATGGCTCATCGACCAGGAACGAGTGGCTGTTGTAGTAGACGTGGAAGTCGTTGGAGGTCTCGCGTAAATAATGCGCGATCTGGTGCGGCTCGCGCGCCAGCGCCGCGGACTCGACCACCTCCGGGTAGCGCGAGATGCGGTTCATGAGCGCGATCTCCTCGGCTTTCGTGAGCGCCGCGAGCCCGCCGGTTTCGCTTTCCCAGGTCCAGCCCCTTTCTTGGAGTTGCCGAAAGACGCTGGCGATGCGGGCATGGGCGTACTGGATATAGTAAACGGGGTTGTCCTGCGACTTCGATTTGGCAAGCTCCAGATCGAACTCGAGGTGCTGATCGCTGCGCCGGGTCACATAGAGAAAGCGCGCCGCGTCCCGACCGACCTCGTCCACGAGCTCGCGCAAGGTCACGAATTCCCCGGAGCGCGTGGACATCTGCACGCGCTCTTTGCCGCGAAAGAGCGTCGCGAACTGGACCAGCCTAACTTCCAGGCGTTCCGGGTCGTCCCCGACGGCGGCGAGGGCGGCCCGCACACGCGATATATAGCCATGGTGGTCGGCACCCCAGAGATCGATGAGGAGATGGAATCCGCGATCGAGCTTGTCGAAGTGATAGGCGACGTCGGAGGCGAAATACGTGGTCTGGCCGTTCTCGCGCACCAGCACGCGGTCCTTCTCATCACCGAAGGCCGCCGAGTTGAACCACAACGCCCCATCCCGGACGTAGGTGCGGTCGAGGGCTTCGAGCCGCTCGATGGCGCGCGTGATCGAGCCGTCCAGGGCCAGCGCGGACTCGGGAAACCAATGCTCATACCGGACCCCGAAGTCCTCGAGGTCCTGGCGGATCCCCCCGAGCACCTGGTCGAGGCCGGAGCGGTGCAGGTGGCGGTAATCGGTCTCGCCCAGGAGCTCGCGGGTACGCCGGATCGCCCCATCGAGGTAGGCGTCCGGATCCTCGCCGGCGGCGAGCGACTCGATCACGCGCCCCGCCGGGACCCGCCATCGATCCCCGATCTCGGCATAGAGGCCGGCCGCGATCGCCTTCACGTACTCGCCGCGATAGGCGTTGGCCGGAAAATCCAGGCATTCGCCGCAGTGCTCGAGATAACGCAGGAAGACGCTCAGGGCGAGGATGTCCATCTGGCGCCCGGCGTCGTTAACGTAGTACTCGCGGGCGACCTCGAAGCCCACGGCCTCGAGCAGATCGGCGATGGCGGCCCCGTAGGCCGCGCCCCGCCCGTGTCCGATGTGCAAGGGACCGGTCGGATTGGCGGACACGAACTCGACCTGGACGCGGGTCCCCTGACCGAGGCGCGAGCGGCCGAATGCCGGGCCCTGCGTCAAGGCCAGCGCGATCGTGTGCCGGAGCGCCTCCCGTTTCAAATAGAGGTTGACGAAGCCGGGTCCGGCGACCGCGGCACGCGCCACCCAGTCGGACTCGGACAAGGCCTCGGCGATGCGCGTGGCGAGCTGGCGCGGGTTCATGGCGGCCCGCTTCGCGAGCACCATCGCGATGTTCGAGGCGAAGTCGCCGTTCCGCGGATCGCGCGTCCGCTCCACCTGGATCTCGCTCGACGCCGGCACGGCCAGCCCGAGCCCGGGCAGCACGCGTGCAACGGCATCAGCGACCAGGGCCTTGATGTGGTCCTTCAAGCTCTCCCCCGAGCGTAAACCAAAATTCTATCCCGGCGCCCGCGTGCCGAGAAGCCAGGGTTCGAACCACCGGCACGGTGGCGCTGGGATGAACGCGTCGGCGCGGCGTTCGGATGATGCGCATGGGCAAGCGCGGATCGATCGCGAGCCCGTTTTCGGCCGTTTCGTCGGGCGTCCGGGCCTGACTCAGACGCGCGCCCATCTCTGAAACGTCCAAGCCGACAGGCTTGCCCGTCCTATTGTACCAACGCGCTCACGAGGGGGTTGCTGACGTGGAGGCCGGGGAACCGACCGAAATCGCGGTCGGCCGACCACAGTTCGCGGACGCCATGTTGCCGGCACAGGGCGGCGATGCGTGCGTCGTGTACCTGGGGCCCGGCGACGCGGGCCGACTCCACCAGGGTACGGAGCTCGGGCCAATGCGACTCCGTTTCCGCGAGCAGCACCAGCGAGGGCGCCTCCAACCAGGCGTCGATCTGATCGAGCGCGAGCGCAAGGGGCGTGGGCGGATCGTAGACGCGCGAGTGAGTAGCGATGGATAGGAACTCGTGCAGGCACGGCCAGGGGATCGCCCAGGCCGCCCGCCCATTGGCCAGCGAGTCCAAACAGTCGCGGGCGCGCTCGTGGAACGGCGAGTCCTCACGGTGGGCATAGACCAGCACGTTGGTGTCCACGGCGATCATCCACCATGCCCTTCGTAAGCCATCTCGCGCAGGCGCTCCCAGGAGGCGCCTTGGAGGCCCGCTTGGAGACCATTGCCCTTGTAGCTCGCCCTGCGCAGGCGGAAACCGGTAGCGCGTTTCTTCTCGGCGATAAGGCGGCGCAGACCGAGCTCCACCAAGGCCCTCAGGGTCACGCCCTCGCGTGCGGCGAGCCTGCGCGCGTCCTTCAGCACCGGGTCGGATATGTCGATGGTTGTCTTCATATGGGCACCCATATCCTATCGTAATTATAGCCATAATCCTGGCCTGGAAGGGCAAAGTCAAGCGCGCTAGGCACTGAAACATCCCTGCACAAGCGAGACCGGTGTCCCGCGCCGCCGCCGTCGGTGCGCTCCGGGCGCGATCGGACGCCGGGACCACGCGTGTCATCCGCTCACCCCTTCGCGCTTGGCCTTGCGAAACCGAAGGCTGAAGTCCGGGGCGTAGAGGACGAGTCGGCGAAGTCGTCGCCTCCAGCACCGGGCCGACCAGGATCATGGCCTGCGAGCGGATCCCGGCCGCCTTCACATTGGCGCGGATGTCGGCCAAGGTCCCGGTCACGCTTCTGGTCCGGGCAGGTGGCCTTGGGGACCACGGCCACCGGGCAGTCGGCTCCGTAGGCGCGGGATCAAATCTTCCGTCACCTCCTTGAGGAGGGTGATGCTGAGAAACAGGGCCAGGGTCAGCCCTGCAGGGCGCGTACGGCTCCTTCCGGATCGGATTCCACGATCTTCAGGAGGGCCCGTGCCGGACCCGTGGGCCGGCGGCGGCCCTGTTCCCAATTCTCCAGGGTACGCGTGCTGACCCCGATGAGCCGGGCGAAACGACTCTGTGACAAGCCGGTGTGCTCGCGGATGGCCTTCACCTCCGGATCCGGGTAGTGAAACGTCCGGGCGGGCTTGCTCTTACCCTTGGCGATGGCGTCCATTTCCTGGACACTCTCAAGCAACTCGCTGTACATCTTGCTATTCATCGTTCCACCTCTCGACGACCCCACGCAAGGCATGCAGTTGGGCCGGGGTCAGGTCCTCTTGGCGGCCCTTCGGATATACGTAAAGCATGCGAAGCTGCTCGGTGGCCACGGCCCAATAATAGATCACCCGCACCCCGCCGCGCTTACCTCGACCTTTCAGCCCCCAGCGCATTTTCCGGAGGCCTCCACTGCCTGGGATCAGTTCGCCGAGGTTGGGCCGGCCCACTAGCGCATCTTGCAGGTCCAGGTATTCGTCATCGTTCATAAGCTCCTGGATGCGGCGACTGAAGACGGCGGTCTCGACGATGACCATCGTCGCCAGTATATGTCAATAGCGTAGTGCGCTTCGTCCCGCTACTGCGCTTTGCCCTCAGTCGGGAGTGCTGGGAACTGGCTCGCGGACGCTACTGCGTGCCCGCGGCGCGGCCCGATGTCCATCGCAAGGACAATGAGGCGCATGGTTCAGCCGCCTGCCGGTCCGGCAGACAATCTCCTCAGTGTAAATGCCCCATCTTGCCGGCTTGATAATCGTTGGCTGCTTGCACGAGCTCCTCTTCCGTATTCATCACGAATGGGCCACGCCGTGCAACCGGCTCATGAATGGGCTCGCCGTTGAGCACCAGTAGCGTAGCGTCTTCCCGAGCATCGATGGCAATCCGCTCGCCGCTTGTATCGAACAAGGCCAATTCGGATGCCTTCAGGGCATGTGAGCCGTTCAAGAGAATGTCCCCATGCAGCAGAAAGATCGCGGTGTTGTATGCGGCAGGCACTGTCAGCTCGGCGTGATGCCCGGCCTTCAGTCGCAAATCGTAGAGATTGATCGGCGTGTAGGTGTTTGCGGGCCCCTTGACACCGTGGAAATCACCGGCGATCACCCGTACCAGACCGGCCCCGTCGGGCAGATCGACCTCGGGGATCTGCGCCCTGAGCAGCGTCTGATATCGAGGTGGGGTCATCTTGAGGGCCGCGGGGAGATTCACCCATAATTGCACCATCTCCACCGTCCCTCCGCGCTTGGCGAATTCCCTTTCGTGTTTCTCCTCGTGCACGACCCCCGAGGCCGCCGTCATCCATTGCACATCGCCGGGACCGATCGTGCCGTGGTTTCCCGCTGAATCCCGGTGTTCCAGTACGCCCTGATAGACGATGGTTACCGTTTCAAAACCTCGGTGAGGATGTTCGCCCACGCCACGTGGCCGATCTGTCGGTGGGAAATGGGTAGGACCTGCATAGTCCAGCAAGAGAAAAGGACTGAGCTGTTGGTCCAGGTCGTTGCTGGGAAAAAGATTGCGCACGTGAAAGCCGTCGCCGACCCAATGCGTGGAGCCGCTCTGGTACACATGCAATACTGGCTTGATGGATTCCATAGTCATGGCCTCGTCGATGGGTTGCTTGGCGATCGGTTCTCAATCAGGTAGATCAGACCGGACGGGCGAGCCCGAAGCGGTACGACGGCGATCCGTTGATATTTGAACGAGTTGCTCATGAGCATGCCTCCTGTGGGCTGAGACGTCGCGGACACGCCGCGATGGTACCCCTATCTACTCGACAGGTCTCCCGCTTCGCCGCGCGGGCGGCTTCGCGTCTCCGGGCTGTGCTTACCCGGCGAGCTCCCGCAGTGGCACGGTCACGGAGTAGAGCAGCGGGTAGCCGGGCTGCCACTGCGCCTGCATCGTCTCGGCCTCGGCAAAGAGCGTGCGGCTCGCCTCCCGCCGCCCCGCTTGGTGCAGCGCGTCGGCGTGGGTGGTGCGTTTGCCCATCCGCTGGAAGGCGTCGCCGTGTTGAACTAGTAGGTAGTCAAATTGATTTGAATAGGCACGTCATTCCGGCAGGGAATGCCGGAATCCAGGCGCAGGGATGTGAATCAACGCCGTATCGCCATCCTTGGCTACTGGACCCCGGCAATCCC
>JACCXJ010000210.1 GCA_013697045.1 Gammaproteobacteria bacterium | reverse complement strand
GATCGATCCGATCATCATCATTTCACCGTCCCTACAGCATCAATGACCGCCCGACCCACGATGGTCGCGCCCAGCACCTGCACTTCCGCTTTACCGTTCAACCTTAGTCCGACAGGCTGCTAGGGCGTTCGTCTCCAGGCGATAGTCGGCGATGCACCATTGGCTGTACCTGGCCGCCGCCATCCTCTTCGAGGTGGCCGGCACGACCTCCATGAAGCTGGCGCAGGGATTCACCCGCCCCCTCCCCTCCTTGCTCATATTCGTTTTCTACGCACTCGCCTTCGTCGCGCTCACCCTGACGTTAAAGAAGATGGACATCAGTGTCGCTTATTCCGTCTGGTCGGGGGCGGGCACCGCGCTCATAGCAGCCATCGGCTTTTTCTGGTTTCAAGAGCCTCTGACCCCGGTCAGGCTCGCGTGTATCGCCCTCATCGTGATCGGAATCGTCGGCCTCAATGCGGATGCCATGAGCCGATAGGCCGGGGTCGCCTCCGCGGGGCAGGTCCCGCGGGAGCTTTACGATGGTCAAGTATCGTGGCGTCTAGGCGAATAGGCTGCCGGCGGAAGTAACGACAGAGTCACCATGGCGGTCCTCGAAGCGAAAACCCCCTTGACCGGCCTGGCCAGGACACTGGTTGCGAGCGGACTCCTCAGCGGGGATGCCGCCCGGCAGGCAGTGCTACAGTCCGCCAAAGAGAAGGTCGCGCTCGTCCCTTTCCTCATCGGGCACAAGCTCGCCTCCGCCCGCGACGTCGCCTCGGCGGCGTCGGCGGGATTCGGCGTGCCCTTCTTGGATCTCGAGGCCTTCGATCCGGATCCCGAGATCACCAAGAAGGTAGCGGACAATCTCATCAAGAAGAACCATGCCATCCCGCTTTTCAAACGAGACAATCGCCTGTTCATCGGGGTTTCCGACCCGACCAACCTGCAGGGGCTCGACGAGATCAAGTTCCATACGGGTCTCAATACCGAGGCCGTTCTGGTCGAGGACGACAAGCTCACACAGGCGATCGAGCGGGCGCTCGAGGCCTCGGACAACAAGCTCACGGAGCTCCGCGGCGACGACCTGGGCAATCTGGATGACCTGGAGGTCAGCGACGAGCGGCCCGACGAGCGGGAAGACTCCGACATCGACGACGCACCCGTGGTGCGTTTCGTCAACAAGGTGCTGCTGGACGCGATCCGCAAAGGGGCCTCCGATCTGCATTTCGAGCCCTACGAGAAGATCTACCGCGTGCGTCTGCGCATCGACGGCGACCTCGGCGAGCTGGCCAAGCCACCCGTGGCCCTGGCCAACAAGATCGCGACCCGCATCAAGGTCATGTCACGCCTGAACGTCGCCGAGCGTAGGGGTGCCCCAGGACGGCCGCATCAAGCTCCGGCTGTCGAAAAGCAAGGCCATAGACTTTCGTGTCAGCACCTGTCCCACGCTCTACGGCGAGAAGGTGGTGATGCGCCTCCTGGATTCCGACGCCGCCCGCTTGAACATCGATGCCCTAGGTTACGAGGACTTCCAGAAGAAGCTGTTCCTCAAGAACCTGAGCAAGCCCTACGGGATGTTCCTGGTCACCGGCCCGACCGGCAGTGGCAAGACCGTCTCGCTCTACACCGGCATCAACATGCTGAATACCGGCGATGTGAATATCTCGACGGTAGAAGACCCAGTGGAGATCAACATCCCCGGTGTCAATCAAGTCCAGGTGGACGAGAAAAGCGGAATGACCTTTCCGAAGGCCCTCAAGGCCTTTCTGCGCCAGGACCCCGATATCATCCTGGTGGGGGAGATCCGCGACATCGAGACGGGGTCCATCGCCGTCAAGGCGGCACAGACCGGTCACATGGTGATGTCCACCCTGCACACCAACGACGCCCCGCAGACCATCACCCGCATGTTCGACATGGGCATACCCGCGTTCGCCATCGCCACGACCATCAACATCATCGTCGCCCAGCGGTTGGCGCGCAAACTGTGCGTGCATTGCCGGGTGGCGGTGGATATCCCCAAGGATTCTCTATTGGCGGAAGGATTCACCGAAACGGATGTGGCTCGCGCGTTCAAGGTCTACCGGGCGGTCGGTTGCGAGCAGTGTAACGGCGGCTACAAGGGCAGGACCGGGATCTATCAGGTCATGCCCGTCTCGGATGCCATGAAGCGGCTGATCATGGAGGGAGCCAATGCCATAGCGCTGGCCGATCAGTCGCGCAAGGAGGGCATCCCCGATATCCGCCGGTCCGGCCTCAGGAAGGTGCAGGACGGCGTTACCAGCCTCGAAGAGATCAACACCGTAACTATGGAGTAGTGCCATGGCGGAAGCAGCCATCAGACAAGTCATGTTTTTATGGGAAGGCCTGGACAGGTCGGGACGGCGTGTCAACGGTGAGATGTCGAGCACCAGCGATGCCACGGTCAAGGCATTGCTGCGGCGTCAGGGCGTCAACCCGCTCAAGGTCCGAAAGAAGCCGGGATCGCTTCGGCGGGGTCCGCAAGAGGAAGGTCACGCCCAAGGATGTCGCGGTGTTCAGCCGGCAGCTCGCGACCATGATGTCCTCGGGCGTGCCGCTCGTCCAGGCATTCGAGATCGTGGGCCGCGGTCACGAGAACAAGGGGATGCAGGACCTCATTCTCTCGGTCAAATCGGATGTCGAGGCCGGGGGCGCGCTGGCCGACGGCTTGCGCAAACATCCGGCCCATTTCAACGAGCTGTACGTCAACCTGGTCACGGCCGGCGAGGCCTCGGGCATCCTGGAGGCGATCCTGCACAAACTCGCCACCTATCTGGAGAAGATCGAGGCGCTGAAGTCCAAGATCAAGTCCGCGCTCTTCTACCCGACCGCGGTCATCGTGGTGGCCTTCATCATCACGGCGATCCTCATGATCTTCGTGATCCCGCAGTTCGAACAACTGTTCGCCGGCTTCGGTGCCGATCTGCCACCCTTGACGCGGCTCGTGATCACCATCTCGCAGTACTTCCAGGAATACTGGTGGTTGATCTTCGGCGCCCTCATCGGGTCGGTGGTGGGCATCCTCAAGGCCAAGAAGCGATCGGTCGCGGTCGCGCACTTCTTCGACCGGATGCTGCTCAAGCTCCCGGTCCTCGGCGGGATCATAGAGAAGGCCTCGATCGCGCGGTTCTCCAGGACGCTCGCGACCATGTTCGCGGCCGGCACCCCGCTGGTGGAGGCCATGAGCTCCGTCGCCGGGGCCTGCGGTAACATCATCTTCCACGATGCGACGCTCAAGATGCGGGACGAGATCTCGACCGGATCGCAACTCCAGTCGGCCATGCGAGACACCGGGATCTTCCCCAACATGGTGGTGCAGATGGTCGCCATCGGTGAGGAATCCGGGGCGCTCGATGCGATGCTGGGCAAGGTCGCCGACTGGTACGAGCAGGAGGTCGATGATGCCGTGGATGCGCTCACCAGCCTGCTCGAACCCATCATCATGGCGGTGCTCGGGGTCATCATCGGCGGTCTGGTGATCGCCATGTACCTGCCGATCTTCAAGATGGGCCAGGTGGTCTGACGGCCCCGTCCAGCCGCTCATCCGTTTCAACCGTGTGGGGCGGCAACGCCGTCCCGGGGCCTTGCCGCGAGGCTTGCCGGCCCAAAGCGCAACCACTATAGTGCGGCACGCGATGATCCCCACGGCGCCATGCCCGGCGGCTCAGCCCGTGAGCCGCTCGGCCGGCACCCCGAGCTTCCCCAAACCGGCACGAGCCCGGCGAGCCCGCGTCCCTCTCTATGCTCACTTGTAATCAATTGGACGCAGGGGTCTTCATCGTTGTGCTCACGGTCCTGGCGCTCTTCATAGGCAGCTTTCTCAACGTCGTCATCCATCGCCTCCCCAAGATGATGGAGCAGGACTGGCGCGCGCAGTGTATCGATGTCCTCGGCGTCGCTGCCCCGGCTGAGGCGGCAAAACAGCGCTATTCCCTGAGCCGGCCGCGTTCCGAGTGCCCGCATTGCGCCCATGTCATCTCCCCGATCGAGAACCTCCCGGTCTTGAGCTTTCTGTGGCAGCGCGGCAGGTGCCGTGCGTGCCACGGCCGGATCTCGTGGCGCTATCCCGTCGTCGAGGTATCGAGCGCGGTGCTCGTGGCCGTCGTCGCGTGGCACTTCGGTTGCGGTGTCCAGGCGCTCTGGGCCGCCGTCCTGACCTTCGCCCTCCTGTGCCTCGCATTCATCGACTTCGACACGCAGTACCTCCCCGATTCCATCACCTTGCCGGTCCTGTGGCTCGGCATCGCCTGTAACCTCTATGGCGTCTTCACCTCACTCGAAGCGAGCGTGATCGGGGCTATCGCCGGTTATCTCTGCCTGTGGTTGGTCTACCATGCTTTCAAGCTCCTCACCAAAAAGGAGGGCATGGGGCACGGGGACTTCAAGCTCCTGTCCCTGCTCGGGGCATGGATGGGATGGCAGGCCTTACCGGCCATCGTCATCCTTTCCTCCGTATTGGGTTCGATCGTCGGGATCGGGCTGATCGTCAGCGGAGCTCGGGACCGCAACCTTCCGATGCCGTTCGGCCCTTATCTGGCCGGCGCCGGTTGGATCACGCTGATCTGGGGTGCGAAGCTGACGGAGGGCTATCTGGGTTTCATCGGCTCACCATGACCCTCCTGGTGGCGTTGACCGGCGGCATCGGCGCGGGCAAGTCTACGGCCTGCGCGATCTTCGCATCCCTCGGTGCCCCGGTGCTCGACGCCGACCTCATCGCCCGCGAGCTGGTGGAACCCGGCGCGCCGGCGCTCAAGGCCATCGTCGATCGTTTCGGGCACGATTACCTCGAGGCGGACGGTCGTCTCGACCGCGCCAGGCTGCGGGCCCTCGTCTTTCGGTCCGCCGCGGCCCGCAGGCAGCTCGAAGACATCCTGCACCCCAGGATCCTGCACGAGATGCAGGCACGCGCCCGTGCCCTGGAAGCGCCTTACTGCATCCTGTGCATCCCACTCCTCGCCGAAACGGGCCAGGCGCGGCTGTTCGACCGCATCGTGGTCATCGATGCCCCGCGAGACGTGCAGCTGGCGCGCGTCGGACGGCGCGACAATTTGACAGCCGGGGAGGTCGAAGCGATCATGCAGGCACAGGCCTCGCGGGAGGATCGCCTCAAGCTGGCCGACGACGTCATCGTCAATACGGCGGATATCGGCAGCCTGCGGGCGCAGGTCTCGGGGCTGCATGCGCGCTACCTGCAAGCGGGCCGCACGAGGGCCGGCGCTTCCGTCTGAAGCGGCTCGCCCGCGGCTGCCGATGGGCAGTGGGCCGAAGGGCGCCCGCGTAGCGTGGGACCCACCCTTTACCGAGCAACATTGGCTCCCAGAGAGATGCACACCGACTGCCCGCCAGGCGGCGCGACGGTCGTCTACGAACAGCCGCTGAACGGGCGCATGCGCGCCTTCCTGCGCTTGGAGCACCTCTTCCGCGCGCTATGGGACAAGGTCGAGGGCGTCTCCGAGGGCGACAGCCGGGCCGCCATCGCGGCGATCATCGATGTCACCGATCTCCTGTGGCGCTCCGACATCAAGGGCGATCTCATCAAGGAAATCGAGCGCCAGGCGGCCACCTTCGCGCGACTGCGCAGCAACCCTCGGGTCGATTCGGAGCGCCTGAACGAGACCCTGGTGCGCCTGGAGGGTATGCTCAAGCAGATCAAAGACCCGAGCCATCAACCGGGCCAGGCGGTGCGCCAGGACGAGCTTGTGGGGGCGGTGCGTCAGCGCATTGCGATCCAAGGGGGCACGTGCAGCTTCGACCTGCCGGCCTTCCATTACTGGTTGAACCGAGCATCCGAGCACCGGGTGCGTGACCTCGAGCGCTGGGTCGTGGACCTGCGCGCGATGCGAGACGGAATTTTCGCGGTCCTGCAGGCCGTGCGGGACTGCAGCGACCTCGCCAGGCTCGTGGCCCTGGGGGGATTCCACCAGCAGTCGCTCGAGGCCGGCGCCACCTGCCAGCTCATCCGGATACACCTGCCCTCGGAGGCCCGGTTGTTTCCCGAGATCAGCGCCGGGAGACACCGCTTCACCGTACGATTTCTGGAGCAACCCAAGACCACGGCTCGGCCGACACAGACGCCCCGCGACGTCGAATTCGGTCTGCAGTGCTGCCTCTTGTGAGCCTGCGCTGCCCGCACTGCGGAGGGCCGGCGAGCGCTCGCGGCGAGAACCCGTGGAGACCCTTCTGCAGCGAACGCTGCCGGCTCATCGACCTCGGGGCCTGGCTCGACGAAGGCCATCGCATTCCCACGGAAGAGTCCGACGCCGCTCTTCAGGACGTTTCGCTCGGCTCGGATCCCGATAGTTGACCGAGACCAGGTGCCCCGCGGATAGCCAGGGGGCGTCTCAGGCGCCGCTCGCCACCCGCCCCGCGCGCTTGCGCTCGTGCTCCTTCAAGTGCTTTTTGCGCAGACGGATCGACTTCGGGGTCACCTCCACCAGCTCGTCGTCGTCGATGAACTCGATCGCCTGCTCTAGATCGAAGCGCGCCGGCGGGGTCAGGAGGATATTCTCGTCCGAGCCCGCGGCGCGGATGTTGGTGAGTTGCTTGGCCTTCATCGGATTGACCACGAGGTCGTTGCCACGGGAATGGATGCCGACGATCATGCCCTCGTATACCCCCTCGCCCGGACCGATGAAGAGCCGGCCGCGCCCCTGGAGGTTGAAGAGGGCATAGGCGAGGCTCATGCCGCGACCGTTTCCGATGAGGACCCCATTGGAACGGTTGCCGATCGGGCCTGGTTTCAAGGGGCCGTACGAATCGAAGGTGTGGTACAGGAGTCCCTCGCCCGAGGTGAGGGTCAGGAACTCGGTGCGAAACCCGATGAGGCCGCGCGCGGGGATGCGGTAGTCCAGGCGCACCCGATCGACCCCATCCGGACGCATGTCCAGCAGATCGCCCTTGCGCTCGCCGAGCCGCTGCATCACCGCGCCCTGGGAGACGAGTGGCACATCGACCACCAGTTGCTCGTAGGGCTCCGAGCTGCGCCCATCGACCTCCTTCACGATGACCTCGGGCCGCCCCACGGAGAATTCGTAGCCCTCGCGGCGCATGTTCTCGATGAGGATGGCGAGGTGCAGCTCGCCGCGGCCCGAGACCAGAAAGCGGTTGGCATCGGCGGTGTCCTCGACCGACAGTGCGACGTTGTGGATGAGCTCCCGCAGGAGCCGCTCGCGGATCTGGCGACTGGTCACGAAACGGCCCTCGCGTCCTGCGAAGGGCGAGTCCGAGACCTCGAAGCTCATGCGCACCGTGGGCTCGTCGACGGCGAGCGCGGGCCGCGCCTCCACCTTCGCGGGATCGCACAGCGTGTCGGAGATGCGCAGC
This sequence comes from Gammaproteobacteria bacterium, assembly GCA_013697045.1. Lineage (GTDB taxonomy): Bacteria > Pseudomonadota > Gammaproteobacteria > JACCXJ01 > JACCXJ01 > JACCXJ01. The sequence goes on along the minus strand of JACCXJ010000210.1, from coordinate 19,162 downwards.
GCCTCGATGCCCGTGACCGCGACGATGTCCCCGGCCGCGGCTTCCGGCACCGACACACGCTCCAGCCCCGAGAAGCCGAGCACCTGGAGTACCCGGCCGCTGCGCCGCTCGCCGTCGCGATCCACGATGACGACGGGGGCGTTGCCCCTGACCGTGCCGCGCTGGATCCGACCGATGCCGATGGCGCCCACATAGCTCGAATAGGCGAGCGAGCTGATCTGCATCTGGAAGGGGCCGTCGCGGTCGACGCTGGGCGCGGGGACATCGGCGACGATGGTCTCGAAGAGCACCTCCATGTCGCGGCGCTCGTCACTGTTATCCGCGCTGCGGCTCGCATAGCCCCGCAGGGCGGAGGCGAACACCACCCGGAAGTCGAGTTGTTCCTCGCTCGCCCCCAGGCGATCGAAGAGGTCGAAGGTCTGGTCCACGACCCACGGCGCGCGCGCGCCGGGCCGGTCGATCTTGTTCACGACCACGATGGCCTTGAGACCGCGCGCGAAGGCCTTCTCGGTCACGAAGCGCGTCTGTGGCATGGGGCCGTCCACGGCATCGACGAGCAGCAGCACGGCGTCCACCATCGACAGGATCCGCTCCACCTCGCCGCCGAAATCGGCATGTCCCGGGGTATCGACGATGTTGATCCGATAGTCGCGCCAGCAGAGCGCCGTATTCTTGGCGAGGATGGTGATCCCGCGCTCGCGCTCCAGCTCGTTCGAGTCCATGATGCGTTCGATGCGCCCCGCGCGCTCGCCCAGGGTCCCGGACTGCTGCAGCAGGCGGTCGACGAGCGTGGTCTTGCCGTGGTCGACGTGGGCGACGATGGCGATGTTGCGAAGTTTTTTCGGCAAGTTGGTGCCTCCCGGCATGGCCGATCGCGCCTGATACCCCTAAAGCGAGGCGGGCTGGGCATCGAGGGGTACGGATTATGCCACGTACGCGCCAAGTCCCGGGACACTTTGCACCACGCGGCGGATGTGGTAGTCTCGGCGCCTTGCTGGCCTCGGGGGCGGTATCCATCTCGATACCCACCCAGGCCCGTGCGCCTTCCTGAGGGTCATCAACGAAAGAGAACGGGCGGCACGCGGGCGCATCGCGGCGCCCACCGCACCGGAGCACCCACCCACCCGACAGGAGATGAGCGACATGGAAACCCGTAGGGCACTGGGCCCCGCAGCGTTCCTCGTGGGATACCTGCTAGCATTTCCGGTGCATGCTGCCTTTCACTTCGTCCAGATCCAGGAGCTCATGGCCGGTGCCAACGGCAACCCGGCGATTCAGTTCATCGAGTTGACTATGCTGGGACCCAACGAAAATTGCCAGCAGAGCGGAGACATCGATCCTGAGGGTCCGTTTAGGTGCGTGGACTCCGGGCTCCCCGATTTTAGCGCCGCCAGGCTGTTCTTCTTCGATGCTGCCGGCACCCCGATTGGGGACCCAGAAAAAGGCTTCGGTTTTCCCCACAACACCCCGATCGCGGGGGCGGGCCGATCGATCCTGGTTGCTACCCAGGCCTTTGCCGATCTCGCCAATATGCCCGACCCCGATTTCATCATGCCGCCGATGGTCGCGGCCAACGCCGGAAAGGTTTGCTACAAGAACGATATCAGCGCAATCGATTTCGTAACCGAGTGCCTTTCCTATGGGGCCTTTGCCGGTGACAGCGAAGGTTTCGGATCCCCCGCCCCTGCCCTCCCAATCACCGGGGCCGTGAGCCTCCGGCGCGTCGGCAGCACTGCAAACAACGCGACGGACTTCGTCCTGAGCGCCCCCGCCCCCTGCGCCAATACCGGTGCTGGACAGTGCGACACGGAGGTGGGCGTTACCCAGTCCGGGTTGATCGGTCCGGTCCCGGTGGGCAAGGAGCTGGGCTACGTGCTGAGCGTCGCCAACGCCGGCCCGGCGCTCGCGACGGCTGTGACCCTCGTCGATACGCTGCCCACGGGGAGCCGCTTCGTCTTTGCCGCAGCCGATTTCACGACCTGCTCTCAGTCGGCTGGTCGGGTCTCGTGCGAGCTCGGGGCCCTCCAGGCGGGCCAGTCCCGGACCGCCGTCGTGGTGCTGGCCCCCACGCTGCCCGACACGCTCACCAACACCGCCACCGTATCGAGCCTCGCGCCCGACTCCAACCCGGCCAACAATACGGCGACGCAGGAGACGGCGGTGAGTTGCGTGGGCGCGGGCAGTCACACGCTCTCGGGCCGCATCAAGGCGGAGAAGAAGGGCCTGGCCCGCGTGAGCGTGACACTCAAGGGGGCGAGGGGCTGCCTGGCCACCGCGATCACCGACCGGCGCGGGAACTATGCCTTTCTGGGCGTTGCGGACGGGAATTATACGGTCGAGCCGCAGAGGGAGCGGTCCTGCAGCTTCAAACCTCGCCGCCGCCTGGTGCCGATCCAGGGCACCAGCGGACGGGCGCTCTTCGGGGCACGCTGCCGGTAATACCGCCCGGCGATCGGAGCCCCGATCCCCAGCGCCCTGCGGCCCCGGCCCCGAGACGCGCAACGCCCGATGACCCACGAGCGATGGCTTCCGGATGAAACAGCTGCGCCAGTGGCTCGCAGAGATCGATCGGCGATGAGCGATCCCTCCCGCCAACCGCTGGTGCTCCTGGTGGATGACACGCCGGCGAATCTGCGCGTGCTGTTCGATCTTTCGATCTATTGAGCAACCGCGGCTTCGAAGTCTCGGTCGCCGAGGATGGCGAGAGCGCGTTGGAGCAACTCGAGTACATCCACCCCGACCTCATCCTCCTCGATGTCCTGATGCCGGTGATGGACGGCTATGCCACCTGTAAGCGCCTCAAGGAGCGCCTGGAGACCCGCGACATCCCGGTGGTCTTCACGACCGCCCCTGACCGAGACGGCGGACAAGGTCAAGGGATTCGAGTGCGGTGCCGTGGACTACATCACCAAGCCCTTCCAGCACGAGGAGGTGCTCGCCCGCATCCGTACCCACATCGCGCTGCAACGCCTCAAGCAGCGCATCGCGGAGAGCGAGGAGCGCCTGGCCAGCGTCATTCAGTCCGCCCTCGATGCCATCATCGCCTTCGACGCCGACGGGCGCATCACGCTTTTCAACCGCGCGGCCGAACGGGTATTTCGCTGCCCGGCCACGGCAGCCATCGGTACACCCTGCGCCGAGCGCCTGTCCCCGGATCTGTGGCGGTTGGTGTCGGAGTATGTGGCGCGCGCCCCGCCGGCCCCCATCCGCATTCCCGAAGGCCATCGCGCGCTGCGTGCCGATGGCAGCGCCTTTCCGATCGAGGCCAGCCTATCTTCTGCGCCCGTCACCGGCGGCGCCACCTTTACCCTGTTCCTGCGCGACATTGAGGCGCATCAGCACGCCGAGTCCGAGTGCCGGCGATTGGAGGGGCTCACCCTCTATCTCCAGGAACAGCTAGAGGCCGCCGGCGACGATGCTGATCTCGTCGGCGGCTCGCACGGCCTCAAAGCGGTGATGGAGCAGGTGCGCCAGGTCGCCGCGACCGATGCCACGGTGCTCATCACCGGAGAGACGGGCACCGGCAAGGGGCTCATCGCGCGCGCCATCCATGCGTCGAGCCGCCGCAAGGACGCGGTCCTGGTCAAGCTCAACTGCGCCGCCATCCCCGAGCACCTGGTCGAGAGCGAGCTGTTCGGTCATGAGAAGGGCGCCTTCACCGGCGCCCTGGCGCGCAAGCTCGGCCGCTTCGAGCTGGCCGATCGGGGCACCATGTTCATGGACGAGGTCGGGGAGTTGCCCATCGCGCTGCAACCCAAGCTCTTGCGCGTCCTGCAAGACGGGGAGTTCGAACGCGTGGGCGGCACGGAGACCCGCACGGTTCGCCGCCACCAACCGCGAGACCTCGTGAGAAGCGCCCAGGAGGGCCGGTTCCGCGCCGATCTGTACTACCGCCTCAATGTGTTCCCGATCGCCCTCCCCGCGCTCCGCGCACGCCGGGACGATCTGCCGGCACTGGTCGGGCATTTCGTGCGCCGTTTCGCCGAGCGCTACGGCAAGCCGCTCGAGACCGTCTCGCCGGCCCTGATGGCGGCACTCGAGGCGCACGAATGGCCCGGCAACGTGCGCGAGCTGGAGCATGTCATCGAACGCGCCGTGATCCTGTCCCGTGGTGCCGAGCTGACCTTCAATAAGGCCCTGAGCGTGCCGATCCAGGAGGGCAACCCGGAGCCGGAAACCATGGCAGAGACCGAACGCGCCCACGTCCTCCGCATCCTGGAGGCCGCCCGCTGGCGGGGCGCCGGCCCGAACGGCGCGGCCGAGCGCCTCGGGCTCAAGCCGACGACCCTGGAATCGCGGATGAAGAAACTTGGGATCCCACGTCCGGGTTAGCACGGTCGTGCCGACTGCCGGAGGGCTCCGGCACCGGCACGCCCGATCTCGTATGCGGCGATGCGGCGGGCGATTTGCGGTAAAATGGCCGCCCCTGGAGATGCCCGTGCCAGGTGTGCGCGGCCCCCCGGCGACGCCGATAAGCAAGAGGCCATGAAACAGTCGATCCAGCTACGCCTGGGACAGAGCCTGGTGATGACGCCGCAGTTGCAGCAGGCGATACGCCTCCTGCAGCTCTCGACGGCCGAGCTCAATGCCGAGGTCCAGGAGGCCCTGGACTCGAACATGATGCTCGAGATCGACGAGGAGCAGGACCTGGGGCAAGGCACCGGGACGCAGAACGGTGATGGGGAGGCCGACCGTCCGGCGCGCGAAGCCGAGCCCGATGCCGATCTAAAGGCCACCGATGAGAACATCGCGGGCGACATCATCCCCGAGGAGCTGCCCGTAGACAGCGCCTGGGACGATGTCTTCGATACGACGGTCGGCGCTACGGGTGGCAGCTCGGAGTACGCCATGGAGATCGAGAACCAGCGCTCGGCCGAGGAATCGCTCCGGGAATACCTGCTCTGGCAGATCAACCTGGCCCCGATCACGGAGATGGACAAGGTCATCGCCTACGCCGTCGTGGATGCCCTGGACGGCGATGGCTTCCTGGGGGCGAGCCTGGAAGAGATCCACCAGACGCTCGGCAACGAAGCCGAGCCCGGGCTTGAGATGGACGAGATCGAGGCCATGCTGCACTGGGTACAGAACCTCGATCCGCCGGGCGTCGCGGCCCGCGATCTGCGCGAGTGCCTGGCCTTGCAGCTCCAGCAAGGCGAAGCGGACAGACCGTGGCTCGCAGAGGCCAAGCTCTTGATCGCGAAGTTCTTCGATGTCCTGGTGGCGCGCGACTACAACCAACTCGCGCGGCGCATGAAGCTCGACAAGGAAGCGCTCCAGGAGGTCATCAAGGTGATCCAGTCCTTGAACCCGCGGCCCGGGGCGCACTTGCAGTCGGCGCGGGTCGAGTACGTGGTCCCCGATGTCTATGTCCGCCGCAAGGCCGGCGCCTGGCAGGTGGAGCTCAACCCCGAGGCCGTTCCCCACTTGCGTGTCAACCCCTACTATGCGGGCATGATCCGGCGCGCCGACACCAGTGCCGACAATACCTCGCTGCGCGCCCACCTGCAGGAGGCGCGATGGTTCATCAAGAGCCTGCAGAGCCGCAGCCAGACGCTCCTGCGGGTCGCGACCGCCATCGTCGAGCGCCAGCGGGCGTTCCTGGAGCACGGCGATGTGGCGATGAAACCATTGGTCCTGCACGATATCGCCGAGGTCCTCGGCATGCACGAATCCACCATCTCGCGGGTGACCACCCGGAAGTACATGCACACGCCGCGCGGGATCTTCGAGTTGAAGTACTTCTTCTCCAGCCACCTCAACACCGACACCGGCGGGGCCTGTTCCTCGACCGCGATCCGGGCCGTGATCAAGAAGCTGATCGCCGCGGAGGATCCCCAGGGCCCCATGAGCGACAGCAAGATCGCGGCGGTCCTGACTCAGCAGGGCATCCAGGTGGCGCGCCGGACGGTGGCGAAGTACCGCGAGGCGATGGCGATCCCGCCGTCCAACGAGCGCAAGCGGCTGGTGTAAGGGGCCCCTTTTGATCGAGCCCCCTTTTTGTCGAACCGCTTTTTATCGAATATTTTCCCTCAACCCACATTGAGACCCGGTAGCGGTTTCAGTGGAAAGTTTTCTGGCAGTCACTAGGAGTCACGATGCAGATCAATCTCAAGGGGCATCATCTGGAAGTTACGCCGGCGATCAAGACTTACGTCGAGACCAAGCTCGAAAGGATGGAACGCCATTTCGATCATGTGACCACCGTTCACGTCGTGCTGGCCGTGGAAAAACAACGCCGGCGCGCCGAAGCGACCATCAACGTCGCCGGCGGGCGCCTATACGCCGATGTCGAGCACGATGATCTCTACGCCGCCATCGATGCCCTGATCGACAAACTGGACCGCCAGTTGATCCGCCATAAAGAACAGCTGACCGACCACCACCGCGCCGATGGAGGGCTCAAGGGCCAGTCGTGATCGGGCCGCTCGTGAGCCAGGCGCGCAACGCCGTCGACATTGCAGGGCCGTCCATGGAGTTAGCGGAGATCCTAGCGCCTAGCCGCGTGGCATGGAACGCCGGTGCGCGCAGCAAGAAGGCGGTGTTGGAAGCCCTGGCCGGGCTGATCGCGGGGGATGGCGGTGGGGCTACGGCGGCTGAGGTGTTCCAGGCTCTGCTCGCCCGGGAGCGCCTGGGCAGCACGGCACTCGGGCGTGGCATCGCCATACCGCATGGGCGGATGGAACGCTGCGAGGGGCCGCGCGCAGCCTTTCTGCACGCCGCGAAGCCCGTAGACTTCGATGCCGCAGACAATGAGCCGGTGGATCTCTTCTTCGCGCTCCTGGTCCCCGCCGAGTGCCAGGATCATCACCTACGCATCCTGGCGCACCTGGCGGAGATGTTCAGCGACCGGGACTTGGTCGCCCGCCTTCGGGCCAGCAGCGGGCCTGCCGAAGCCTATGCGATCTTGACCGGGGAGGTCGCCCGCGCAATGACATGATGGCCACTGTCGCGATCGACGAGCTGTTCGCTATCCATGCCGAGCGCTTGCAGCTCGCGTGGGTCGCGGGACGTGCCGGCGGGACGCGCAAGATCGTGGCGGGTCTGGTCCATGCCGACGGGCGCAAGGTCATCGGTGACGACATCACGACCATCGAGACCCGCCGGGGTGTGGCGCCGCGGGCGTCGCCGAAGAAGGCGCTGGTCGGGCACCTGAACCTCATCCACCCCAATGAGATCCAGGTCCTTGGCGATTCCGAGATCCAGTACCTGACCGGGCTCAGGGACATCTCGCGGGAGGACGCCTTGAGGCAGCTCTTGAGCCACGAGCCGCGCTGTGTCATCGTCGCCGAGGGACAGGACATCCCCGAGCAACTGTGCGCGGCCTGCGAGGGGAGCGCGACCCCGCTGCTGGCGTCGCCGCTGCCGAGCAACAAGCTGGCCGACGACCTGCACTATTATCTGTCGAACCTCCTGGCCGAGGCCGAGACCCTGCACGGGGTGTACATGGAAGTCATGTCGATAGGGGTGCTACTGACCGGAGAGAGCGGGGTCGGGAAGAGCGAGCTGGCAATGGAGTTGATCACCCGCGGCCATCGTCTGATTGCCGACGACGCGCCGGAGTTCTCGCGCATCGCCCCGGATATCGTGAACGGCACCTGCCCCAAGGCCTTGCAGGACTTCCTGGAGGTGCGCGGTCTCGGGATCCTGAACATCCGCGAGCTGTTCGGCGCGGGGGCCTTGAGGAGCAATAAATACCTCCGCCTGATCATCCGTCTGGAGCGCCTGGATCGGCCTGGCCTCGTGGACATCGAGCGGCTGGGGGGGACGTATCGGACGCGCCGAGTGTTGGGACTGGATATCCCCGACATCCTGTTGCCGGTGGCACCCGGGCGCAATCTGGCGGTGCTCGTCGAATGCGCCGCGCGCAACCATATCCTGCGCATGAGCGGCTACAACTCGGCCGACGATTTCATGCAGCGCCAGCGCGCGATGCTGGAGCGTGAGACCGACCGGGCGGCGTCTTGAATGGGCCTCCTGGCACCACCACGGCTGGTCATCGTCACCGGCCTCTCGGGGGCCGGGAAGACGGTCGTGCTGAACGCCCTGGAGGACCTGTGTTATTACACCATCGATAATATCCCCATCGGCTTCCTGCCGGCGTTTCTGCGCCATATCGCCGAGGTCGACCAGCCGCAATACCGGCACATGGCGATCGGGATCGATGCCCGTAACCCCGCCGATTCCCTGTCGGAATTTCCCGAACGCCTGGTGGAGATGAGGCGCGGGGCGGTGGCCGATCTGGTGTTCGTCGAGGCCGATGACCAGACTCTGTTCCGCCGTTTCAGCGAGACGCGCCGCCGCCATCCGCTCTCGGGGCAGGACCTGTCGCTGGCCTTGGCGATCCAGGAAGAACGCCGCCTGCTCGGGGCGCTGTCCGAACATGCCGATCTGCGCATCGACACCAGTCACAGCTCCGTGCAAGAACTGCGCGATCGGGTGCAGGAGCGCATCGCCCTGCGTCCCGCCGGGACCCTCTCGTTGCAGTTCATCGCCTTCGGGTACAAACATGGGGTACCGGCTGACGCGGATTTCGTGTTCGACGTGCGCTGCCTGCCGAACCCGTACTGGGAGATACGGTTGCGCGACCTGAGCGGACAGGACCCCGAGGTCGTCGCCTATCTGGAGGGGGCGCCCGAGGTGCGGGCGATGACGGAGCAGATCGGAGCCTTCCTCGAGCGCTGGTTGCCGCGCTTCGAGGCCGAGAGCCGCGCCTATCTCACCATCGCCATCGGTTGCACGGGCGGGCGCCACCGCTCGGTGTATGTCGCGGAGCGGCTGGCCGAACGTTTCGGGGGCACCGGCCGCGCGCTGCTCGTGACCTATCGAGACATGTGAGATGGGGCTATATATTGTGAGTTGGGGATATATATACAGATGAGCGTCGGCCTCCTGATCGTCACCCACGATGGCCTGGGCGCCGTGCTCCTCGACAGCGCCCGCCAGGCGCTCGGCCGTTGCCCGCTCAGGACCGAGGTCCTCGGCGCCGGGGCCGAGTGTGACCCCGAGGACCTCTATCGGCGTGCCACGGGTCTGTGCTCGGCTTTGGACGACGGCGATGGGGTCCTGGTCCTGACCGATCTTTACGGTGCGACGCCCAGCAATGTAGCGGAGCGCCTCGTAGACTCCCGTCAGGACCGGCGGCTGGTTGCCGGTCTCAACCTGCCGATGCTGATCCGCGTATTCAACTATCCGGATATGGGCCTGGAGGGCCTGGTGGCCAAGGCGCTGAGTGCCGGACGTGACGGCGTGCTCCAAGTGGCCGGCGCGGCCGCGTAGTGAGAGGGCTCGTGAAAGGCCCTGCTGCGCGTCCCGATGGCTCCCCAATGATCATACTGGCTGCGCGGTGCCCGTTCCTCGCCTATCGGCTCGACAGGTCTCGTCGCACGGCTCCCTCCGCCTTACCCTCGAGGCGCTCGCGACGATTTTTTCACCCGCTCTGAGGGACATGGAGGAGCGTCGGGTGCTCATCGTCAATAAGCTCGGCCTGCACGCCCGGGCGGCCGCGCGTTTCGTGCAGCTGGCCGCAAGCTTCGAGTGTCAGATCACCGTGGCGCGGGACGGGCGCGAGGTCAACGGCAAGAGCATCATGGGCGTCATGATGCTGGCCGCCCACCGGGGGAGTGAGATCGCCATCTCTGCGAGCGGCAGCGACGAGCACGAGGCCGTTCGACGGCTCGAGGCCTTGATCTGCGATCGCTTCGGGGAGGGCGAATGAGCATCGCGCTGCACGGGATCGGGGTCGCCAAGGGGATCGCCATCGGTAAGGCGCATATCCTGGTCCGGGACCAGCTCGAGATCAGCGAGTACTGCGTCGCGCGGGAGTTGGTGGAAGACGAGGTGCGGCGCCTCGACGAGGCCACGGTCCTGGCGCGCCAGCAACTGCGCGCCATCCGCGAACACATTCCTCGGAGCACGGCCCCCGACATCGCGGCCTTCATCGATACCCACGTCTTGATGCTGGAAGACACCGCGTTGAGCCAGGAGCCGGCGCGCCTCATCCGCGAGCGCCGTTGCAACGCCGAGTGGGCCTTGCGGTTGCAGCGCGACGCGCTGGTCGCGGTATTCGAGGAGATGGACGACCCCTATCTCCGCACCCGCAAGGACGACGTGGACCACGTGGTCCACCGCATCCAGCGCATCCTCCAGAACCAGGGGCCCTTGCGCCACGAGGTCCCCGACAGCCGGCTCGCCGGATACATCATCGTCGCCGACGACCTGACCCCGGCCGACACCGTGGTCATGCAGCACCACGGGATCGCGGCCTTCGTAACCGAGTACGGCGGGGCCACCTCGCACACCGCGATCCTGGCGCGTAGCCTCGGGATCCCGGGTATCGTGGCCTTGCACCAGGCGCGCCGCTATGTGCGCGAGGACGATGTGCTCATCGTCGACGGGGGCAAGGGTGTCGTGGTGCTGGACCCCGATGCCCGGACCCTCGAGTATTACCAGGGTCTGCAGCGCCAGGAGCGGGCTGATCTCGCCGAGCTCGGCAAGCTCAAGGGGGCGCCGGCCCGGACAGAGGACGGCATTGCCGTGATCCTGGAGGCCAACATCGAGTTGCCCAAGGACTTCGAGACGGTGCTGACCGTGGGCGCAACCGGCGTCGGCCTCTATCGTACCGAGTACCTCTATATGAATCGCCCGGAACCCCCCGACGAGGGCGAGCATTTCGAGGTCTATGCCGACGTGCTGCGGCTGCTCGAGTCCCTACCCATCACCATCCGAACGCTCGACATCGGGGCGGACAAGGAGATGGACGGGCACGCGCGCCCCGGCGCCGCCAACCCGGCGCTCGGGCTGCGCGCGGTGCGCCTGTGCCTGAAGGAGCCGGGGCTGCTGTTCCTCCCGCAGCTACGCGCCATCCTCCGGGCCTCGGCGCTCGGGCCGGTGCGGCTCCTGATCCCGATGCTGGCCAGCCTGCAGGAGCTGCATCAGGTATTGGCCATCATCGAAGGGATCCGCCAGGAGTTGCGGGCGGCCTCCATCCCCTTCGATCCGAATATGCCGATCGGCGGCATGATCGAGGTACCAGCGGCCGCGGTGTGCGCCGACCTGTTCGCCCGCGAGTTGGATTTCCTGTCCATCGGTACCAACGATCTCATCCAGTACACGATGGCCATCGACCGCGTCAACGACGAGGTGAGCTATCTTTATGATCCGTTGAATCTCGGTGTTTTGCGGCTCATCAAGACCACGATCGATGCCGCCGCGCGCTGCCACATCCCGGTGGCCATGTGCGGGGAGATGGCCGGCGATCTGCGCTATGTGCGCCTGCTCCTGGGGTTGGGCTTGAGGGAGTTCAGCGTCCACCCGGCGACGCTCCTGGAGGTGAAGCGCATCGTCAACTCGACCTCGTGCGGCGCCGTGGCGACGCTCGCCGCAGAGCTTCTGAACAGTCGTTCCCAAAGCGAGGCCCAGGAACTGCTCATCGCCATCAACGGCTGCGTGGTCTAAAGCCGCTGGTGGCACGCAACCCGACGGCGCGCGCAACCGAGCTCTTCACAAACTCTCAGTACCCCCTCGCTCGGGTGTACGAAGTCAAGTCGGGATCGGCCGCCGTACCAAACCCCGCAGCCAGGCGTTCGGAACACTTGCCGGAAGGAGCGCGGGAGGATATCCTGTGGATGAGGTGCCCCGGACCGCACGGGGATCCATAGTCCGGCTGAAACGCCGGGCGCCTGCTGGAACCTGGCGACCCCACGGCCGAAATGTCGTGGGGTCTTTTCTTATGCCCTTCATGGTATGCGCACCAAGCGGACCCGTGGGGCGAGGGTTTCGAACACGTGGCGCAGATCGTCGGCTCGCCCCGCCGAGGCGTCCGACGACGGATCTTCGTTGTGGGCCCAATCGCACAGGTAGGCAACGAAGTCCGCAAGCTGGAGCCCGCCATAGAATGCCGAGAAGCCGAACCACGGGAGCTCTAGAAGGCGCACAGCCGGACGTCCGGCACGCCATTGGCGGAACGCGTCGACCACGCGGCGATCCTGGACGCTCGTGTGGAGATCCGAACGGGCATCGATCATCAGCATGCCCGAGCTTCCGAATTCCTCGAGCTCTCGTTCGATTTCATCGAGCAGCCGCCAGAGGACCAATCCGTAGAGATGGTCTTCCGTACTCACAACCTTGCGGAGATCCCGTTTGTCCGCCTGTATGACGATGACCCGGCACGGCAGACCCGCGATGAACTCCGCGACGGATACCATCATGTGGACGCGATTCTCCCACGCGACCCGTTTGAGGAGCTTCTCGCCTCGGCGCAGATCGCGGCCTTTAATCTCGAAGTCCTCGGGCGGTGCCCAGGACACCAGACGGCGCTTCAGGGCCGTCAGGGAAGTGTCCAACGAGGCGGCCGCCTCGGCCGACAGCCCAAAGGCCGCGAGGACGAAGAAGGGAGAGTTGTCGTCCTTGAGCCCGGTGCCGCTTTCGTCGACGTAGAACAGGCGCATCGGTTCAGGGGGCGCGCGATTGCTGAATAGACGACCGGCTACTCATACCAGGCATTGAGGTGTAGTTACAGTCGGGATGGGAGGTTCGCTTCAGGATGGGATCCGCAACTGCGGCGGAGGTGCTCTTGGCACCGACCGCCTGTCCGTTCGTATCGAGAACGGCCTTCACGTTTCGCCCACTGCGACTCGGAGTGCCACCGCGCCGGGCTACCGCAGGTAGCCGTTCTCCCGGAACCACGCGATGGCCTCCGCCAGCGCCTCCTCGGCCGGCCGGAAGCGATAACCGAGTTCGTGCTCGGCGCGGGTGCTCTTGAAGAACATGCGCTTGCGGGCCATGCGGGCACGATCGATGGTGACCGGCGGCTCGCCGGTGCGAAAGAGGCGCGCAAGGCCCTCGGCGACATAGCCGATGGGCAGGATCAGGGCATGGGGCAGCCGCAGCCGCGGCGGGCGCCCGCCGCACAGCTTGGCGATGGTCGCGAGGATCTCCCGCAAGGTCAGATTGTGGCCGCCGAGGAGGTAACGCCGGCCCGGCTCGCCGCGCTCGAAGGCGAGCACGTGGCCCTCTGCCACGTCATCGACGTGGACCAGGTTCAAGCCGGTATCGACATAGGCCGGCATGCGCCCCGCCGCGGCGTCGCGGACCATACGGCCGGTGGGCGTGGGCTTGATATCGCGCGGGCCCACCGGCGTCGAGGGATTGACGATCACGGCCGGCAATCCGTGCTCCGCGCACAGGCCGCGAACCACCTCCTCGGCCAGGAACTTGGAGCGCTTGTAGGGACCGATCATGTCGGCCAAGCCGACCGGCGTGTCCTCGTCCGCGGGGCTCCCGTCGGCATTGAGCCCGAGCGTCGCGACGCTGCTGGTGTAGACGATCCGATCGACCCGCGCCGCCAGGGCCGCGCGCATCAGCTCGCACGTCCCATCGACGTTGGCGGCATACAGGGGCCGGGGATCGGGGGCCCACAGGCGATAATCGGCCGCCACGTGGAAGAGCGCGGTGCAGCCGTCGAGCGCCGCCTCTAGCGAAGCCCTGTTCCTCAGATCACCGAGCGCGATCTCGGCATCCAATCCTTCGAGATTGCGGCGATCGCTCTCCGGGCGCGCCAGCATGCGGACCCGGTGCCCCCGCGCGAGCAGGCGGCGCGCCACCGCCGAGCCCACGAAGCCCGTGGCGCCGGTCACCAAGGTGGTCATCCGGCCGCACCCCGAACACACTGGATATATTGCCGGCCGACGAGGACGGCGCCGATGGGCGCGCCGATGGCCGCCGCGATCAGGAACGGGACCAGGCCCTCGAGGGCCGTGACGAGCGGCAGTAAATACAGGACATCCTCGGCCTCGAAGCCGAACCACGACTTCTGGGCGGTGGCGGCCTTGCCGTGGGCCTCTTCCATCCGATGGCGCAGGTAAAAGATCGCGGTCACGGCGAGGGCGGCGACGACCCCGGCCGAAAGGCCCCAGCCGGCGGCCCCCGAGGACTCCAGGCCGAGTCCGATGGCGGGGAACAAGAGCACGTGGATGAGGGCATCGGTGGCCAGATCGTACAAATGGCCCACACGGCTGGTATGCCCGGTCAGACGCGCCAGCTCACCATCGCTGTGATCGAGAAGGTTGGAGAGCACGAACAGCCAGGCACCGAGGTTCGGCCACCCGCTCGCGAGGCATGCGAGAGCGGCGAGGCCGACGGCGAGCCGCACGGTGGTGAGATGGTTGGGCCTGACGCGCGTCCCCTGCAAAGGCCGGACGAGCCACAGGGCCAGACGCGCGTCCCAGGGTCTTTGCGCGACCGCGGCGTTCGATCCGCTCAATGGCCGCCCCCCAAGTTTTTTATACATATCTGGGCGCGCGCTGTCGCAAGAGGTTCCAGTATAATCCGCCTCTTTGCGCCACCTCCCGAGAAAAAAACGTGCATTCTCTCGGATCGATTCCCAGATCGATTCATACGATGAGCCCCACTGCTCTGGTTCGCGCCCGGCCGCGATGGGCATACCTCATTGGGGGATTTTTCGCGCTCATGCTGCCGTCGGCGGTTTGCGCGCACGCCATCGTGGTCGAGTCGGTGCCGGTACACGATGCCTGGCTGGAAACGTCCCCGCCCCGCATCCTACTTCGCTTCAATACCAAGATCGAGCAGGGTCTCTGCCGCGTCAGATTGGAAGGTCCGGACGGGGAGATCGAGACGCCGCTCGACCCGTCGGAAGCCCCCGAGCGCCTGCAGGCGCGCGTGCCGCCGCTCGTCCCGGGCACGTATCTCGTCCACTACCGGACCTTTTCTCCCGACGGCCACGTCACCGAAGGCGTCCTGCGTTTTCACGTCCGTAAATAACGATAAGAATTTGGGCCCGACGCGTCCATGACCCTCCTCGCCGGACTCCTGGATGTCCTCCTGCGGGGCATCTCGCTCATCGCCTTCGCCACCGCGGTCGGTGGCGTCGCCTATGTGCTCTGGGTCCTGAGGCCTTTGCAGGAGTGGACCGCCCATCTTGCGGGGTTCGTGCAGCTCGCGCTACGGCTCATCACAATCGCGGCCTTCACCCTCGCCGGTGCCCAAGCGCTCGTCCTGTTCGTCCTGCACCCCTGGACCTTGGCCGATGACGCCGGCCGCTGGCCGCTCGCGGCATTGCTGCACACGGACTACGCTCGCACCGGCCTCATCACCATCGCCCTGGCCCTGTGCCTCTGCGCGCTCGGGCGCACCCTGATGCCTCGGCCACGGTCTGCGCCACTGTGGACCGGGGCGGTGGCGCTGGTGCTGGCCTTACTCGTCAACTCGGCATGGCTGGCCCATGGCGTCAGCCGCCTCACGCACCGCGAGGTGTTGATGGCCGTCACGGTCCTGCACGTGGCCGGTGCCGCCGTGTGGATAGGCGGGCTCATCCATCTGGCGGCTTTCTGGCAGCTCCGGCGCCGCGAAGCGCACGCGGGCGGCTATGGCCCGGTGGTGCTCGCACGCTTTTCGGACCTCGCGATCACGAGCGTCGCTGTGCTGGTCTTGCCGGGTCTATATCTCGTGTGGGTTTACGTCGGCGATCTCGAGGCGCTCATCGGCACGGGGTATGGGGTCATGGTGCTCACCAAGGTGGTCCTGCTCCTCGCCACCCTGACGCTCGGCGGCATCAACCTCCTGCTGGTGAAAAGCTGGCGGCCATCGCGGCCGGACCCGGGCCCGGCACGACGCATCCCGGCCCTGGTGGAGGCCGAGGTGGGGCTCGGCGTCACCATCCTGTTGGCCGCGGCGTCCTTGACCTCGCTGCCGCCGTCCGTCGATATGGGTGCCGATCGCGCGAGCCCGGCCGAGGTCATGGCGCGCTTCGTCCCCAAGCTGCCGCGCTTCGCCTCACCGCCGGTACAAGACCTCTTGGCCAGCGCCGGGCGCATCGACGACACGCTCGCAGAGCGCCAGCCCGCGGAATACGCCTGGTCGGAATACAACCACCACATGGCGGGGATGTTCGTGTTCGCCATGAGTCTTTGTGCCCTCATGGAGCGGCGGCGGGCGGCCCGTTGGGCGCGGCACTGGCCGCTCATCTTCCTCGGGCTGGCTGCATTCCTCTTCATCCGTAACGACCCGCGTGCCTGGCCGCTGGGCCCGGCCGGGTTCTGGGAGAGCATGGCCCTCCCCGATGTCCTCCAGCACCGCCTGGTGGTCGGCGTGGTGGTGGCGCTCGCGCTCTTCGAATGGCAGGTCCGCACGGGCCGCCTGCAAAACCCGCGATGGCGACTGGCCTTTCCGCTCCTGTGCGCGACCGGCGGCGCGCTCATCCTCACCCACTCGCACGCCATGTTCAACCTGAAATCGGAGTTTCTCGCCGAGGTCTCGCACGCGCCGCTCGGGGTGTTCGCCGTCCTCATGGGCTGGGGCCGCTGGCTGGAGCTGCGCCTCCCCGAAGAGGACCGCCGCATCCCCGCCTGGTTGTGGCCGGTGGCGTTCACGCTCATCGGGTTGACGCTATTGCTCTATCGAGAGATCTAAGGCACGAGATCCCACGCCCAGTCGGGTAGCGTGGCTCTCGGACCTTACTGAAATGGAACGCCGTTCGGAAAGGGCCGCACCCCATCGTAATCGAAGTCGTCATGTCGCCGTGCCGCCGAGCCACAGGGACTCGACGCGCCCGGCCATCAGGGTGATCTGCCCGGGGTACCGGTCGCCGCCATCGATGCTGAACTCGAATCGATACCGGCGGCGGATGCGGACCCGTCCCTCCGCGTCGCGGGTCAGGCCGACGTTTGCGAGGGCCACGGTCTGATCGAGGAGTTGCATGTCGGCCCGGTCGCACGCCGTCTTGCATTCGCGCAAGGCGAATTCTCTGGCACGCAGGCTGTCCGACCAAAAGCACCCGAGCCCGATGATGACAGCGATGGCGAGGACGGATTCCACTAGGCTGCGCCTCTTCTACCCAAGGGCGGTCGGGCCCGTAGGCAGCACGCCACCGTGAAGCGCCCTTACGAGGGTCGTTTCCCTTACGACCCGAGCGGGTGCGTCGCTACGACGTTTCTCCGCTGCTCATCGGCTCGCCCGGGAGAGGATGCGCTCAGCCGTGGCTCTTCATCAGCACAGGCCCGCTCGGTGCCGAGCTTCCCCCGATTGGTTCGACGGCCGCTCCTCCACCGTTACTTCGGCACCGCGGCGCGGGACTCGAAAAAGTCCAGTACCGCGGAATTCATGGGCGGCCAGTCTTTGTGCTTGCCGGCGCCCTCGCAATAGAGGGTCTGGACGCCGTTGGCACAATCGGGATAGGCCACGCAGCCGTGGGCGTCTTTGGGCCCCGGGGTGGGATCGCAGCGATTGCACGCGGCCCACCAGCGCGCGGCCTCTGCCCCGTAGCCCGGAAAGACCGTATCGTTCTTGCTGTGCATCACCATGACCGGCAGGGGCTCGGGACAACTGTTTTCGGCCAGGTCCTTGGCGTTCAGGCCCGCGGCGCTGGGGGCGATGGCATCGGCGATCCCCCGCGTCTTGGGGAGAAAGCCGATGGCCTCGGCGGCCATGCCGCCGTCGGACTGACCAGTGAGGTAGATGCGGGCCTCATCGATACACCATTTCTTGGCG
This sequence comes from Gammaproteobacteria bacterium, assembly GCA_013697045.1. Taxonomy (GTDB): domain Bacteria; phylum Pseudomonadota; class Gammaproteobacteria; order JACCXJ01; family JACCXJ01; genus JACCXJ01. The sequence goes on along the minus strand of JACCXJ010000210.1, from coordinate 1,660 downwards.
ACGAGCGCGGGGATCGTCGCCAGCTCCTCCAGCACCGGGAGGGACAGGCGCAGGTGGTCGGCATAGGCCACGATGAAGCCGCGCGCCGTGGCGTCGGTGGTGAGACCGGTGAGCCCCTCGGTCTCGTAGCGGTTGTTCCCGGCCGCGGCGTATACGACCAGGAGCGGATGGGCGACGGTCGGGTCATAGTTCGCCGGTGTGCGAACATTGAACGGCACCTCTTTCGAGGTCGACTCGTGGTTCGTGATCCCCGGGCCCCCCGGGCGTGAGCCCGGCTCACAACGCGGCGTCTTGGCGTCCTGCCGATAGACGGCCGAACCCACTTGCACCGGCTCGCTGCACGCGCAAAGGAGCGTAATGGCGCAAAGGGTGGCGAGGCGGGGCAGTCTCGGGCGCGTGGGCGGCATAAGCGATCTTCTTGTTTTCCGATGGATCCAGGATGCCACGCCTCTCGCACGGCACTACCGCTGAACCACAGGCATTGAATCACACGCGGCAGATATTGCAAAGGCGACGGTAGCGTGCCGCCCCGACCCGGCCGAACTATCTCGGCGCCGGCCCGCGGCGACCGGGGAGGGCTGATCGTAGGCGAAGCCGCAGGCCCCGCTGGCGATCGTAGGCGATGGCCCCGTGAAACTCGGTAGGGCGACGAGGCTGGAAACCGTATCCAAAGCGCTGCGATGTTCGAAACGGCGGTCCGGGTACCCGATGCCGGCATGATAGCAAACCGGGGCCAGGGACCAACCCTGGTGGCGCGCCGGGGATGCCAGAGGCCAGTTGACTCCTGGGCCCGATGGGTTAAGCACCTTGGCGAGCGCGCCCGGCCGCCTCCATCGACCCGCCCGCGGTCTTCCCGTGGGGCGCGAGACGGGACGCGGCGGCTCGCGTGCTCGCAGGTGACAATAACGCAATCAATCGAGGCTATTCATCGTTCGCTCAATTCGTCTGTCCATACCCTAAAGCTCTTTAGAGTGTTGGGGCCGAAGGTGTTGCTGATCGGGACATCGGCCGCGTCGCGACCGCGGGCGATGAGCACCCGGCCGATGCGCGGCGTGTTGTTCCGAGCGTCAAAGGTGTACCAATGACCGTCGAGGTATGCCTCGAACCAGGCGGCGAAATCCATCGGGCCATGTGGTGGCGGTACGCCCATGTCGCCCAGGTAAGCCGGTACAATAGCGCGCGGGGATATTCATGCATCGGCAGAATGCGACGGCGAGGTGCGTGAAATCACGGCAGACGCCGGTCCCCTCATTGAAAGCCTCCCAGGCGTCTTCGTGGAGCGCGCATGCTCGTAACCAAAAGCGATATGCTTATGGACAAAGTCGCAGATCGCTTGGACGCGTCTCCATCCGTTCGGTGGGTCGCCAAAGAGCCCCCAAGCCACCTCGGATAGCCGGTCGGTTTCGCAGTATCGGCTTCCCAAGAGAAACACTAGGGTTTCCTCGGGCAGGTTTTGCACTGGCGTCTGTCCCGCCCAGGCGGCGACCACATCCGGCTTCCCCGTGTCCTTCACGACCGCATTGGCAGAGAGTCGAATTTGGCCCTTCGGCGCTACGATCCGGCTGCACCAATTGCCAAAGCCATCACGATAGGCTGTGATCGGGACCGGCGGGTCGGCGATGAGGTAGTCGGGAACGATGATATCGGAGACGCGCGTGAA
>JACCXJ010000359.1 GCA_013697045.1 Gammaproteobacteria bacterium | reverse complement strand
GAAGGGAGGTCGCGTTCCGCCGGAGCGCAGGAACCGGAGTGTATGTTGAAATACATGAGGATTCCGAGCACCGCCGGAACGCGAGATCCCGAGCGCAGTAGGTTTTTTCACAAACTCTCAGGCCGGGGGCCACGATGAGCTTGAATCCGATCCGAACGTAGCCGGCACCTGCCTTGAGGTCCCGAAGCATGACCGGCGAGCTTGCCGCCTCAGATAACCGCCTGACTATCGAACGAGGAGGCAAAAACTATTTACTTCGACGCTTCCAAAGCACGAAGACGATGAGTGCGACTATGGCGACCGTAATGATAATGCCGGTCCACATACCCGTCTCAAAAACGTCCCCCATGACCCCACAGCCGGACATTACAGACAACAGCGGGGCGAAACATGCGATTCTTAAATGCTTGATCATATGGGCGCCATGTTAGAAGCGTTAAGTTCCATCATCTTTGCTGAGGTCGATCCATAACGTAAGTAAGTAGCGTAACGGCGATTCGCTAGTTGAATATGAGATAGATGATGACCAGCACGATCACCGGGACGCCCAGCAGCCAGCCCAATAAATATTTGCTCATCGCGATTCTCCTCTGGTAACGGGTGTATGCAGGATCGGCTCCCACGCACGTGCTGCCTGGCAGTATCCCGACGGCGAGAACGGTTGTGGAATCAAACACATGAGCGCGTCAGGCCAGGCAGCGGAAGGATAGCGTATTTCAATGCGAGTTGTCAACAGCCAATGGTATCGATGTATCGTCGTACGGGTCGGCGCGCCAAGCGGGCCCAGACCCTGGCCCTGGCTTTCGAGCTTCCTGCGCTCATCGCGGCAGCGGTCACATCTCTCCCTCCGCGCTGTAGCCGGCTTGCTAGCCGGTCACTTCGGGCTCGGCGGCCGGATCGTGATCGTCCCGGCGTTATTGTTCCTGTACCTCCGGCAGGGCTTTACGACTGAGCTCTGCATGCACCTCGCGGTCGGCAGCTCGCTCGCGACCGTGGTCTTCACCTCCATCACCTCGGCCACCGCCCATCACCGCCACGGCGCCCTCCGCTGGCCGGTGGTCCGGCGCTTGTGGCCGGGGATCGTGGCGGGCACGGCGCTCGGGGCGGTGCTCGCCGAGCACGCGCCGGGCCGGTTCCTGCGGGTCTTCTTTGGCCTCTTCGAGCTCCTGATCGCGGCCCAGCTCGCGCTGGCCCCGCGGCCGGATGCCCATCGCGACCTGCCCGGAACCGGCGCGATGTGGCTCGTGGGCACGGGGATCGGTGCGCTCTCGACCCTACTCGGGATCGGCGGGGGGACGCTGACCGTGCCGCTCCTGGTCTATTGCAACGTCCCCATCCACCAGGCCGTGGGCACCTCGGCGGCCTGTGGCCTGCCCATCGCGCTCGTCGGGGCGATTGGCTTCGCCGTGGCCGGCTGGGGCGAAGCCGGCCTGCCGGCCGGGAGCAGCGGCTACCTCTACTGGCCGGCGGTGGCGGCCGGGAGCGCGTTCCTCACCCCCCTCGGCGCACGCCTCGCCCATGCCCTGCCGGTCGCGGCGCTGCGCCGGCTGTTCGCGGTGGTGGTCGCGCTCATCGGGGTCAGGATGCTGGTGTAGCGGGCTCGCTCCAGGCGCCCGCCCGGCCGGGCACGGGCCTACGGAGCCAACCTCAGGCTATGACAAGAATGTCGGCGACTAACGCGGGTCGGCCCGGGTAGCGGTCTCGACGGCGCCGGTGACCGACTCCACCAAGTGCCGGACGGTCTCCGGATCGGCGTGGAAGGGGTTGGGATCGATGAACGCCTGCTTCTGAGTGCCGAGCCTGGCCTTCACGATAACGCCGCTGGTCGCCGAGCGTCCTTCTATCAGCACGATCCCCACGCCTCGATACTGGTCCACCCGGCACTAATTCGTGTCACCTGCGATCTGTGAGCGCTCGCTCCACCTAGCTAGGCGGGGACAGCAGTGCTTCCGGCCTTCGCTGTTTGCGCCTCGCCAAGGTCGGCAACGCCTCGATTGCCTCGCCCGACTTCTGTTCAGCGACACGCAGCTCATAGGTAGCCTGCAAATTCAGCCAAAACTGCGGGCTGTTCCCGAAGAAGTGGCCCAGCCGCAGCGCCGTGTCGCCCGTGATAGCCCGCCGGCCATGCAGGATGGCTGTGATCCGGTTGGTGGGCACGCCAAGCTGCCGGCCTAGTTCGGCGGCGCTCATTCCCAGATCTTCGAGCTGCTCGGCGAGATGCTCGCCGGGATGAATCGCACTACGTCCCATCTCTCACCTCTCAGTGGTAGTCGACGATCTCAACGTTGGTCGGCCCCGAAGACTTGTCCGGCCACTCGAAGCAAATCCGCCACTGCGGCGCGCCGTAAAAAAACGCCGGCGCGGCCCTTCTGGCCGCAGCAAAGGGTAAAAGCACAAAGGACAAAGGGTCAAATGTCCTGGGCGAGGCGAAAACCCAGGTTGTTGCCCCGGTAGTCGGGCATGTTCCAGCTACGGTCGGCCGAACGCACGTACCTCGGTCCGCTGCCTCAGGAACCGCCGCGGATCACGCACCGGGCGCACGTATCACCTGCGGACCATGCCTTGCCATCGGTGGGCGCATCCTCGTAGCCATCGTGCCAGCAATCCTCCACCCATTCCCAAACGTTGCCCAGCATGTCATACAGCCCGAATGGATTCGGCCGGAAGGAGCCGATGGGAGCCGTCTCTTTTCCGTCCCATTGGCTACCGCAACCAGCGCAATTGGCATTGTTCTTCCCTACCCCATCCCCCCACCAGTAGCGCGTGGCGGTCCCGGCGCGCGCCGCGTATTCCCATTCGGCCTCGGTCGGCAGCCGTCCGCCGGCCCACCGCGCGAACCGTCGGGCGTCATCCCAGGACACGCCGACCACGGGTTGCCGCGCCTGGTTGAATCGGCGGTCGCCCCAGTAACTCGGCTCTCCCCCATCGGGGTTGGCTTTCAAGAACCGCCCGTATTCTTCGTTGGTGACCGGGTGGCGCCCGAGATAAAAGTCCGGTACCTGGACGTCATGCCGGGGGCATTCCTGTTCGGATCCTTCCGTATCAGAGGCCGGCGAGCCCATGGGAAACGTGCCCCCCGGGATCAGCACCAGCTCCCCACCGCCTAGTTCGGTGATCCGCGCAGGCCGTATCGCTGCCTGTGCACGAGCTTGCGCCAGGGCCTGCACTTCCCCGAGTGGATGCCGGCGTAATGACATCACAAGGGCGTCGAGCTCCGCATCCGCCCCGAGCCGCTCCAGGACCTGCAAGGCCTTGCGCTGTCTCGCCCAATGAGCCGGGTCCTCGCCCGGTGGCTGTCGCAGCAACTCGACAAACGGCGGCGTCGTCGTACCCGGCGAACCGGCAGGTCACGACGAGGGTGCAGGTCGGGCGGGCCCGGGCGGCTCGTTCCAGCCAACGGGCGACTTTTTCCCGTTCCTTGGGATCGCTGACTTCGTCGAGCCCATCGAAGAGTAACAACAGATGACCGCGATTGAGCAGGCGCGCGCCGAAGCCCGTCGTCATTTTCATGTGCGGGTCGTCGTCGAGGGATTGCTCGATGAAAGCGTCGATGCCCTTGGATAGGTCCTCCAGCTCTCGCAGCGGCAGGAATACGGGTAAGGCATCGCGCAGAAATAACTTGATAAAGTGTGAGAGATGTGCTTTAAAGCGGGATGCAGATTGCGTCCACGGTAGAGCAGATCGAGTCGAAGTACCGATCGCTTGTGTCGGTGTTGGATGAAC
>JACCXJ010000192.1 GCA_013697045.1 Gammaproteobacteria bacterium | reverse complement strand
GGCTTATCTTCGCCGGCCGCCAGAGCCGAGCCGCCGAGCTGGAGCACGGCGAATGCGAGCACCGCACCGATGGAGCCTCCGGCAATCGCGTATCGAGATGTCATCTTCGATCTCCTCGCACATAATTTGGCTTGTTCGCTTCGGCAAGCCGTTGAAAGCCAGCCTCGAACCCGTGCGAGATCCGTCCGAAGATCGATTGCCGCGTCGGTCCGCTCGCCTCCGCATGGCGCGCCTGCTCTTCGGCCGGCATCAGGTACATCAGCATCGTCGGGACCAGCGTCCGGGACAGTACGTAGCTCGCGAGCATCGCGAAGACCACGGCCATCGCGAGGGGCGAAAACAGGAAGCCCCCCACACCCGTCAAGAAAAAGATAGGAACGAAGACGATGCAGATGGACAGCGTCGCTACGATGGCGGGCGTCGCGACTTCCGCCGCCGCGTCGAGGATCGCTCGCCGAAGCGGCGTGCCCATGTCCATGTGACGGTGGTTGTTCTCGATCGCCACCGTGGCGTCGTCAACCAAAATGCCCACCGCAAGGGCAAGCCCGCCCAGCGTCATGACGTTGAGTGTCTGACCCATAGCGTGGAGCACGCTTATGGATGCGAGGATTGACAGCGGGATCGAAGTGATGACGATGAGCGTGCTGCGCCATGAGCCAAGGAACAGCAGGATCATCAGCCCGGTGAGACACGCTGCGATCACCCCCTCACGGACGACTCCGGTGATCGCAGCCTTGACGAACACGCTCTGATCGAACAGGAAGTCCGCGGTCAAGCTCTTGGGCATACCAGCCATGATCGTGGGCAACAGCTTCCGGACGCCGCTCACGACCGACAGCGTCGAGGCGTTACCGCTGGCCAGGACAGGAAGCAATGCGGAATGCCGACCGTCGCGTCGAACGAGGTTGGTCTGCGGGGTGAACCCGTCATGGACGAAGCCGATATCGCGGACGTAGACCAGCGCACCGTTAACGTATTTGATCGGAATGTCGTTCAGCTCGTTGAGCAGTTCGGGGCTGCTGTCGATCCCGATGTCGTACTCGATCGGACCCATCTTGGCCGTGCCAGGCGTTACGATGATGTTCTGCCGCAACGTCGCGCTGAGCACGTCCTGGGCCGAGAGTCCGCGCGCGTAGAGCGCGTCGGAGTCGACGTCGATGTTCACGACGCGGTTCTTGCCGCCGTACGGCAGCGGAACTGCCGCTCCCTGCACCGTTACGAGCTGACCGCGGATGAAGTTGTTGCCTAGGTCGCTGATCTCCTGCTCGGACAGCTGATCGCTGCCGAGGCTGATCATGAGCACCGGAACATCGGCAGCGTTGTATTGCAGGATCAGCGGCGGCGTGATGCCTGGCGGTAGCGGCTTGGTGACGGCCTGGCAGAGCGCCGTGACCTGGGCTATCGCCGCATTGATGTCAGCGCCTGGCTGGAAGAACATCTTGATCACACTGGTCCCGCGAACCGACTGTGACTCCATGTGCTCGATATTGCTGACGGTCGTGGTCAGCGCCCGTTCTACGATCGTCGTGATGCGGTCCTGCATCTCGTTTGGCGACAGGCTGCCGTAGCTCCAGATGACGCTGATAACCGGGATGTTGATCTTTGGAAAGATGTCCAAAGATGGTCGAGAGTAAACGCTGTCCGTCCTGTGAGGGACTTAAATATAGCGCACAACTCGCTGGTGTCTGGACGAAGGCGGCAAATCTTCTTTCTCAGCGAGCTTCCATCCCCGGAGCGCTTCCGGTCTAAGCATAAAATCTGTCAAGCGAACGTTTCTGTCGCCTTCTTTTGTATGGCCCGCCCATTCGGAAAAGCCAAAGTTTTGCTTCACTCTATTGCAGCCAGCGTCAGCGTCATTGTCGATCATTTCACCGGCCTCCTTCCGTTACTGCTGCTAGGCCATGGGCCAATCGGGTTACAACTTCCTATGCCGCCGGCGTCATTTGTGCACAACCTTTCCTCATAACTCTGCGCATTGAAAGGCACCGCCAAAGGCAAAGCGGCGCCGGGCTGGGTGGAGAATATTATGTTGACCGGGAACAGTTCTGTGTACGGAGCGGCCCAGGGGTTCGTGTCGCCATCGACGCGCAAGCACGCGTCAAAAAGTGGATCGCCGTTACCGTGTCCGCCTTTCCAGGCAACTTCGTGGAAGCTGAAACCACAGCCGAAGCCCGGGCAGGCAAACCCGGCCGCGCCAATGCCGCGGAAGGGAGTCAGGTCGAAATACGTGCCCATCTTCGACGCGTGGAGATCACACCCAACCAAGTTGGCGAACGTCGTTGTAATGGTTGCGCAATCGGTACAATTCACAATGTTACCGAGCCCGGTACCGTTCTTTAGATAAGCGAGAAATTGCGTCAACTCAAACAGCGCCAGCCCGCCACTGGTGTAGTGCGATGCCCCGGAGGCGTTGTCGTAGACAAGTCCCAGGTTGGCGTTGATCTGCTGGGTAATCGCTGAGGCCGCGTCGTCCCTGTTCTTTTTGCCGGAAGCCCAAAAACACGCGTAGTCCAGTGCCTCGGTCCATGGACCTTGAGTGTCGGGAAATGGCTGCTGCTTCCACGGCAGCGTAGGTTCTTCCAGCACGATGTAGATACGGTGATTAGTTGATTGCAGTTGTTCCCACTTTGAGCCGCCGCAGCATCTGTACTTCCGGTTCCAAGTGATGTCTTGCAACTTAATGCCATCGTCGCCGATGGAGTGATGATTCAATTCAAAGGAGACAAACTCAGGTACGGAAACTCCATTGGCGAAAGTGACAACCTGCAGATCCAAGGATCCTAAAACCCCTCCTCCGTCCGCTTTTATTTCAGCCTTGGTGGCGCCGACTGGACTTATTGTGAATTTGGCTTTGATGGTGATCTTGTGACCCTTGGTTTCTTTTATGGCATAACCGGCAGGACAATCTGCGGCCACGGTCTTACCGACCGTCCATTCCGGAATGGCGACCGTAGTCGCGAAGTTCCTCCTCATGTTCATCGCGTCAGCGGTCAGCGCGGAGGTATCGTGATTGAATGAAATCGCCGCGAGCTCGAGCTGACACGAACAGTGTTTCCGGTAGTATTGTTTGGATACCAGATGGAGACGGCGAAGTATACTGAGTAGCCAACAGAATAAAACGTGAAGGCAGCCGCTGCGGCACTTGCCTTCGGGTTCGTTTGAGGACATGAGCTTTTCCTTCCTGCAATCGCGATAGCGAGCAACACGAGCACGTTACGGTCCTTATGAGTCGGCGGACCCTTAGCCGTCCGAGGAGTTTCACCAAAAGGGGGTCTCCACTTAGCTGTAGTATATACTCAACAGGCACCCTCAAGGACATCATCGCCAAGCCCTGACCCCAATATCTTGTAGTCACTGCAGCTAAGTGGAGACCCCCATTTCACCAATGTGAGAAGACACGCTTAGCAATCGGTGCAGCAAACGAATGGTACCTCCGTCACCGAGACCCAGATTTTGTCGATTTTAGAGATTTTAAACGCCCTTTCTCGTCAAGAGGTAGAGTACTGCTCGGCTCGTGAGCTGTCAAGCATACGGGTCCGCGGCATACGGGTCCGCGGCCTGGGATCGGGGCATTTTCGGGCCCTTCCTCGGGCCCGAGGCGCTATGTTTCGGGGCGTTTTGGCGTCTCGGGCGACGAACGAGGGCCAAGGGGGAGGGTCGGCTCAGAGGCTGAACCGGATGGGAGGGGGGATCGGTGGGGATCAGGCCTGCTGGAATCGATCGAAGGCCCTGGCCGCTGCTCGGGGCGGTGCTCGGGCGGGCAAACCGAGATGGGTGATCTTGGTGATCACGGGGGGATGTTCGATGGCGGCGATGATCTTCAAGGGGCCGCCGCGAGTCGCGGACAGTGTTCAATATCGATATTGAACACCCGTTTACGAAAGCCCTCTCTGGCTTTCGCCCTTCGGGCTGGCGATCGTCGTTCAAAACCGCTCCCGGCGGTTTTGTGAGCAATCGGGCCCAGCTCAGGCGGGCAAGCACCGCGGGAGGGGGCGCCGCGGCGTGCCTAAAGGGGCCAGGCTCAGCTTGTTTTCATGCGATCGGCAGACATAGCGAGCCTGGGCTCTTTGTCTTCCATCGCTGTTCCAGCCCTGACCGGCGGTATCGCCGGCCCTCACCCCGGCCGCTCAGCTACCGCCTTAGCGCTCGGTTCCGTATCGCGGTCTGCTCTAGATTTAGATGGCTCATCAGGATCGTCCTGGCCTGGCTGCCAAAGCGATCGGTGCTCCCGGCGCAAAGGCGGCGCATATCGTCGGACGGTTGTCGAACCTTCCAAGGAACAAGGTCTGCCTGCGACCCGTCAATCCCAGCGCTCGTCACGGACCTGGACCATCCCGTCGGTGACGCGGACCGGGAAGGTCGGGACGGGTTCGTAGGCGGGGGCGCTCAGGGCCTCGCCGGTCTTGATGCAGAAACGCGCACCGTGGCGCGGGCAGATGACTTCATCGCCATCCACGATCCCGCCGGCGAGCGGTGCCCCATCATGGGTGCAGAGATCCTCGATCGCGAAGTACCGTCCGGCGAGGTTGAATACCGCGATGCGGACGCCGTCCACCACGACCACGCGCTGCTCGCCCGCCGGGAAGGCCTCGGCGGGTGCGACATCCACCCAATCGGACATCTCACGGGCCCGACATATCGATGGACCGACCTATCACCAGCGGCATCAGTACATGCCGGCCTCGAGCCTGGCCGCTTCCGACATCATGTCGTAGTTCCAGGGCGGATCGAAGACCAGCGCGACATCGACCTCGGCAACGCCCGGGACCCGTTCGAGCTTTCCCCGCACGTCGTCGACGAGGACCTGGCCCATCCCGCATCCGGGGGCGGTGAGGGTCATGCGCACATCCACGCGCTGGCCGCCCTCGGGCAGCGGCGCACAATGGCAGTCGTAGATGAGGCCGAGGTCCACGATGTTGAAGGGGATCTCGGGGTCGTAACAGGTGCGCAGCTCGTCCCACACGCGGTCCTCGTCGAACTCCGCGCTCGCGTCGGCTTCGGGGCCCGACACCGGCTCCACGTGGGGATCGAGGCCCAGGGCATCCCGATCGTCGGCGGCGATGCGGGCGAGGTTGCCGTTGACATCGACGGTGCAGCTCCCACCCAGGGCCTGGGTGATATACACCGTAGTGCCCTTGGGCAGGGTGAGGGGATCGCCCATCGGGATCAAGACCGCGTCGCAGTCGCGGGTCAGGGTGATCGCTTCGTTGGTGTCCATCGAAGGCTATTCGGTACTGACCGGTTCGTGCCGATCCTTCAACGCCGCCGTTAACGTGTGCCAGGCCAAGGTCGCGCACTTCACGCGCGCCGGGAACTCCTTGACGCCCGCCAGGACCACCAGCTTGTCGAGCCCGGCGCCTGCCTCTTCCTCGCCCATGACGAGGGCGCGGAAACGATCGAAGATCGCCCGGGCCTCCGACTCGGTCTTGCCCTTCAGGTGCTCGGTCATGAGCGAGGCCGAGGCCACCGAGATCGCGCAGCCCTCGCCTTCGAAGGCCACATCGGCGATCACCCCGTCCCGGAGCTTGAGGTACACGGTGAGACGATCGCCGCACAAGGGGTTG
>JACCXJ010000182.1 GCA_013697045.1 Gammaproteobacteria bacterium | reverse complement strand
CGAGCTGGCAGCGGCCCACAGCAAGGAGAACGGCGGCAAGTCGTGGGAATACATGCTGATCCCGCATGACGTGATTGCGGAGAACATGGATATTGGCGCTCTGAGGAACTCGTCTTCGACTTGACTGACAGCCGCGAGAAAGTATCGGTGCTGGAGGGTCTCAGCAGCCAGCGGAGCTGGCTGCAACTGAATGTACTGGAGCTGGAGAGCTTCCAGGCCGAGGAACATCTGGTGTTCTCGGCACGGATGGACGACGGCCAATGGCTGGACGCGGAAGCATGCGCGCGCTGTTGCAGCTTCGCGCCCGGGTGGCCGGAGCGGTATCCGCGAGCCCTCCCGACTAAGTAGACCGAGTCTCCGAGCCGGGAGCGACATATCCCTCGGACAGGTTGATGGCATCGACATGTTGGGCCCGGCATAGGTGGTGCTCACACTGAAGGCACCCTCTCGAGATGGCACGACTCACCTGGTGATGTCACCGCTGGGATTCATGCAACGACTCGCCGTGCTGGTTCCCCGTCCGCGGTTGCACCTGATCCGCTTCCATGGCGTACTTGCTCCCAACGCTCCGAGCGCGCCGGTCAACGCCAATACCCGCTCCGCGGATCACTCTTTTCACTTGATGCCATGCTGCATTCACTCGAATCCTCGTACAAAATGAGATAAAATGATGATCAGATCTCGAAAGGATTACCTCGATTATCTTGAAGCTGACAGGCTTGCGCTCGGTCGCAGTGGTTGGATTCGGGCGTTTTTTCTTGTTGATCCAATATGGGTATTTCAACGACTATTGCGTAAAGTCGAGTACTACACAAACTGTAAACCGGGGTTGATTTACAAACCATACTTTTTCTACCTGAAATTCAAGTTCAACCAGTACAAACTTTTGTTGGGTTTTACTATCCCGCCAAACGTTTTCGGCCCTGGTCTTTGTATAGTGCATTACGGTACCATTGTTGTCCACCACAATGCTAGATTAGGGGCAAATATTCGAATTAACGCTGATGTTGTCATCGGTGAGAACAACGGAGAGAAAAACGTACCGATGATCGGTAACTCTGTCGTCATTGAACCGGGGGCGAAGATATTTGGGAAAATTATAATTGCAGATGGTGTCCACATCGGCGCTAACTCAGTTGTAAATAAATCGTTCAATGAACCAAACGTAGTTATCGTGGGTGCGCCCGCACGAGTTGTTGGGAAGATTTAGCGTCGCTTTGCGGGTTGCATTGTCGACCCCACCGCGCTTGACTGCATGCTCACGCCCGTAGAGGTGCCGGATGGCCGGATGAAACGGGTAGGCCTCGGCGCCGCGCGGATCACCGCCGTGCGCCCCTTCCGGGATGTCCAGGACCTCGCGGGGCGCCCGCTTGAATCGCCATGACCTGGAGGCGCTGGCCGCGGCCGATCCCTTGCGGAGGCTTTGCGCCAACCGCCATCAGGCCCGCTGGCAGGTGCTCGGCATCGAGGCACCGCTGGGGCTCGGAGAGATGCCCTCGCTCCCCGAGCCCGTGCCGATGTTGCGCAAACCGACCGAGGGCGAGGACATCGCGGCCGACTACGGCAGCCTGGGCCTGACGTTGCGCCGCCATCCCCTGGCGCTCCTGCGCCCCGCGCTCGCGCGCCTCTCTTTCCAGTCGGCCGCGAGGTACTGGGACTCATGCACGGCCGGAGCGCGCATGCCGTCGGCCTCGTCATCACCCGCCAGCGGCCGGACACGGCCACCGGAGTGGTGTTCCTGACCCTCGCCGACGAGACCGGCCCGCTCAGGCGTGCGAGATTGCCGGTGCAGCGTTTCCACTGCTGCCGCAACGGCGGCTGAGTCTGGGGCCTTTTCGTGACCAGACAAATGGATCGGTCTCCATCTGATAAGCCGGCTTACTCCGACCCCGAACTCCGCCCCAAGCACAAACTGAGGAAACGCTACCCCTTCGAGCGGATGATGGCCCCCTACGAAAAGCTCAGGTCCCTCCCCAAGGCCAAGCGCTTCCTCAAGCCTGACGTCACCTTCGAACACCTGGATGCACTGGCTATGCAGCTCTCGATTTTCTCCGGATGGGCAGGCACGATAGCCGGCGGAACCACTGGGGCCGAGCAGCATCGAAGTAAGCAATTCCTGGATCGGCGGAGGAGGACATATGAGCAGCTTTCGGATGAACCGACGTGAATTCATCGGTGCGATCGGCGCGGCCGCCTTCGCGGCGGTTGCGAACACCCGGGCGGCAGAGAGCCCGTCGCTCGCCCCGTCCGGCATGCAGAAGCGCGCGATCCCTAGTAGCGGCGAACAGCTGCCGGTGATCGGCATGGGCACGTCGGGCACCTTCGACGTCGGCGCCACCGAGGCCGAACGCGCGCCGCTGGTCGAGGTGCTTCGCCTGCTGTTCGACGGCGGCGGCAGCCTCATCGATACCGCGCCCAGCTACGGCCGCGCAGAGACCGTGATCGGCGATCTGCTGCAGCAGGGCGATTGGCGCCAACGCGCCTTCCTCGCCACCAAGATTTCCGCGGGTGGAGGCGCGGGCGCGCGCACGCAGTGGAACGGTTCGCTGGCACGCCTGCGCAGCGACAAGGTCGATCTCCTCCAGGTGCATAACCTGGTCGACTGGCGCGAGAACCTGGCATTCCTGCGCGAGTTGAAGCAGGCCGGGCAGGTACGCTACGTCGGCGTCACGCATTATCTGGATCACGCCCACGACGAGCTCGCCCGGATCGTCCAGGCCGAGCGCATCGATTTCGTCCAGGTGAATTACTCCGCCGCAACGCGCTCCGCCGAAAAGTGGCTACTGCCGCTGTGCAAGGAGCACGGCGTCGCCGTGCTGGTCAATCGTGCCTTCCTCGACGGCCGGCTGTTCGATACGGTGCATGGGCGGGAAGTACCCGCCTGGGCCGCCGAGATCGATTGCCGATCCTGGGCCCAGCTGTTCCTCAAGTTCGTGCTGGCGAATCCCGCGGTGACCGCGGTCATCCCAGCGACTTCCAAGGCCCGACACATGCTCGACAACCTCGGCGCCGGCGTGGTCGCCGATGCCAAGTATCAGGATCGGATCGCGGCACTGGTGTCGTGAGGATGACTCAGGATGCGGATGATCCGAGACGCCGGTATTCGCCGCCAACGGAATTCCTGCATCGCCTGCTCAAAGCCGATCGTGGCGAGCTGTCGGCCGTCGTTGCCGGCTTCGGCGTGTTCTTCTGCCTGTTCGCCGGATACGCCATGCTGCGGCCCCTACGCGAAACCATGGGCATCACCGGCGGCGTGCAGAACCTACAATGGCTGTTCACCGCGACCTTTCTGACAATGCTGCTGGCGGTGCCGGCCTACGGCGCGCTCACCGCGGCCGTGCCGCGCGCGCGGCTCATTCCCTGGGTCTACGCGTTCTTCATCGCCAATTTGCTGGCGTTCACTGCCGGTTTCCGTTCCCATCCTGAAAGCGTCTGGCTGGCGCGCGTGTTCTACGTCTGGTTGTCGGTATTCAACCTCTGCGTCATCTCGGTCGCCTGGAGCCTGATGGCGGACGTATTCCGGCCGGCGCAGGCTCGGCGCTTGTTCGCCTTGATCGCGGCTGGCGCCAGTGCCGGCGGACTGCTCGGCCCGATGCTCGCGGGCTTGCTTGTCGGGATCATCGGTCATGCAGGGCTGGGCCTTCTCGCCGCCGGACTTCTGGGACTGAGCTTGCTCGGTGTCGGCATTCTGCTGCGCTGGCGTGCACGCGCCGGCGCCGGAATGGAATTGGGCACCGACGACCCGCAGCGGCCGATTGGCGGGGGTATCTTCGCCGGCTTCTCGCGCATCGCGCGGTCGCCGTACCTGCTGGGTATCAGCGCCTTCGTCGTGCTGCTCGCGACCGCCAGCACCTTCCTGTATTTCGAACAGGCGCGTCTGGTCGCGGAGACCTTTCCGGATCGCGTGCGCCAGACCCAGGTATTCAGCGCACTGGACGCGGTGGTCCAAGCGCTCACCATTTTTACGCAGATCTTCCTCACTGGCCGTCTGGCCGCGCGTCGTGGCGTCACCGTACTGTTAACGGCGGTACCCGTCGTGATCACCGGCGGACTGCTGTTTCTCGCCTACATGCCGGTGTTCGGCGTGCTCGCGGCGGTGATGGTGCTGCGCCGGGTCGGAGAGTACGCGCTGGTCAGGCCAGGCCGGGAAATGCTGTTCACCGTCGTCGATGCGGAAACCAAGTACAAGGCGAAGAACGTCATCGACACGGCGGTCTATCGCGGCGGCGACGCGGTCAGCGGCTGGGTCAAAGCTGGAATCGACGCACTCGGCTTCGGCGCTTGGCTCGCCGCGCTCGGCGGCGCGGCCCGGGCCGGCGTCGGCTATTGGCTAGGCCGCTCGCACGATGCGAAGCAGCAGGGGTGCTTTTGCACGCCTGTGTAAAGCAAAAACCCGGCATTTTGGTCGGTCCCCTCTTGGCCCCTCTTGCCCAGACTATTTGGCCTTGAAGCGTTCAGATCTCGCCCGCCCTTGACCGTAGACCGACACTTACTGTTTACGGTAGACGTTTAACCCAATCTTCTCCTCGCGTTCAGGGACAGGCACGTTCCCCTCCGTAGAGGCGCGATGATGGTCTTGCCTGAGGAAGAGGGACCGTATTCTCTGGAGAGATCAATCTGGATAGTCAGAATACTCCCTCGACATTTTTCATGGGTTCCTCGAAGGCGGTAGCTAGGTTAGTTGGATTGCACCAGTTCTTTAGGCACCTTAAGGGGTACGGCCCCCTTACCTCCACGGTGGCGGGCTTCCTTATTCGTCAGATGGCGCCTAACGAGCGTGCGCAAAGAGGATGAAAGATAGTAAAATCAAGGGGTCTTTGCAACAGCTCCTGTTGCGTCGGACGGGCCGGCCGGTAGTTGCGCGACCAACTCCCTTTGCCCCTCCGCTCGCCCGAGACCCCAACCCCCCGCAACATGGCGCCTCGGTGCCCGAGGACTCGCATGTTTGACATCCTACAGGGTCAGGCAGTACCCTTCTGAGGGGAAAGCGCGCTTTTAATTAAATCTACCGCCCGCGACTGACTTGTCTTCCCCGAAGCTCACTAATACCCGTCTTCTGCAAACCGGCGCTCCATTTCGTTCGTAGTTTAGTTGTAGTTTCACAAACCAGCACTCCTGCTTCATCAATCACCAGCATTAGAGGCAATGGCGATGGGACGTTTTGACATCCTCAACCAAATCCAACAACTCGATCCCGAACGGGATAATATGAAGATTATGTATCTCTCGTTCGGGTATGAGTTTTCTTGGGATTCAATTCGCTCGCTGGAGATTGCGCTGTACAGAACGTACTGCGCGCCAAGCATCTCCGCATTGCTCGACAGAACAGGTGAATTCCGTCAACGAACCCAGCGACGCTACGACGATACGTCACTCCTTGTCGCAGAGATGTGCAAGTGGGGCTATCTTGAAGGTCGCGGCAAGGAAGCATTGGAGCAGATGAATTGGGCGCACGATCACTATAAAATCTCAAACGAAGGTTTTCTGTATGTCCTCTCGACATTCATTTACGAACCGATTAATTGGATAGATAAGTACGGTTGGCGACCAACGTGCGAGCAGGAAAGAAAAGGCTACTACTATTTCTGGCGTGAAGTCGGAATTCGGATGAAGATGAAAGATATTCCGCCGAGTTACGAAGAGTTTGAGAATTGGAAACACGCGTACGAGGGAAAATATTTCGTCTTTGCGGAGACGAACAACCGTGTCGGCAAGCTTACGCGAGATTTGTTTGCGTCATGGTTCCCGAGCATCTTTACGCCGATGGTACGCTACACCATTTACGCAATGCTCGATGAAAAGATGTTGGAGTCATTCGGTTTTCCGAAACCGTTTGCATTTGCGCGAACGCTTGTTGATACGAGTTTACGATTGCGAGGACGATTCGTTCGCCTGCTGCCGCCGCGGAAGAAACCACACTTCTTTATGGACAACAAGAATAGAACGTATCCTCACGGGTACGAAATAAAAAAGCTTGGTCCGCCAAGGTTGGTGAACAGAGAAGAGAAGGAAAGGTTGCGGGCGGTTGTGTAGGATGAATTATCACGCTTCCTGCGCTCCGTGTTTGCCACGGGGTCGAGGTGCGGCCGATCGATGTCGGTGACTGGGACTGAACCCTGGAGGGCGCCCCGCCCGCCCTTCGACTGGGGTCAAGGGCCTCTCCCGCGCCGGTGCCGAGCGGATCACCGCCACGCGCCCTTCCGGGATGTACTGGACCTCGCGGGGCGCCCGTTTGAAGCGCCGCGACCGGGAGGCGTTGGCCGCGGCTGATGCCTTGCGGGGGCTTAGTTAGCGGCAACCGCCATCAGGCCCGCTGGCAGGTGCTCGGCATCGAGGCACCGCTGCCGCTCGGGGAGATGCCCGTGCTCCCCGAGCCCGTACCGATGTTGCGCAGACGCACCGAGGGCGAGGACATCGCGACCGACTACGGGAGCCTGGGCCTGACGCTTCGCCGCCATCCCCTGGCGCTCCTGCACCCCGCGCTCGCGGGCCTCTGCTTCCAGTCGGCCCACGATCACAGCCACTGCGTCTCGGGCGTCCTATCCAACCCAGGCGACATCCAAGTCCAGACTTCTTGCGTATGAGAAGCATGACGGCGAGAAAGAACACGCCCGGTGGCCCAAGCATCGATTGACGAAGAGAAGGGAGCCGTTGTGCGGTTCTCCGGTGCTCGCGCCCGAACCTCGGCCCTGGACGCTTACAAACGGCCCATGCAAGAGGGTACAGGCCAGCGGGAAGCGGCCTCGGACACGGTCGCCTTCGATCCCGACGAAGTGGCGCTGCGGGCGTTGATCTCGGCCATCGGCGCCCGCGACGAGAGCGCGCTGACCGCGCTCTACGACGCGACCGCGAGCCGAGTGATGGCCCTAGCCCTGCGCTTCACCGGCCAGCACGAGGCCGCGGAGGAGGTGGTCATGGATGTCTATCTCCAGGTATGGCGGCAGTGGGATCGCTACCACCGGGCACGCGGAACGGTCATGGCCTGGATCTTCACGATCTGCCGCAGCCGGGCCCTGGATTGGCTGAGGCGCCGCGATCCGGCCGAGACCCACGCCGATCCGTATGCCCTGGGTGTCGAGCCCTGCGCCGACAGCGATCCGCTGGATGCCTTGGAGGGGCTCGAGGCGCGCGGCATGATGGCCAAGGCGTTTCAAAGGCTAACGCAAGTGGAGCGGCAGTTGCTCAGCATGGCCTTCTTTCGCGGGCTGACCCACGAGGAGATCGCCCGCTGCACCCAGGCCCCCCTGGGCAGCGTCAAGACCGTGATCCGAAACGCCATGCAGAAACTGAAACGAAACCTGGAGACCCAGGCTGACTTCGCAGACTGAACCCTATGATGCCAAGACAAGACCCCAAGGACGATGCCTTCGACCCCCGGTTGTTCACGACCTGGGCGGAGGCGTTGAAGCCCGTTACGCCGCCCCCGGCGCTGCGCGCTCGCCTCATGGCGCGCGTGCGGGCCGAGATGGGGGACGAGGGACTGCGCACCATCCGTGCGGGTGAAGGATGGGTCGAGTTCATGCCCGGCATCGAATTCAAGATGCTGTATCGCGACGAGACCACCGGCGCCCGCTCTCTCCTCGCGCGCCTCGATCCCGGGGTGGCCATGCCAGCTCACGACCACGGCTTCCCCGAGGAATGCCTGGTACTCCAGGGCGAGATCACCATCGGCGACATCACCGTGTGCGCCGGCGACTACCACTTTGCCGCCAAGG
>JACCXJ010000179.1 GCA_013697045.1 Gammaproteobacteria bacterium | reverse complement strand
GCTGCAAGGGGGTGGGGCGGGTGATCTGATCGAAGCTGTCAGCTCCGGGCAGTTTGGGCCGGATGCGGTTCTTGGCGATCGTGGCGAGATCGGCGAGCAGGGTCTGGAAGCTGTGTACGGGGAAGCCATCCTCCGTGCGTAAGGTGCGGGCCTTGTCTTGTGCGCTCGGCGAAGGCTTGGCGGGTACGACGGGGGAGTCGCGTTGCGCCTCGGCGGTGGCCTTGTCGTCATCGTCGAACAACAGTGGTGCGAGGGCTTGCCGCATATGCCACTCGACGTAATAGGCGAGCATGCAGAGAAAGACGTGGGCACGGACCCGATCGACCAAGTAATGGTAGATGGGGCGGACCTTGAGATCGACGGTCTTGTAGCTGCGAAACGCCTGCTCGACGTGGCCGAGGTCTTTGTAGGCACGCACCGCCTCCTCGGTGTCGAGCGCTGCCTTTTGCACGCTGGTGCGGACGACGTAGATCCCATCGAGGGCGGTCTCCTCGGCAATTTTCACCTCATCACGCGCATAGGAGAAGCCCGCCTCGCGGATGTCGAGACGAAAGTGTTTCGCCATCTTGAAGCGATGGAGCACCTTCCCGACGCGTAGCCCGATCGGGGCCTCGCCCTTCAAGGGGCGCACGGGCCTCTCGGTGGCCGTGACGATCTTATTGAGCTCGCGCTCGGTGGCTTCCAAGAGCGCCTGGCGCTTCTTGGCGCGTCGTACGGCCATCAAAGGATTCTTGCACACGATGAGGCGCTCACCGGGATAATCGGGGCTTTGGATCTCGGCGAGATCGCGCTCGTCGAAGAACGAGAGCTGGATCTTCCCCGTCTCGACCAGCGGCCGGATGGCCGGGGCCCGCAGCGCCGTGATCCAATCCAAGCCCTCGATCGGTTTGATCTCATCGCGGATCCGGGCTTCCGTGATCATGCCCCGATCTCCCACCAGCACCACGCGCGAGAGCTTGAAACGATGGCGGAGCTTCTCGATCTGGGCGCCGAGCGTCTTGGGATCGGCCGTATTCCCGTCAAACACCTCCACGGCCACCGGACATCCCGCTCGGTTGCATAAAAGGCCAAAGACGATCTGCAACTTGCCCTTCTTCTCGTCCCGGGAATGACCCAATTGCCCCAAGGGACAGCACTTCCCCTCGAAGTAGGTGGAGCTCACGTCGTAGAGCACCAGCGTACCGTTTTCCAAATGCCGCTTGGCGCTCCCCCAGCCAGTCCATCGCCGTGTAGAGGGCCTGGGCATCGGTCTTTTGCACTTCGAGGATCTCGGCCAAGGTGCTCGTGCACGTTTCCTCGTCGAGCCCCCGAGCCGTCGCGAGCTTCGAGCGCGGATCGAGGATCCGCGCCACGATCATCCCCATCACCCGATTGCGTTCTTCGGATGGCTCCGAGTCGATGAGCGTATCGAGCTTGAGCTTGCGCAGCGTACCGAGCACGGCCGCGACGTGCCCGTGGGGAAGAGAGCGCTCGATCTCGAAGCTATCCTCGAAGTGCTCCACGGCCGCGCCGCCACACAACAGGATGCGCAGTCCTTCGACGATGTTTCTCGGCACCTCGCTGAGATTGGCGATGGTCCGTTTGAGGACCTTCTTGCCCTCGCGGTAAGACTCGCGCAAGAGGACGGCGGGCGGAGAGTTGCGGTTGGGGACGATGTCGATGTACATGGCCACTTATTATGGCATACGAACCACGCACTGTCAACACCATTAGCTTCATAAACATGGGTACACAATGCCCCACATAGTGCCACCCTTTCCACTATAATCAAAGAGATAGAGAAAAAAGCGCAAAGAAGATCGGGCTAGAAGCGCGGCTACCGTCGTTCGGCCCGGCCGCCGACAGCTTGGTTCAACGCTTCGTCGGGATCTTTCGGACCTATATGCGGGGAAACATCGACTGGTCCTGTGAAACCGGCCGGTATCGCTATGCCGAAGCCCAAACCCCACCTTCGCCCACGGTGCGCAACGAGGGCGCCTTTATGCCCCCAGTTCTGATGGCATCCGATTAGGTCGCGCGCCTCCGCCTACGCACCGTCGCCTGGCCCTCGGAAACGGATATCTCCACACTTGCGCCTTCCGGCAGCGATCGACAGACCTCGTATAGCATGCGCCTGGGTAAGGTGAACGCGCCGCGGGGTTCGCGACCGGCGGTTTTATCGATCCGCACGGCACGGACGAGTGTACCGACCTGGGCCGTCTCTCAAGGTCGGCCCAGCCTATGCCGAAACAGCCCGCGCAGGGAGGCGCCACAAAACGGTCAGCCAGCGAGGCAAGGAACGGCGGATCGCGAAAACGCAAAACCGCTCCACTCGAGGTCCGACACCACCCGGATTGTAGTGTGAGTAATTGCACGCGGTCCGTCGATCGCGCCATCTTGCGCCGGGATCGAACGCCAGGGATATGGAGTTGCCCATACACGCTTCCAAGCCCGCCAGGACACGGCGCATCCTCATCGTCAGCGAGAGCGAGGACCTGCGTCTCTTGCTCGCGCAGCTGGTCGCGATGGAATGGCCCAACGCCGAGATCCACGAGTGGGACCGGTGCGTGCCGGAGGGCACGGCCGCTGCGGCGGGGTGCGCCGACGCCGACGTGGTGCTCGTGGATAACGCGCTCGAAGCCGCTGGGGTATTCCCGGAGGGCCTCACGGCGCCCCCCGGGCACCCGCCCATCGTACGGCTCCTGGACGGTGCGACGCCTCGGTCGCATGGAAACGCCGCATTATCGCTCCACAAATCGGACCTCTCGCGCGCGGCCTTAGGTGCTGTGGTGCGTGCGGCGCTCGCGAGGGGCTCGGGCAGCAGCGATGCGCCCTGGCAGTCCGCCGATACGGTACCGATCGGTGCCTATGAGGATACCGAACCCCTGGAGGACGCCGCGTCCGATGTCTTCC
>JACCXJ010000173.1 GCA_013697045.1 Gammaproteobacteria bacterium | reverse complement strand
TCGCGGTCGTCGATCTGCTTGGTCAGGGTCCGGTTGGTCGCCTGGACGTCCATCGCGTAGGTGTCGAGCCGGGCGCGGGTCGCCTTGACCGTCTCGAGCGTCACGTCGGGCCCCATGCTGAAGATCGCGTTTTCCTCCCAAACGCCGATGACGTTATCGAGCTGTTGGAGGATCTGGTCGGGTATCGCGCTGCGTTTCATAGATGCTGGTCCTGTCTTGAATGTCGCCTTTACGTGGGTGCGGTTCAATCGGCCGCGAGACTCGTTCGCGCGGCGCCTGGCTCATCGGCTGGGATGCAGAATCGTTTAGGTCGTGCGGCAGTATCCCGTCCTTCATGGGATCCCCGGGGGGTCCGAGGAAAGACGCCAACGGCGCCCCCGTGGTGGGCCCGAGATCGGGCTACAGCCAGCGACCCCGGGGAGACGGCGCGGATCTCTCAGTCGCATCGGGACCGTGGGCTGCTCGCGTATTAGGCGTATCGAGACCACCGGTTCATGGGACCGGGGGAAGGTGGGACCGATGGAGCACGGTGACTGATAGCCGTTCTTCGATCCCCTGTCCCTCAGCTCTCTCCCGGGGGGAGGGGGGATCTTAAAGCGGTGATCTATTGAGCGTGGCCGGCTAGTGCCCGGGGTCGTCTCTGGACACGCCGAGTGTTCAGAGGGAAGGGCGTTGGGCTTTTGCGACCCCTCCTTGCACCCGACAGACACCTCGATCGCTTGCCCGATACGCCTCGAAGCAGCCTCCGCGTCCATGTTGAGCTTGATCTCCTCCCCATGGACTGAAACCCACGGCCTTGCCGACGACGTTTACGCGGCCCGGACCATCGCCGGCACGGGCGGATACGTCGTCGACACGCTCGGAAATGAAGTTCTGGTGCGGGGGAACGACGTATCAGTGCGGGGGAACGAACTATCGGTACGGGGGAACGACGTATCGGTGCGGGGGAACGAAGTATCGGTACGGGGGAACAACGTACCGGCGCGGCGGAATGAAGTATCCGTACGGGGAACGACGGTACCGACCGGGGGAACGAAATCGGCGAGGGATCTGAGGTGATCCATCTTGGTGCACGCACCAAAGATCCCCTACGACGCTTTTAACTTGCGGTTGTCACCGTCGCCAGGTAGTAGGGTGTCACGTCTCCTCATTGCCTCTCGTAGGCCGCGGCAGAGGAGCGGCCGCCCGACGCCGTGCGGTGGTGGAACGCCGTCATCCCGTGGGAAGGGGAGGGGTACTCCCTACCGAGCAACGCCCCACGGTCGCCCAAGATAGGCGGTGCCAAGGTGGCATACTGCTCCCCGGCGATCTTTCAGTCACAAGGGAGCTTGTAGTCGAAACCGGGATCGCTGGAGGGGGTCCTGTCCGAATCGACGTCCCTGACGCGCCGCTGGCATCCTCCATGAGCGGCAACCCGGAGCCGTACAAGCGGCTCGCCATCCCCCCTCGGACCCCGTCCAAGCGCGCCAGGACCGCTCGCTCGTCGTCGCGCGTGAACACGATCGGTCGCCTGGCCGGCTTCCTCACACGCGCTATACCCTCCAGCCAGCCGAACCCCTTCCTCAATATCTGCCGGTAGAACACGATGGCGTTCGGCGCGTGGTTCCGTATGGACGACGCGACGTTGCTCTTGACCGCGAGCGCTTCAGAAACGCCCCCCTTTCCACCGCCCCGTCACCTCGGGATGCCACTCCCCGACGGAACAGCATGAAGCCCCGGATCCCATCCACGGAGCCCGCTCTGTCTGAACGCTGCAACGCAGCCGCCGATGACGTCGCGGACACGATCGAGCAGCCTGGGCTCCCCCGCACCGGGAGCGGATCCTGATGTCTCTCTATGCCGTGTTTCCTGGCGGTCGGACTCCCGCCCGCTTGCACAGCTCCTTCACCGTCAGGGCATTGCCGGACCCACCGACGGCCCGTCATTGTATAACACGGTGTCGACGCTATCTCCCTCAGGCCCCGACCGTCCCGCCGCCTGTCTCGCGCCAAGATCAGGGCCCAGGCGTTGCTAAGTGATTGAGGCGACGTATGCTACGCTTTGCCGGTAAGGGCGCCGCCGCCTAGCAAGACGACGGATCGGCCTTCGATTTCATGTTGGGGCCCCTAGGACAACACCTGTCCTGTCTATGCCCCGCACCGCTCAACACGGCGTTAGCTTCTTCTTCCGGACCGCCATACAATCGTAGGATGGAGCTCGAATGGGACAGCGAGAAAGCGGCGGCCAATCTCCGAAAACACCGCGTCAGCTTCGAAGAGGCTTCTTCTGTGTTCGGCGACCCGCTCGCAGTGACCTTTCACGACCCTGATCACTCCGTAGGTGAAGTCCGTTGGCTGACGTTCGGTGTGTCGCGGAGCGGTGTACTGCTAGTGGTGTCGCATACTCAACGCGGGAAACGTGTTAGGCTTATAAGTGCTCGTCGCGCGATCCGAGCAGAAAGGGCAATTTATGAAGAAGGCTAAATCCGCGGTCGGCGATGATCTCCGGCCCGAGTACCGCCGAGAGGACCTTGGAAAGGGGGTTCGCGGTAAGTATTTTTCTTCCTACCAGAAGGGGTCGAACCTGGTTCTCTTGAACCCCGACGTGGCAAAAGCGTTTCCAACCTCCGATGCTGTCAATGAGGCGCTTCGCGGGCTACTACAACTCACGGAGCAAACCAAGAAGCTAATCCGCCGTTCAACCCGGACGCGCGCAAAAGGGGCGCGCGCCGGTTAACCAGGCGTTAGCGCGTCAGCCGCCGCAGTTGTAATCGATTGACCATGAAGCAAATCTCCGTTGCCGAGATTCTTGAACGTCCCGTGCAGGAGTATCTGCCTTGTCGATCTCATCTGGGAAAGCATCGCAGAAGCTATCGAAGTGGCCCCCGAAGGCGGAACTCGAAGAGCGGCTGAAGGAGTTCGAAGCCAATCCCGAAGCCGGATACTCGTGGGAGCAAGTGAAGTCACACCTGCGAAACGGCACATAGCGTTCCGGCAAAAGTGTTCCGTTGCGTGACATAGGGGAAGCGCATGGGTAGATCGACCGGATGATCTGTTCACTGAACAGCTAAGCAACGGGCTGGACAGATACGTAAATGTACACAAAACCCGGTCTCGTGCTCTTATCATTCCTGGTATTCGCGGGCTGCGGTCTCATACCGCTTCGACCATCGTTAATCGACGCTACGGCAACAAAAGTGATCTCCCAAGGCGAATCGATAGTGTTCGGGCGGGTTCATGTTGTAGACCGTGGAAAGTTCGTTGATCATTGGTATCCACACGTCACGGCCTACTTCCGTTTGTACCTCCTTCGAGATTCAAGCACACAGTTCCTTGCCTATAATCTCTCCGGCGATGGTTCGTTTTACTGGCATTTGCCCCCGGGGCACTACACCCTAACGAGTTTCGTGTGGCACGACAGTTTAACGCACTTGACCCGACCTGTCCTTGCGGTGTTCGAAATCGCAGAGGGAGACTCGCCTATTTATATTGGCACCTTAACTGTAACTTTCACCGAAAGCAGGCACTTCTCTCATCGCTTGCCTGCCGGCCAGCCGTCACTGGAGATAAAAGACGACTATGGAGAAGCCATACAGAGATTGCGCGTTGACCGCTCGACGCAAGGACTAGCTACAAAGAACCTGATGCACTTCGAATATGCGCCATGAGACAGGATTGGCTGGTAGCGTTCTTGTGTCTGGGACTCTGTAGTTGCGGATATATGAATTATTACGCGGCGTCGCCGCTTCATCCCATGGAACCCTCCCGCTGGGCGTACACGGATTCTTATGACCCGCCCGTTGTCGACAGCTTAAGCCCAACGCTAAGCTGGGAGACGATATGCCAAACTCGGGGTGAGCGGTACGACTTAGCTATCTACAAAACCCAACGAGTAGATGATGCGGACTGGCCTGTAGGGAAACGCATTTATTTTCGCGAAGGAATTCCTACGCGGGAGCATAAGCTAGACATTACACTTCGGCCAAACCAAGCCTATTACTGGTCTATAAGAGTTCCGTGCCTGGCTGTCACAGGTGTTTCTCCTACATGGTCCCGATTTGTCTATTACTCTAACTGGAGCTTCATTGGTAGCGGGTGTCTGATAGAAGACTTCCCGTTCTTTTTATTCGCTACCCCGCCCCAATGATTCAGTGCGGAGCAGCCCGCGTAGGGCGGAAGCCCCGCAGGGGTGTTCCGCCGAATGAGTGAGGAGATAAGGCTCACCGATGCCGGATTACCGCCGTTACCGTGTACCGGGAGGCACTTAACTTTTTCACCATCAATCTATTAGAGCGGCGCGCTGACTTGTTGGTGCGGCATATCGAACCGTTGCGGGAGGCAGTGAAGTGCACGCGAGCCGATCGACCGTTCCATATCGATGTCTGGGTCGTGCTTCCCGGTCACATGCATTGCGTGATTACCCTACCACCGGGCGATGATGACTTTTCCAACCGCATCAAGACAATGAAATTCGTTTTGTACAGGCGCTGCCGCAAACGGACGGTCGTTCATCGATACGAACGGCGAAGGGTGAACGTGGCCGGCGACGACGTTTTCGGGAGCATGCCATTCGGGACGAGGGAGATTATGCGCGCCATATGGACTACCTGCACTTCAACCCGGTCAAACATGGCTACGTGTCGGTGGTTGCGCACTGGTCCCATTCCACATTTCATCGGTGGGTGAAGGCAGGTGTCTATCCACGCGATTGGGGTGGCGAGGGTGCGTTGGATGTTGCTGCCGGCGAGCGTAGACGATAATGTGGTGATGTGTCATTCGGCGGAACACCCCTGCGGGGGTTCCGCCCTACGCGAGCTACGTTCCGTGGGAGCCGGAGGTGGGTGACCGCCTCCGGCGACCCGGTGGGCTTCTGGTAACAGAGGCTCCTACCGTAAGAGCCGGAAAGGCTCGGGTCCAGTGCTATGGGAGTCTTTGAATCCATCATCGCTATCCTCGCTGGCCTTGTGGCTGTCGGCACGGCGGCCGTACGGATTGGCGCATGGGCAGCGAAGCGCCGACAGTTGGCAAGAACTACCGCGGTAAGCACTAGCACAACAGTCCCTCGGCAGCCTACGCGACATCCGCTTAGAGAGACGATTGTCCCGGCCGGATTACCGGAGAGGCTGGTACCGCTCATTCGGATGGCTTATGTACTGCTCCGTCTCGATCAACTGCCGGATGTGGGGAACTGGGGATTCACGATAAACAAGTACATCGAGCTGAATTATCCACACGATCCCGAGATCCTCGCGAGAAAGGACTCGTACCTGCGTGAGGGAAGCATTACCCATATCGCCCACGCTCTCCGCGGCTTCGCATTTCTCAACGTGTCCATTCCAGAAGTTGAGCCAGAACTCGTTCGACGATGGGTCGATCGGAATAGTACGGACATTGGACTCGTAACTCCTGCTCTGCCGGCAAACCCAGACGAAATCCGTGGCTGCGCAAAGGAGATTCGACATACGGCAACATCGACCCTTTCGTTGCTCAGGCTACGCGCGCACATTCTCAATGAATCGAGCGTGCGTGAGGTGGGACGTTGGGTTGAAGCGCGAGCCAGACTGCTGCTGGGCCTCGCTGGCGTCTGGGTCCATGACCCCAGAATGACGTACTCACATGCATATCTACTCGAGTTATTCAATCTGTTGAGGCTCGAATCATCGTATCAGTCGCTGCAGCCGCAGCTAAATCGTCAGATCATTCACGGAATGGAGCAACTATTCGAGATGGTGTCCGTCGGCGCTCCGTATTGGTGCGCCGACAGCCATCCGGAAACAAAGGTGTTCTATACACTTCTCATCTTGTCGCGCGTTCTGGCAATTCCCGAGTCGGCGAAGGAGCCCGCATGGTCTGACCGGATATGCTCAAGCCTAGACGACATTACCCGTTTGGGTCGGACTCAGGGTGGTGTGCCATTAGGAGAGGGAGCAGTCGGGAGCCGATTCAACACCCCAGACTTGGGCGTTAGTGCTGCACTTCTCGAATGTTGCCAACGAGCTTACGCCCTAGGTCTTCCAGTCGAGCATCTGTTGCGTCAAGCCGCTCAGTTTGTGGAGCGCTCCATCGGAGTTCTCGACGGGACGACAGCCAACGCCATCACGCACACGTGGGAGTCTGTGCTGTCTTTGTGCGAACCACTCCAAATCACGAGACCGTTCGATAGTCAGACATTACGCGACAGCATCGAGCCCTTGCTGGAGGATGTGAAATACGAATGTCGAAATGGCGGCCATTTTTTGAAAGCGGCGATAGCAAAACTCGGAAGTATTTGTGGCGTTGACGATCAGCTGACGGTGTGCGTCGAGCGGGATATCTGGCTCAGTGCCGTTCGTCGCCTTCACAGCCAGTAGCTTTTGCTGCTGAGCGCCGTGAGGAGTGCCTGACGTTTACTTGTGCCCTACGTCAGAAGAAGCGGTTGTACGTGATTCAAATGCGGTCTAACCTGGCGATGGAGACCGACGCGGAAAGACCGCACGGCTCATCGCCACAACGTTAGCCCCTATACTTAGGCCAAGTTCAATCTGAAGGCAGTGTATTAGTGGATAACAGCATTTGGAGTAAGAGCAAATGACCGACGATGAGTATTTGGAGGCGCAGCGCAAAGCTCGCGCTGAATCAGTGGAATTCTTCCGCTCGTCGAAGAAGCCGGAGCGGGAACGCTGGGTTGTTCACGAATTCCTGGCGAACCTCGGCGTGGCCTTTGAGGACAGCGAAGTCCAGTCGCTGGCGCAGGATCCGCCCGACGTTAAGTTCCGAGAAGCCAATTTCGAGATTAAGGAGATTCTCTCCGAGGGGCGCCGTAGGCACCAAGAATACAAGGTAGGGCTGCAAAAGGCACTCGAGGCAACTTCGCCCGCCGATCTCGTCGAAATGTACACGCCGAGAGACGTCGCAGTATTTGATGTTTGTGCGTCTGTTTACGTGGATGCCAAGAGTCTCGCGCAAACGAAGTACTCACCTGAAGCGCGCAAGAGCCTTGATCTCTTGTTCTACGTGAATCTTACCGACGTTTCCGGGCTCAAGGAAACGCCATTTCCGGACCTCGCGCCCGTCGAAGCGCTTGGCTGGCGACCCGTATCATTTCTTATGCGCCATCGTAGTTGCACATTGACCGCGGCAAGCGACGCACCGCTGTTCCTACGAGGTGCCCTCAAGCGCATCGTGCACCGGAAGGTCAACTAGATGCCACATCTAACTTGTAGCTGCTGCGGACGGGCCAGAACCGCCGCGCCTCATCAACCGTCTGCGGTTGCCCACCGCAGAGCACGACGTTAGATTTCCTCCGCCATGCGCCCAAAAGAGTCTATCGGTCTGCAAGGGTACTTCTGGCTGCCCGACAACTTGCAACACAAGATACCCGGAACACTGAAGGTATCTGACTCGGGAAAGGTCGCCCTCGACGTGCTAGGAACTTTTCGAGAGCTACCCGAGTTTGAGCCTAGGCCTGCCCCGATAATTCACGGCGTCACGGAGAACGGCAAGTCGGCTACGCTCTTCGACTGTTTCACCTATTCTACACAACTTCGCTTCCCGGGAATTCCAAAGGCGAGTGCGACCGCTGCGTACCTCTTCCTTGGTGCGCATCTGCACGAGACAGACCCACTGGAGTTCGCACGGGTCATTTTCTCAGTCGAAGGGCTCAATCAGTGGCTTGGCCTAACGGGTATCTCGGTCTCGCATGAATGGGATGCCCATGAGTTGAAGCAAGCCGCTATCACTTTCCGTCCACCGCCTGCTCAGGCCTACAAGCTGGGCGGCGCGCTTGATCTGTCCATCAAATTCCGCTCCACCATCCCCTTCGGCTACGGCAGCATCACGGAAGCCCGGGTTGCTCAAGAAGCTTTCCTTGAGATTGAGGCTGCAAAGCCCACAGCCTTCCACGATCTGCTGCGGGTCGTTCACCGAGTAAACACCTTCCTTTGTCTCGCGATAGATGAAGCCGTTGCATTAACGGGCGTAGGTGTATCGTCGCCCACCATCTCGGAGACGATCGGCGAGAACACGCGACCGGTGGGGCTCCAGGTTTACTTCCCAAGCCTGCCGCACTCCGAGAAAGCCCCAGCGGTCGATTCGCACCGCTTGCTGTTTCCGTATGCCGCCGTCGCCGCAAACCTCGGCGACCTTATCTCAGCTTGGCTTGCTGACTATGAGGTGTTGGAGCCCGCAATCAATCTGTACTTCGCATCGACGACCGCAAGACACGCGTATGTCGAAACGAGATTTCTCTTCCTTGTCCAGGGACTCGAAACCTTCCACCGCAGGACAAGCGACAAGACTGTCATGCCGGACTCTGAGTTTCAAGACGTGAAACGCACCGTGCTATCTATGTGCCCACAGAGCCATACCGAGTGGCTCAAGACTCGCCTGACCTACGCGAACGAACTCTCGCTTCGTCAGCGGCTAAGAGCATTGATCGACCCGATCAGCCACTACTTTGGTGATAGCTCACGCGTCGGTGCACTGATACACGAGGTGGTAACGACCCGCAATTATTTGACACACTACGACAAGTCCAGCAAGCAGGCCGCCTTGTCCGGCGAGGCGCTCTCGGAGGTGTCAATGAAGCTCGAAGCGATGTTCACGCTGCTGTTCTTGAGAAGGTTCGGTTTCACCACCGACCAGCTCGACCAAGTTGCAGGCGGGAACTACCGTGTCGCGCAGAAGCTTAAAGGGGAAATCTAACCACCGCTTGCGCTCGGCGCATAGCGCCGGTGAAGCGGGGCGTTATTGTGCCAAGCGAAACTTGGCGCATCTTGCGGGGTGCAAGTCCCCGTCGGGTAAGGGCCAACCACCCACCCGTATCGAGTGTTGCGCCGGCGGCGGAGCGCCCGGAGGGTAAGGAGACTACGAGGAGCGTGAACAAGGCAGCGGAATTAAAGGGCCAGGGGCGACTTAAATGCCTACCTTTTCATTCAACCCGGACTGGCGCGCCGCGCCAGCCAGTTATTTTCGACGTTAGAAACAGGAAAACGCACGGATGGTAAGCCCGAGGCTAGTTGAGAAGGTAGAAGCGGAAGAGCCGACGCTTCGTTTGGCGGTTCTCATTGACGCAGATAACGGTCAGGCAGCCGTAATCGAAGGACTCCTTGCGGAAATTGGCGAAGCCACCGTAAAGCGGATATATGGTGACTTTACGTCCTCTGCCAGTTCACAGTGGAAGCAGGTCCTAAACAAGCATGCAATAAAGCCCGTTCAACAGTTCGCCTATACAACCGACAAGAACGCGACGGACAGCACGCTAATCATAGACGCGATGGACCTCTTATACGCAAAGCGCTTCGATGGCTTCTGTCTTGGTTCGAGCGATAGCGATTTTACAGGCCTTGCGCTTCGCATCCGTGAGGAGGGGTTGACCGTTCTTGGTTGCGGCGAGCAAAAAACACCTGAAGCCTTTCGGAACGCCTGCCATAAGTTTCTCTTTACCGAACTACTAAAACCTGTTTCACAGCCACAATCCGAAGCCCCGGCGCCGGCGAAATGCACGTCGCCGCCGCTGAAGGAACCAACTGCACCAACGGGGGCACAAGAACCTCAGAAGGAGTTCCCGAAGGAGTTTATCCTTCAAGCACTCGAAAAAGCATGTGACGACACAGGGTGGGCGCACCTCGGCACCTTCGGAAGCTATCTAACAAAGCTACACCCCGACTTCGATTCCTGCCTATACGGTTTCAAGAAACTCAGCGACCTAGTGAAATCACGAAACGATATTTTCGTCTCAGAGGAGCGAGGGCGGCCTGGCTCGAGCCAAAAGGTCATGTACATCCGTGCCAGGTGAATAACTATTCAATTAACCGGACCGTCAACAAGCTGTGGTTGGCGCCGTCTAGAGGCAAAACCACGCCATCGGTCAGACCGAGGCGGATCGCTTACGAGACATGTACCGGCAGATCCTGAGACTCGTCAAGCAAGGCGTCGCTAAACGCGTGCCCGCCACCGGCCTCGGTGTCTTTCGGATAGGCTTTGGCCTGGTGGTCTTCCAAGAGGTCGTGTTCCTTTACTGGTTCCGCCACCTGATCTTCGACCCCGTTCCCTATGTCGATATCGCCTCACCCATCCTCGAGTACCTGCTGCTGGGGTGGGCCATGGTCGCCGTGTTCCTGGTGGTGGGTTACTGCACCCGCTTTGCGGCCGTCGTCAATTATCTTCTCTGGATCGTGTTCGTGGTGTTCACGCCGATGTGGCAGGACTTCGACGGGGGGTTCGACCAGCTCATGATCGGATCGAGCTTCCTCTTGATGTTCCTGCCCACGGAGAGGGCACTGTCCCTCGACAAGCTCCGTAAGACGCTCAAGTATTCGACCATTGCTCATCGTTACGTCCCGCCGACCGACGTGTCGGTGCTTTGCTATTACATCCCGGTCCTGTGCTCCCTGGGGTTGCTCTACTTCGATTCCGCCGTTCACAAGCTGTCGGCCGAGTTCTGGCGTAACGGCATGGGGGCATGGCTGCCTGCCACCATGCCCTTTTATATGTCCGGCATCGATTGGACCTGGATCTTGAACAACAAGCCCCTACAGGCGATCATCGGGTACGCGCTGCTCATCTTTCAGTTCGTATTCATCTTCGTCTGCTGTCTCCGTCCCTTTCGCGTTCCCTTGCTCCTGATTGGGCTTGCGTTTCATATCGGAATCATTCTGTCCTTAAACATCTATCCCTTCGGCTTCGGCATGCTGGTGCATTATGCGCTGATGGTCCCCTTCGCTTGGTGGAGATGTCTCGGGAAGGCGCTGCACGTCCGGGAACCGGCACTCACGGTTTTTTACGATGAACAATGTCCCCTGTGCAATAGAACCGTGATCACGGTGCAGCATTTCGATATCTGCAAAGCGATCGCATTCAGAGGCCTGCAGACCCATGCCCGGCAGTATCGAGCGCTCGATCGGATATCCGACGATGAGCTATTGAAGGACATCTATGGCCTGGACCGGAAAGGCAGGCTCTACCGCGGGCTCGATACCTACGTGCGGATCCTCATCGGCATGAGATACCTCGCGCCGCTGGGCTGGCTGATGAGGATGCCGGGGATCTATCATCTGGGCCAACGCGTCTACCGCCATATCGCCGACGGCCGGGCCCGAGTCGTATGCGACGAAGGCTGTGCTGTTCCGCCGAAACGACCTCGGCCGGAAGAGGAACCATTCCGGCTGCTGTACGAGCGCTACATCGGCACGCCCCGCCAGCTTCCGGTCCGCGTCAGCAAGTTTCTGGTCTTGATCATCGCGCTTCAATTGAACAGCACGATTCACTATGGAATCGTCTATCGGCTGAACAGGAACCTCGAGACGCGGGAGAGTGCCGCGTTACCGGCAGTCATGAGTAACGCGGTCTTGGGTCTTTCCCATACCTTTCTGGGTATCACGCCCCATGCGCTCTATCTGCACGATCACTTCGCGGGCTATGAGCATTTGCTGGCGCTGACCTACCGGGACCAGGCCGGCCGGGAGCGTTGGCTGCCGTTCGTCAACGAAGAAGGCAGGCTGGTCGCGCCGAACTGGGGGAGGGTGCAGTCGATGTGGGCGAACGTGGCCGTCACCGCCAGGATCAAACGAGAACGCCTGTACCGGCTGATTCAGAAAGTAACCCTCTTCTGGGGCAAGGAGGTCGGGCTCGACGTGGCGAACGCGGAGTTTACGATCAAGCTGAAGAGGATACGCGTGCCGATGGATTGGGAAAGGGACCTCCGCCACAAAAACGTCAGCCAGTCGTGGCAGGACATCGGAAAGGTCATCTGGAAGGACGGCGGGATGCGGGTCGAGACGCCCGGCATCGATATCGAGGCGTTGTCGCGTTCGAAATGAACGGAGGATCGACTCTCCCTCCCCTGTTCGTGTTGTTTACGAACGGGGGAGGGTAGGGTGGGGATCCGCTCTGCGGTTGCTGACCAATGTGAACAGGACGTACATCCGAACGGCCGGAGGTGCCGCGCGATCCGGTCGAATCGGATCGCAACCGGTTCATGCCCCGGGGCAACGGCCTGGCCGGAGGCCGCTCACCACAGCGCCCCCCGCCTGGCCGTTCCTCGAAAAGCCGACCACCGGCTTCGGCCCGATGCAGGGATCTGCGGGATTGGCGAGGCTTGGCGCCTCGCCGCCGGCAGTTTTCGGCGCGGACCGACTCCATCTAAGAGAAACTCACGCTGGCTGAGACCCGCACCCTATCAGAAACCGCGGTCGATCTCTTCATGGATACAATCGATAAGCTTCTGAGCACTGCCGAATGCCGTCATGGCCTCCGCCCCCTCTCTCGCGATGCGGGAACCGGAGATCGGCCTATCAAGAACGAAGTCCGGCCCCGGAAACAGGAGGATCGCGGAGCGGCCTGCCTGGAATCGATCGATGGCGTCTTGCCGGTGCTTCGGTTGATCGCTGGCTGCGAGACCGTTGAGCTCCCGGTTCATCGCAATGTTTGCCTCACCGATTTCCTTGGCCGGGCCGATATCGCCGACGATGCCAAAAACGGTCCGGTGGGCCGGCCTGCTTGACAGCGCCACCACGAGGCTGCGCTTGCCGATGCCGAAAGTGAAAAATTGGGAGTTCTTGGGCAGGACGATTGCGGGAGCCGTGAGCGCATCGATCCATTTCGACTGATCGCAGTCGCCGACACGGCCACCAGCCACGGCAACATCGGCCGTCATCGACACGAGGTAACCATCCGGGGTGATACAGGGCTTACGGGTTTTTGCGTTCTTCTCGATGATGTCGATCAGCCGAATACTTTCATTTTTGTATGTTTGCGAATCCAACCGAGCGAACACGCCCGCTCGGGCCGCCGCAGAGAACAATCGACCTTTTCGTATGCTGCCGGGAACATCACGCCAAGCCATTCGCCCCGCTCCTCGCACCTATAGACATAACGTCCCTGCTCGAGTTTGGCGACGGGTGCAAGATCCGACCTCGGAGCGGGGTAAACGGCAGTCGCTTCCATCAACTGCTGGGCCTCCGTGTCGCAGCGCGCCCTGAGCGGAGGGACAGCAGCGCCTTCCGGCACATGCTCAGTAGCTACGCAGCCGCCCGAGAAAGCGGCAAGGACCGCGATAGGCCAAGTCCTCGGACGCCGCGCTCGTGACATCACGCTTGGTTCACCATGTGGATGAAGACGTTATCTTTGGGAGCCAGGAAACCCGCACCGGTCTTCGCATAGCGGGTGATGTTTACCGATTGGCGGACATTCCCGCCTATGGCGAGGACAAAGTCCGGGCGGACGCTGACGATGATATCGGTGTGGCTCTTGAAATCGTCGCTGCTCTCGGCATCACTGAAATCCCTCCTCGTTACACGCCACCTGCCCACGATATCGCCGATCTCGGGTTTCTTCTCGTGCAATCGAAATCCCCAGAACGGTGCTTGCGTGTTGCCGGCCTTACGTTGTACGACGGAGTCGTGAATGTACCGCGCATGGGCCGCCGCGAACTTGAAGTTCTTGTACTTCGGAAAGGCGGAGCCGGCATGGCGCACCATGAAAGAGATCGTGGCAGCGGACCAGGGAACATCCCTATCCTTGCCGTCGAGATGCTGGCCGATCGCCTCCCACATCTCGCCGACAAATTTGAAAAAGGGATCGTGGTGTTCCAAACCCTGCCCTTTCTCGAACCGCAACCACTCCTTGATTGCCTCCGCAACCAAGGCTTCCCGAGCGGTGGACACAGGTTCCCGCAGTGACGGCAGGCCGTCGATCTCGCCTTTGACCACACCGCGCTTGGTTGCGCCGTTGATCTCCGCATCGATCTCCACCCAACCCACCGCGGAGGCCGGCCCGATCTCCTTGACGGGCTGCCCTAAATGCAAGATCCCGATTCGGTTGGCTAGAGTGGATTCGTCGGGTGCAGAACGAAGGTTCAATGCTTCAAGGTCTACAATTCGGTCAGTCATGATCTCGTTCCTCTTTATCGCACAGTAAGTAACGGTGGACGCTCTGCTAGAAGCGCGGGCGCGGTTCGGCCGACCTTAGGTGACGCGGAACGGCCCTACGGAGCGCGTGAACAAATGTTCCTTCAAGTCCGGGTTGAGCACCGGCTGGCATTCGCGGTCGTAAGTATGACGTGGGCTGCCCAGCACTTGCAGCATGGTTGCTTGCTTGGCCGAGCGAAGGCTCGGGTTGATCCGCGCCGGGATCGGGATGAGGGCGGTGAGGGCCATCGTGAAGACTCCTTCTGATTGATAGTCTAATCGGATGTCGGATACGCGCGAAGAGCCGGCCTGCCGCCGGACAGGAATGGGTGATCAGCGAAAGGCCGCCACTATCCGTAGCTTTGCCTCCACGAAGCAGTTTCCTATGCAAACCACTGTTTTGCCGGGGATCGTCGGAATCGCTCCGCCCGGACACAGGTGCAATTCAATGGCCTGGCCGGGCGCGTTCGCCTGTTCGTGGGTGAAACAGGTGAGGCGCTTCGGCGGAAAGCTTTCGCAAGAACTGATCGCCAGCAAGGGGCCAACAAGGCTTTCCCCCTGCTGAACCGTTGTCGTGATCGGATCAAGTCCTAGATGATCTTCGCTGAAACGAACAGCAGTTAAATTCGGCATGGATACCTCCTATTGGGGACATGAATTCAACTCGTCAGACTTCTCAAGTCCTTCAAGTTCTGGAAGTTTTAGTTCACCAATCCTGGTCTTGATCCCAGTTTTTGTGCCATTAGGATCATCAATATTGGGTGTTATCCCCAATTTCTTGGCGATCGCGTTTAGTTTTGTGTTGTCGCTGATATCTATTACGCAGTCCGTAAGCCTTTTCTTTCGGGCATGGATGTCCGGCGTATCGGGACCGACGGTGCGGACGCCGGTGACCTGCACCGCCGCAACCTGTTGCGTTTTGGGCCTGTCCAAGCCGGTCGCGGCGCTACCGGTCACGAGCGCCGTTTGGATCGTGACGGGCCCCAGATCCGCGAAGCCGCCTTTGTCTTTACGGAAACGGAAGGTACTGA
This sequence comes from Gammaproteobacteria bacterium, assembly GCA_013697045.1. Taxonomy (GTDB): domain Bacteria; phylum Pseudomonadota; class Gammaproteobacteria; order JACCXJ01; family JACCXJ01; genus JACCXJ01. Next base: position 28,089 of record JACCXJ010000173.1, on the reverse strand, counting down.
TCATCGATACCGCGTCGCTCCGCGCCCGGCTCATCGTATCGGGGTCCTTCGGCGGTGCGACGACCGCGACGCGCTGCTTGAGACCCAGGCTGCCTTGCACCGGTTGAGAGGAATCCGGGCGCCCTTCGAGGCTCATGGATATCTTCTCTGTCTCGTAGAAATAGAGAGCGTTGCTGCACCCGCATAGTACCGTAAACGCACCTGCCAATGCTGTCGTCGTTCTCAGTCGCATGGCCGGTCCCCCTGCTCTTGCCCTTGTTTCGCTAAAGAGGCTTCCTTTCCGAAGATCGCTGCCCGGATCGTGGCGTACCCGGTTTCGTCCTCAGTGACAAACATGGCCGATGGACCGGTCGCGACGAAGTGATTGAACCTCACCTCCTGCAAGCCGTCGGCATAGACACAGCTCACCGCCGAGAGGCTCATGGCGTCGGATTCGTTGTCGTTTTCCTCCTTCCCCTTACGTGGGACCAGTGCAAAGGTCTCGCGGTCGTAGCCGAAGATCAGATGTCCGGTACCTTCGGCGCTAGCGGCGACGTCGATTCCGAGCACCGTATCGGTGACGTAGAGCAGGTGGGTGGCTTGACAACCGCCGAGCAAGGCGGGCGCCAGGGCAAACAACAAAAGCGGTCGGATCACGGGTAACCTCCCTTCAAATAGTAGACGTGGGTTTCGTTTGTGTTGTTGGAGTCGTACCGGAACAGAAAGACGCCGATGAAATCACGGGGTATGAGTAATGCGCTCGCGGAACGCGCTCCGAGCAGGAGGCCGGTACGAAGCCGGTTCAGGTGCAAGGCCAGGCCGGAATCCTCCGTGACCAGGCCTACAGGGTCGCTCCAAGCGCCGCGCCGGGCGCGGATCTCAGTCCCGTGCACCTCGCGCAGGCGTGTATCCGTCTCGCTTGGATAGGCGGGCCATACCGCGAGCCGAGCACCGGTGGGCCGCGCCTTGGGATAGACGTACAAGCGCCTCGATCGGCCGATCGTGAGGCCCGCGTCTGCGGCATTCGTGATTAGGTGTCCCCCCCATGCCTCCAATTTGAGCACATAGGCGGTGTCGTTCTCGTAGAGGCGGGTGCTTACGAGGCCGCGGTCGTTGACGGCGCAACCTGCGCATAGGCAAAAGAGGAGCACGATCGTTCCCGTTCTGCCTGGGACGCGCGTCGGGTACGGACAAGGGTAACCCCGACGGGAGCGGCGGTACTCGGCGAACTGCCGAATTGCTTCAAACGAGCGTGCTGGAGTATTCCTCCGCGAGAGGGCATGGCGCGGATATGCCGGAGCAAGTCGTTTCTCATTGGACGGAGACATGCTGCTACCCCCTGGCGCCGGCAACTATGGTCGACCGCGGTCCGTGGAACCATAACAGCATACGATCTCCAGCCTGATGGTGCTGTGAAGTAGTTCACTGAACTCACCCTGGAGATCGGTTTATAAGTAGAAATTTTTTGCTTCGGTTCCTACTCTTGCGCCCCGCCCTCCGCTCGTCCACTTCGAGTAGGACAAATGTAGCCCCGGGTGGATCCGGACCAGAGTGGTGCTGAGAGGCCTGTTCGAAAGGAGGACGGGTGTCCCAGGGACGAGCGGGTATCGCGGAAGCGAGGCCCTCGGCTGCCAAGCGCTGCCTGTTTTGGATAGAGTCGGCGGGATACTTTGGAGCACCGACCTCAATAAACGTCACTCTGCACGAGGACGCCGGCACAACCCCGGCTCCATAGCCTCCACACACGTCCACCATGCATCAAGTCTTTACACTACGCAGGGGAGGGGATCGAACCCCCACCCGGTCCGCGCTTTTGTGGACGGGGGAAGGACGGGTGGGGGGGGAGGGGCGAGGGGGGCTTACAGCAACGGCACGATCATCAGGGCTACGATGTTGATGATCTTGATGAGCGGGTTGATCGCCGGGCCGGCCGTGTCCTTGTAGGGATCGCCCACGGTATCGCCGGTGACCGCGGCCTTGTGGGCGTCGGAGCCCTTGCCGCCGTGGTGGCCGTCCTCGATGTACTTCTTGGCGTTGTCCCAGGCGCCGCCGCCGGCGGTCATCGAGATGGCGACGAAGATCCCGGTGACGATGGTCCCGACCAGGAGCCCGCCGAGCGCCTTGGGGCCGGCGTCCCCGCCCATCAAGAGCCCCATCCCGAAGGCCACCACGATGGGAACGAGGACCGGTAACAACGAGGGCACGACCATCTCCTTGATCGCCGAGCGGGTCAGCATGTCCACGGCGCGAGAATAATCGGGTTTGGCGGTCCCCTCCATGATCCCGGGGATCTCGCGGAACTGGCGCCGCACCTCCAGGACCACCGAGCCGGCGGCCCGGCCGACCGCCTCCATGGCCATGGCGGCGAAGAGGTAGGGTACGAGCCCACCGATGAAGAGCCCGATGATGACGGCCGGATCGGAGAGATCGAAGCTCACGCTCCTGCCCGCGTGAGCCAGGCTGTGCGTGTAGTCGGCGAACAGCACCAGCGCGGCCAGCCCGGCGGAGCCGATGGCATAGCCCTTGGTCACGGCCTTGGTGGTGTTGCCGACCGCATCCAGGGGATCGGTGATGGCGCGCACCTCGGGCGGGAGCTTGGCCATCTCGGCGATGCCCCCGGCATTGTCGGTGATGGGGCCATAGGCATCGAGGGCCACGATGATCCCGGTCATGGACAGCATGCTGGTCGCGGCGATGGCGATCCCGTAGAGCCCGCTGAGCTCATACGCCAGATAGATGCTGGCGCAGACCAGAAGGACCGGATACGCCGTGGCCCTCATGGAGACTCCGAGACCGGCGATGATGTTGGTGGCATGGCCCGTGGTCGAGGCCTGGGCGATGTGCCGCACCGGCGGATATTGGGTGCCGGTATAGTACTCCGTGACGTAGACCAGACCAGCCGTGAGCGCGAGGCCCACGAGCGCCGAGAGGTACACCTGCACGAACCCGTACTCCTCGACCCCCCACATCATGAACACCGTGACCGGTAGATAGGCGACGGCCGCGAGCCCGCCCGCGACGATGAGGCCGCGATACAAGGCGTCCATGATCTTGCCCTCGCCGGTGATCTTGACGAAGAAGGTGCCGATCACCGAGGCGATGATCGAGACCCCGCCCAAGACCAGCGGGTAGAGCACGACGCTCGTGACCGCGCTCTTGACCAGGAGCCCGCCGAGCAGCATGGTCGCGATCACCGTGACCGCATAGGTCTCGAAGAGGTCCGCGGCCATGCCGGCGCAGTCGCCGACATTGTCCCCGACGTTATCGGCGATGACCGCCGGGTTGCGCGGATCGTCCTCCGGGATCCCGGCCTCGACCTTGCCGACGAGATCCGCGCCGACATCCGCGCCCTTGGTGAAGATCCCTCCACCCAGACGCGCGAAGATCGAGATGAGCGAGCCTCCGAAGCCCAGCCCCACGAGTGGCGTCAGCTCGACCGTGGCCCCCTCCGGGGTCAGCGCCGCCAGGATCCCGTAGTAGCCGGCGACGCCCAGAAGCCCCAAGCCCACCACCAAAAGGCCCGTGATCGCCCCGCCGCGGAAAGCCAAGGTCAACGCCGCGTTGAGCCCTTGCCTGGCGGCCTCGGCGGTGCGCACGTTGGCGCGTACCGAGATGTTCATGCCGATGTAGCCGGTCGCCCCGGAGAGGACGGCACCCACCAGGAACCCGAAGGCGGTCTTCCAGCCCAGCGCCATCCAGATGAGCAGGAACAAAGCCCCACCGACCTTGGCGATGGTCGTGTACTGGCGATTCAGATAGGCGGAGGCGCCCTGCTGGATCGCGGCGGCGATCTCGCGCATGCGCTCGTTGCCCTCGGGATGGTCGAGCACCCAGCGTACCGATAAGGCGCCGTACGCCACGGCCAGGACCCCGCACACGAGAGCGAAGGCGAGCGCCATAGATCCCACGATGAGCCCCAGGACCACCACGGCGGCGAGGCCGCCGCCCACGAATATCAGCGCCTCTCGGTTCAGGTGGCCCAGGGCCTCTTGCTGCACATCGGTGGCGATGTCACGAACGGTCAGAGCGAACGACATGGAGGTCCCCTTTTGGTGGTTGGCGCCTACCGGTCGTAGGCGAGCATGAAAAAGGGGCGCTGTGCCCCTTCAGGATCCGGCGCATGGTACTTGAATCGCGAAGGGCTGCAAACCCTTGCATGCGGTGGAGGATCCAGGGGTTTCGGGACGAAACCGGCGAGGGACGCGAATAGGCCGGGAGGGGCGAAGCTTCTCCTGCCGATAAGCTTGGCGCGCCTTCAGACGTGGTGGAGGATCAGCTCCAGGACGACTTTGCTGCCGAAGTAAGCCAGCATGAGGGAGGCGAACCCGCCGAGGGTGCAGCGGATGGCCGTGCGCCCGCGCCAGCCATAGCGCCAGCGGCCGAACAGGAGTATCGCGAATACCAGCCAGGCGACGAGCGACAGCACCGTCTTGTGTACCAGGTGCTGGGCGAAGATGTCGTTCAGGAACATCATCCCGCTCATGAGGCCCAGGCTCAGCAGGAAAAACCCGGCCCCGATGAGCTGGAACATGAGGCCCTCCAGCGTCTGGAGCGGGGGCAGGACCTGCACGGCGCGCAGCGGGCGCCGGGCGCGCAGGAGGTGGTCCTCGACGGCCAGCACTCCGGCCTCCAGCGCCGCCACCATCAACAGACTATAGGCGAGGATGGAGAGCAGGATATGGCCCTGCAATCCGGCGGGCGCCGATGCCGAGAGGACATGCCGGGTGGGAAAGATGAGCTCCATGCCGATGCACAGCGCCGCCAGCGGCAAGAGCACGACGGCGAGGTTCTCGAGCGGCCGCCGCCAGGTGGCGATCAGGATGATCGTGGCCATGACGAAGGCGACCAGCGAGGCGGCATTGAAGACGCCGAGGTTGAGGCCGCCGCTCGTGACGATGCCCTGATAGAGGAGGAAGCCGTGGAAGGGGAGGGCGAGGAACCCGAGCAGGCGTTCCGCCGGGTTGCCGGGCGGCTCCCCACGCGTGCGGCGCAGGATCTCCACGGCCAGCCGCGCCGCCGCCGCGACGTAGAGTATGATCGCGGTCAGGCCGATCGCCAGGGTGTTCATGAACGCTCGGGTGGAAGGGGCTGCATGATGACACAAAGGCCGCGCCTGGAGAAGGCGAACGCCGCGTCGGTAAGCTCATTCGTCGGGGCCATCGCCAGGGTGATCCCCCCAGGTTAGTCCATCCATGTTCGATAATCTCACGGGACGCCTCGCACGCATTGTCCGCGATCTGCGCGGCCACGGTCGCCTGAGCGAAGAAAACATCCAGGGGACCCTGCGCGAGCTGCGCCTGGCGTTCCTGGAGGCCGATGTGGCCCTGCCGGTGGTGCGCGGTTTCATTGAGCACATCCGCGCGCGGGCGGTCGGGCAGGAGGTGTTGCAGAGCCTCACCCCCGGCCAGGCCCTCATCCGCATCGTGCGCGACGAGCTGACCACGCTCATGGGCGAGCGCTGCGAGGAATTGAGCCTCCGCCAAGCGCCGCCCAATGTGGTGATGGTGGCCGGGCTACAAGGCTCGGGCAAGACCACGACCGTCGCCAAGCTCGCGCGCCGCCTCAAAGAACAGGACAAGAAGTCCGTGTTTCTCGCCTCCTGCGATGTCCACCGCCCGGCGGCCATCGAGCAGCTCGCCGTCTTGGCGCGCGAGATCGGCGTGGACTGCTTCCCGGCCGATCCGAAAGACGGTGCGGTCGGGATCGCGGAGGCGGCGCTCGGGCAGGCGCGCAAGGGATTCTACGACGTCTTCATCGTGGACACCGCCGGGCGGTTGCACATCGACAGCGAGATGATGGACGAGGTCAAGCGCCTGCATGCGGTCCTGAATCCGATCGAGACCCTGTTCGTGGTGGACAGCATGACCGGCCAGGACGCCGCCACGACCGCCCGTGCCTTCCACGAGGCCCTGCCCCTGACCGGCGTGATCCTGACCAAGGCCGACGGCGATGCCCGCGGGGGCGCGGCGCTCTCGGTGCGTTTCATTACCGGCCAGCCCATCAAGTTCGTGGGCATGGGCGAGAAGACCCATGCGCTCGAGCCCTTCTATCCCGATCGCGTCGCGACCCGGATCCTTGGCATGGGCGATGTCCTGGGGCTCATCGAGGAGGTGGAACGCCGCGTCGACCGCCAAGAGGCCGAGAAGCTCGCGGAGCGCCTGAAGAAAGGCCAGGGCTTCGATTTGGAGGACTTCCGTGTCCAGCTCAAGCAGATGCGCGGCATGGGCGGGATCGGCGGGCTCATGAGCAAGCTGCCGGGCGTATCCGATCTGCCGAAGCCCGTGCAGGACCGGATGGACGACAAAGAATTAGTCCGGCTCGAGGCGATCATCGACTCGATGACCCCCGGCGAGCGCCGTTTCCCCGATGTCATCAAGGCCTCGCGCAAGCGCCGCATCTCGGCGGGCTCCGGCACCGAGGTCCAGGACGTCAACCGCCTGCTCAAGCAGTTCACCCAGATCCAGAAGACCATGAAACGCGCCACGAAGAAAGGCGGTCTCCAGAAGCTCATGCGCGCCATGGGCGGGCGCCTGCCGCCGGGGCTGCCGCACTGATTGGGGACAAAGGGGCCAGATCTTGTCACGTACCAAACGATGATCGAGGATCCCTTGCAATCGGATTCGGGCATCCTGCGAAGCACCACGGAACCGGTTCTGATGATGGACAGACCAGGCCCTGTTAAACGATCGGCTTGACGAATCCTGTGGCGCAATATACAGTCGCCACATGAGTGCATTGACGAAGACCACGCTGTACCTACCGGAAGCGGAATACCGGGTGCTCAAGTCGTTGGCCCGCCAGCAAACGCGGCCTGCGGCCGAGCTGGTGCGCGAGGCGATCATCGAGTATGCCGCGCGCCACGGCGGGCGGCGCAGTCCCGCGAGCCTCGGGATCGGGCGCAGCGGTCGAGCGGACCTTAGCGAAAAGGCCGAAGAGCTACTCGTGGGGCTGGGGAGCGACGCTTGATCGTTGCCGATACGGGCGCGCTGGTCGCCCTGATCGACGCTGACGATCGTTACCACGGGTACATGCGAGACCTCTATGAGCGCGACCCGGACCGCTGGGTGGTGCCGTGGGCCGTGCTCCCGGAGGTCGATTACCTGGTCGCATCCCATGTGGGTGACGAGGCGGCGCGCGTGTTCATGGCGGACGTTGCCGAAGGGATCTACGCGATCGATTGGGGGATCCCGGCAGACCTAGCGCGGGCGCAGGACGTCAATCAGCGCTACCGGGCGTTGCGCCTCGGGTTGGTCGATGCCGTCGTGATCGCGATAGCCGAACGGCGGCACAGCAAGGTCATCGCCACCCTGGACCTGCGGCACTTCGGAGCCGTGGAGATCCGTGGGCGACCGAAGCTCCTGCCACGCGATGCGGACTGACAGCGTTGTCCTTTATTTAACATAATATACATTATACGAAGTATAGTATGCCGACCCCCGTCTCGTCGTGACGCCCGCCGATCTGGCCGTCGAGTTCCCTCAACCGGAGGATCTCATCTACCTCAACCATGCCGGAATCTCGCCCTGGCCGCGCCGCGCCGCCCTCGCCGTTCAGCGCTTCGCAGAGGAGAACATCGTCTCCGGGCCGTTGCACTACGAGCGCTGGCTCGAGACCGAGAGCCGGCTGCGGAACCAGCTTCGGTCCTTGATCAACGCCGCATCGACGGACGAAATCGCGCTCCTCAAGAACACCTCCGAGGGCCTGTCGTTCGTGGCCGGTGGCCTGTCCTGGTCCCGCGGCGACAACATCGTCACCTGTGCAGAGGAGTTCCCGAGCAACCGCATCCCGTGGCAGGCACTCGCGGAGCGCGGCGTGATCTTGCGTGAGGTCGCGCTCCCCCCGGATGGCGATCTGGAATCGGCGCTCGGGGCCGCCTGCGATCGGCACACACGGCTTCTCACCATCAGCTCCGTCCAGTTCGCGAGCGGATTCCGCGTCGATCTGGACGCACTCGGGGTGTTCTGCCGGGCGCGCGGGATCTTGTTCTGTATCGATGCCATCCAGGGCCTCGGGGCCTTGCCCCTGGATGTCGCGACTTGTCATGCGGACTTCGTAGTGGCCGACGCCCACAAATGGCTGCTCGGACCCGAGGGCATCGCGCTCTTCTATGTCGCCGAACGCGTCTGGGATCGGCTGAGGCCCAGCGAGTACGGCTGGCACATGACGGCCCGTCCTTCTGACTACGACAGCAAGACCTGGCGTGTCGCTGGCAGCGCCAGGCGCTTCGAGTGCGGCAGTCCGAACCTCCTGGGTGCCCACGCCTTCTCGGCGAGCCTCTCGCTACTCCTGGAGTTGGGTATCGCCGCCATCAGTAGAACGGTTATCAATAATACGATCTATCTATTGGATCAACTTACAAATAATCTCGGCGCCACGGTGCTGAGCCCAGGCGCAGAGCGGCGCTTGTCCGGCATCGTGAGCTTCCGCCCCCGAGACGGAGAGGTCGCGACCTTGCACCGCAGGCTCCGCGAACACGGGGTCGTCTGTGCCGTGCGGGGGGGCGCCGTCCGCTGGTCTCCGCACTTCTACACCCCGCGTCGCAAGCTAAATCGGGCACTGGCGCTCCTCGCCGCCCCCCGCTGATCCCCGGCAGCCCCCTCCCCCGCCTTCCGGGTCGCCCCCCCGGCACGGGTTTATTATCCCGAGACGTGGTTCTAAGATAGGAAGAGGCAGGGAACTTTTGGATAAGCCCGAAACGCGTTGGCGGGCGCATTCAAGAAACTGCGACTGGGCGGGCAAGGCACGGGGGATTGGTATAGCATAGGGGCAGCAGGAAGACAGTCGATCCCTAGGGAGGTCTCATGACCGGGAACCACATGACCAACGATTCGCAGGCTCGGTTCATCGATTCGCTGACCGCGTTCACGAAGGAACATCAGGCGCGGCATTGGGAAGGTTCGTTCGGGGCTTTCCTCGGCGAGGTTTTGCCGCAACGCCCTCACGGCCTCACGCGCAACAGTCACCAGTACGTCTGGGACATGCTGCGGCGGGCCGGTCTCAATGGCGGTGAGGAAGACACGGAGCCCAAGCAGCGCAGCCTGTTCGCCGACGAGCTGTTCGGGATCGACGATGCCCTGGAGCGCGCCGTCGACTACTTCAAGGCCGCGAGTGCGGGCTCCGAGGTCGGACGCAGGCTCTTGCTCCTGCTCGGCCCGCCCTCGGGGGGCAAGTCGACGATGGTGATCCTCTTGAAGCGCGGCCTGGAAGAATACTCCCACACGGACGATGGCGCCCTATACGCGATCAGGGGCTGCCCGACCAGCGAGAACCCACTGCACCTCGTACCCCACACCCTGCGCGGCAACTTCTGCGAGACCTACGGCGTCGAGATCGCCGGGCAGGTGTGTCCTTACTGCCGCATGCGCATGGAGGAGGAGTTCAGCGGCGATTTCATGCGCTTCCCCGTGCATCGCATCTTTATCTCCGAGGCCGGACGCAGCGGGATCGGCACCTACGCGCCGCATGATCCCACCACCGCCGACATCGCCGATCTGGTCGGGTCCGTGGACCTCTCGAAGGTGAGCAAATACGGCGACGAAGGCGATCCCAGGGCCTGGTCGTGGTCGGGGGCGGTCTATGCCGCGAGCCGCGGGGTGCTCGAGATGATCGAGATCCTCAAGGTCAAGCGCGAGTTCCTGTATCTGCTCTTGACCTTGACCCAGGAAAAGAACGTCAAGGTGTCGCGCTTCCCGCTCATCTACCTCGACGAGACGATCTTGGCACACACCAACCTCGCCGAGTTCCACAAGTTCCTGCAAGAGCGCGAGAACGAGGCCCTCTTGGATCGCATGGTCATCGTCAAGGTGCCCTACACCCTGTCTTACAAGGACGAGGCGCGCATCTACACCAAGCTCATCTCGGCCACACCCAACTTCCGCGAGGTCCACCTCGACCCGCACGCGCTGCAGGTCGCGGCCGTGTTCGCGGTGCTGACAAGAGTCCACAAGTCGGAGCGCGAGGGGCTCGATCTGACCAAGAAGGTGTCGCTGTACGCCGGCGAGGACGTCGAGGGGGTGAGCCCCTCGGAGGTCGAGCGGATCCGCGGTGAGTCGCCCGAAGAAGGGATGTCGGGGGTGAGCCCGCGGTTCGTGATCAATGCCCTGTCCAAGGCCATCAGCAAGAGCGAGGCACGGAGCCTGACCACCATGGAGGTGTTGCTCGCGCTCAAGGACGCCATCGACTCCGATGCGCGCATGGACGCCAAGCAGAAGCGCCAGTGGCTGGACTTCCTGGTGATCGCCCGCAAGGACTTCTACAATCGCTGGGTCAAAGAAGACGTCCACAAGGCCCTGTTCGCTTCCTTCGAGCAGGAGGCGCAGGGCCTGCTCGAGAAGTACCTCGACGAGGTGGAGGCGGCCCTGGACCATCGCGAGATCGTCGATCCCATCACCGGCGAGCGGCGGTCGCCCGACGAACGCTTCAAGCGCGCGGTCGAAGAGAAGATCAACATCTCGGAGTCGGGCAAGGTATCGTTCCGCCAGGAGGTGGTACGCAAGGCGATGGTGGCGTACAAGCAGGGCGAGAAGTTCACCCTCGATTCGCACGCGCGCCTGCACCAGGCCATTGAGCAGTACCTGTTCGAGGAGCGCCGCGATGTGCTTCGGCTCGTGACCTCGACGACCCGTCCCGACGAGGAGGCACGCCAGAAGATCTCGGCGGTGCAGCGCCGGCTCGCGGAAGAATACGGCTATGACGAGCACAGTGCCAAGGAGGCGTTGAATTATGTCACTACCCTGCTGTCTCAAGAATAAAATGGAGAACGACCCGAGCTCTGTGTGAACAACCAAAAGCTCGTAGGGCGGGATCGGAGACCGGTGGGCGCAAACAAACAATGGCGGACCTGACATCGATGCGCCATTGCATCCATCGTAAATCATATCATTCGACGGGATGAGGTAAGCGAAGGCGCATGGGCCGATGAACCCTATTTTCTCTTCTGGGAGTGACGAGGACAAACAGTCGCACGACTCCAAAGAAGCCGATTGGTACGATCTCTTCTCTCGCGGGGCACGCGATTGGCTGCGCCACAACGACAAGGTCCGGGACAGCGTCAAAGAACATCTCCCGGAGCTCGTCGCCAACTCCGATGTCATCTCGCGTCCCGACAACCGCACGGTCCAGGTCCCGGTGCGCTTCCTCGATCACTACCGCTTTCGTTTGCGCGATCCGGAGGCGCAGCAATCCGTCGGTCAGGGTAAGCCCGGCCAGGTGAAACCGGGTGACGTGTTGCGACCCGGCCAGGCGCCCCTGGATCCCAGGGACCGCGGCGGCGGGTCCGAAATGGGCGGATTCGAGCTGGTCCTGGAGCTCAAGATCGACGACATCGTCGATTGGCTGTGGGAGGAGTTGGAGCTGCCGAACCTCGAGCCGCGGCCCGGCGACGCGCTGGTCGATGAGCAATACGTGCGCGAGGGTTGGGACCGGCGCGGCGTGCGTTCGCGGCTCGATCGGCGCCGTACCCTGAAAGAGGCCATCAAGCGCCGCTCGGTCCAGCACGACGGGCCGGAGTTCTCGAACGAGGACCTGCGCTTTCGCCAGCTCGCGCGGCGCCGCCGCCCGGCGACCCGCGCCGTGATCTTCTTCCTGCTCGATGCCTCCTCCAGCATGGAGGAAGCAGACCGCAAGCTCGCCAAGACCTTCTTCTTTTGGGCCCTGCAGGGGCTCAGGCGTCAGTATCACGAGATCAACACGGTGTTCATCGCCCACACGGCCATGGCCTGGGAGTTCTCCGAGGCGGAGTTCTTCCGCGTGACGGCCCAGGGCGGCACCCAGGCCTCGAGCGCGTTCACCCTGGCGCTCGACATCCTGCACGAGCGCTACAGCCCCGCTCGCTACAACGCCTATCTGTTCTACGCCTCGGACGGCGATAACTTCATCGAAGACCGCGAGCCCACCGCGGCGGCGTTGCAGCAACTGGGCGCCTTGCTGAACTTCATCGGCTACGTGGAGATCAGCCACGCCGCCAGCGAGGCCCTCGACACCCAGATGGGGGCCCTGTTCCACGACCTCGCCACCGTCGACCTCCCTATCGGCAGCTTTCCCTTGCAGAGCCATGAGGACATCTGGCCCAGCATCCGCCGATTCTTCAAGCAGCAGGCGGGTGCCGAGGCCGCCTAAACGATGCAAAGGACCGCCGACACCTATCGCGCTCCCATAGAGGCCATGGCCCGCGACCTCGGGCTCGATTTTTATGAGGTCGATTTCGAGGTGGTCCCACCGAGCTTCATGATGGAGGTGGCGGTCTATGGCCTGCCAGTGCGCATGCCGCACTGGTCCTTCGGGGTGCGCTACATCTATCAACTGGTCCAACACCGCATGGGCCACTCCAAGATCTTCGAGGTGGTGTTCCCGGGCAATCCTGGACGGGCCTATCTGGCCAACACCAACAGCGTGCAGGAGAACACCCTGGTCATCGCCCACGTCCTCGGCCACGCGGACTTCTCGAAGAACAACCTGCTGTTCAAGCGCGCCCAGGAACAGGTCGGTTTTCACGTGGTGGAGCAGGCTGCCACCCACGCCCATCAGATCGAGAACGCCATCGCCGAGTACGGTCAGAACCGCGTCGAGGCGGTCTTGGATGCCGCGCTGGCCCTGGAACAGCACATCGACGACCATCAGCGATTGACACGCCCGCGCTACCCCGAAAAACCAAAGGCTCGGGAGCCACGAACGATCGAGGGCTTTCGTAAGCGCTTCGAGACCCTGCCGGGGGAGGACCAGCCGCCAGCGATGGGCCGCGAGCACGCGCGCGTTTCGATCCCACCGCACCCGGAGTCCGATCTCCTGTGGTTCATTGCCCACTACGCGCCCGAGATGGAGGACTGGGAGCGCGACATCTTCCTGGCCGTGCGCGAGGAATCGTATTACTTCCACCCGGTATTCGCCTGCCACATCATGAACGAGGGCTGGGCCTCGTATTGGCACGCGCGGCTCTTGCGGGAGGCCGGCTTCCTGCCCAATCATGTCTATCTCGACGCCTTGAAGGCGCATTCCGACGTGGTGAGGCCGTTTGCCGGGGATCGCGAGATCGCGCTCTCCGTCAACCCCTACCACCTGGGATTCGCGCTGTGGGAGAAGATCATCGAAGACAAAGGCCTCGACGCCGCGCGCCGCATCATGCGCGAAGAAGACGATTGCAGCTTCCTGCACAACTATCTGGACGCGGAGCTGGCCCGTGAGCTCGGGCTGTTTCGCTTCCAGGCCAGGCGCAACGGTGAGATCAAGGTCGGCGACTGGGACATCGACGCGCTGCGCGAAGAGCTCCTGGCCCCACGCTACCACTTCGGCGCGCCGCGCATCTCGGTGGCGTCCCTCGGCAACGACGGCAGCCTGGAACTGACCCAGGACCATGGCGGCGACCGGCGCGGCCTCGACATCGAGCATGCCCGCAGGGTCCTCGAATACATCCATCGGGTGTGGCGGCGCCCGGTGATGATGCGCACCGTCGATACCCGCGACCGGGAGACGGTGATAAAGGTGGGGACATCCTTGCACTGATCCCACCTTCCCCCCTTCCGAGTGATTGACGGGCGCGACAGGATCGCGTCAGATCACCATTCGGTCCTGCCAGGGCAATCGATCTGTCACTCGAACGGCATTGCGTGGTGCTCGTCGGTACTCAGAAGGGTCTTTTTTGCTTTCGCTCCGATCGCGATCGGCGGCGATGGTCGATCGAGGGGCCTCGGATCGCCGGCTACGAGGTGTCTCATGCCTGGCTCGACCCGCGTCTGCCGCGACGCGGGTATGCTGCGGCGAACCACCCGATCTGGGGGGCGCAGGTCCATCGCAGCGACGACGGTGGGCGGAGCTGGAAGGCCCTCGATCGCGCCCCCTGCCATGCGCCCGGTCGCCAGGGACCTTCCCTCGAGGCCATCTGGTTCCTGGCGCCGGGACCTCGGGATGCCCCCGGGGTGATGTATGCCGGCATCGATCCGCCGGGTCTCTTCGTGAGCACGGATCACGGGGAGCGTTTCGAGCCCGTGGGAGGGTTGAACGATCACCCGACGCGCCCGACCTGGGAGCCGGCACGCGGGGGATTCGCGGTCCATTCGATCTACGTGGACCCCACCGACGCGCGCCGCATCTATGCCGCGGTCTCGGCCGGTGGCGCGTTCCGCTCCGACGATCGGGGGGTGGGCTTCCGTCCCATCAACCGCGGCGTACGGGCGCACAACCTCCCGAGCCCCTGTCCCGAGACCGGCCATAACATTCACCGTCTGGTCATGCACCCGGCCCGCCCCGAGCGCCTCTACCGGCAGTGCTACAACGGTACCTATCGCAGCGACGACCGGGGCGAGAGCTGGACGGAGATCACCGCGGGCCTCCCGAGCGACTTCGGTTACGCGATCGCCCCCTGTCCCTCCGACCCGGACAGCGTATTCGTGATCCCGGAGGAGAGCCAGCACATGCGCACCACCGTCGGACGGAAGCTCTGCGTCTATCGCAGCGGTGATGGGGGACGACGCTGGGAGCCACAGACCCGAGGGCTTCCGCAGGAGCACGTCTACATCACCGTCCTGAGAGAGGCACTGGCCACCGACGGGCTCGACCCCTGCGGCGTTTACTTCGGCACCTCCAGCGGCCATCTCTTCGCCAGCCGCGATCTGGGCGCGCATTGGGAGTTGCTCGCGAGCTTTCTGCCGCGGATCCTGTCCGTGCAGGTCAGCGTCTGTGAGTGACTCGACCGAGCGAGATCGCGAGGCGCTCTTGGAAGCCCTGGCCGCGACGCGCGGGCTCGTGGCGCTGGTCGGCGCGGGGGGTAAGAAGACCACCCTCTACCGGCTGGCGCGGGCCCACGCGGGTCGTATCGGCATCACCGCGACCGTGGCCATCCCGCCGTTCCCCGAAGACCTCGGTGCCCATGTGATCGTCGCCGCGACAAGCGCGCTCCCGGCGCTCGTCGACCAAGCGCAGCAGCACCGCATCGTGGCCTTCGCCCGTCCCTCGGACAAATCGGACCGGCTCGCGGGCCTCCCACCCGGAGAGGTAAGGCGGATCCATGAAAGCGCCGGTTTCGATGTCACACTGGTCAAGGCCGACGGAGCGCGATCGCGATGGATCAAGGCCCCCGATCCGGACGAGCCTCAGCTCCCCGAGGGGGTCGATACCGTGATCCCGGTGGTCTCGGCGCGCGCCATCGGCGAGCGCCTGCGCGAGGACATCGCGCATCGCGTCGATCGGATCACCGCAATCACCGGTGCCCAACCCGGCGACATCATCACGCCGGACCTCGTGGCGCGCTTGCTCGCCGATGAGCAAGGGGCGCTCAAGGGGGCCGGGAAGGCGACCATGGTTCCCCTCATCAACATGGTGGACAACGATGAGATCGCGGTGGTCGCGCGCCAGGCGGCGCGCTGGGCGCTGGCCTTGACGCGCCGTTTCGACCGCGTAATTCTGGCCTCCATGGAAGCCGATTCGCCCCTCGTCGAGATCGTGGCGCGCTGATCGACCCCGGGTCGAGCGCCCGTATAAATAAAACTTCATGGGAGCGCCGGGGGCACCCCGTTCACGGTGGTCGTCGCGGCCGCGGTGTTGTTCGCGGGGTTGGAATCGCGCTCCGCGCTGACCGCGGCGCTGTTGGTCAGCGATCCGACGACGTTGGCCAGGACTTGGGTAGAGACGGTTACGGCGGCCCCGTTCGCCACCTCCCCCAGGGTGCAGATCACGGTCGCCGTCCCTGTGCACGTCCCCTGGCTCGGGCTCGCCGAGACGAAGCCCACCCCACCCGGCAGGATATCGGTGAGGGTGACGTTGGTCGCGGCCCCGGGGCCACCGTTCAGGACGGTGATGTCATAGGTCAGCGTGCCACCCTGCGGCACCGGATCGGGGGTATCGACGACGACGATCGACAGATCGGCGCCCGCAGGCTTCCAACCGAGGTCGAGCAGGAGCGGCAGCTCGAGGTCCGGGACGTGGTCCGGGCCGGTATACATCGGCTCCAGCAACTGGTTCGGGAACAGCGAGGTGCTGAAGTGCGACACCGAGGACCCAGGCTCTTGGGGCCTCGGCGCGTACATCCGGACCCGCCCGCTCCGATCCACCCCAGCACCGAGGAGCGTGCTCGCGGCGACCACTCGCCCGCCAGTCCACCTGAGGGCCCTGCCGCTACTGCTCGCGCGCACGCGCTCGCGGTCCGTCATCTCCGGGTAGCGCCTGCCGGTGCTCGTGTTCTGCAGCCGGCGCATGTAGATATCGTTCAGGCCCTTGAATCTCTCGCCGGTCTTGAGATCCACCAAGGACAGGAAGCCCAGGCCGTGCCCGAGCTCGTGCAAGGCCACGGTCACAAAGTCGATCTTGGTTCCGGGCGGCCGGCCGTCGAGCCCGTAATACCAGACATCGGGAAACGCGCAGGTCGTGCCCACGTCGCTGTTGAATTCCGCGTCGATATCGCTCTGTCCCGGCGCGAGGTCCCGTCCGGCCAGGGCATTCGCCAGGGCCTGAACGTACCAGGTCTTCGCGATGCGTGCCCCGAGGAAGTCGCGGTGCGCGGAGTTCGGGCCCGCGGCCCCCAAGACCGCGCTCGATGCGTCGCACGGCAGATCGGGGTCGTCGGCATTGAAACGCGCATCGATCCGGATCTGCACGGAGCTCTGGATGCGTTCGGCCCAGATGGCGGCGGCGGCACGAAAGGCGATGAGGCGCTGCCGGCCGAGCGTCGCCCCCCGGTTAAGGCCGATGGCAGAATCAACGTCCGGCGGGCTTCGGTCCCTGAATCCCTCCAGGCGCCCGTCGCGATTGATGACCTTGATGTCGGCGGCCGGGGCGGGGCCGACGGCGGCGCTGAAGAGGGTCAGGAGCCAAAGGAGCCTCGCGACACACCCCATGGATCCGCTTCCCTCCCCATGGACCCACTCCTGACTAGGTGCGTGCGGCCCCGAGTCCGATTTCAAGGCGTGGTTCGAGGGGCTTCCGGCACGTCGCGGTGTCGGATCGATGGGCGTCGGTCCGGCGTGACGGTCGCTTCCAGGGGTACTCGAAACCGCCCCTCGAGATCGACGCTGACCCCGCCGCCCGGCTCGGGTGACACGATCTCGCGGAGTCCACGATCGGAGGTGGTGTGCATGGCATCGAGCTCCAGAGCCGGCGCCATCTCGTGGGGACGCTCCAAGGTCTCGCCGGTGACGGGATCGACGTAGGCCTTGAAACCTGCCGAGATCTTGGGGGCCTGTGGTGCGTTGCTCGGTTCTGGCCGGCCCTCCCCGCACCCGCCGGCGGCCGTGACGACCGACAGGACGCAGAAGATCAGTACGGTCCTGGTCATGCGTTTCGCGGAATTTTGGGAAACGTCCTGGGAAATCGCTGCTACCATCCTCTCCCAGCCCTGCCATACCTCGTAACTACTTCATTTTACTTGGTGCCGAGAGAGAGAATCGAACTCTCACGGGGTCGCCCCCACTGGATTTTGAGTCCAGCGCGTCTACCAGTTCCGCCACCTCGGCCCGAGCCGCGCAGTATAAGAAACGGTGGCCCGAAAATCGATCGCAGACGCTGGTGTGGCATCGTTTATCATTCGCCTGATGCAGTGCCGCGACTTCGCCTACACCCCGCCCGAGCACCTCATCGCACAGCACCCGGCCCCCACACGCAGCGAAAGCCGTCTCTTGCACCTCGACCGGGACAGTGGCTCGGTCGCCGATCACCGCTTTACGGACCTCCCCGCGCTCTTGCGCGCGGGTGATCTCCTGGTATTCAACGACACGCGCGTCGTCCCCGCGCGCCTCTTCGGCCGCAAGGACAGCGGCGGGCGCGTCGAGATGCTGCTCGAACGGATCTTGGACACGCATGCGGCACTGGTGCAGATCCGCGCGAGCAAGCCGCCGCGGGCCGGCACGCGCCTGGTGCTCGAAGGCAAGGATGGCTGCGGCCCGATGAGCGTCGCCGTTAGGACGGTCGCCCATTCGCTCTATCAGGATCCCGTCTCTCAGGATGCCTTCTATGAGGTGGAGTTTTCGGCCCCGGCGCACGAGGTCCTGGAGGTGATCGGTCATACCCCACTCCCCCCCTACATCGGCCGGCCCGACGAGCCCGCCGATCGGCACCGCTATCAAACGATCTATGCCCGCCGCAGAGGCTCCGTCGCGGCCCCGACGGCCGGCCTGCACTTCGACGCGGCGCTCATGGCAGCCCTGGAACGACGTGGGATGGCGATGGGCTACCTGACCCTGCACATCGGTGCCGGGACCTTTCGGCCGCTGCGCGTCGAGCGCGTGGAAGCGCATCGCATGCACCGGGAATCTGTCGAGATCGGCGAGCCGCTGTGCCGTCTCGTCGCGGACACCCGCCGGCGGGGCGGGCGCGTCGTGGCCGTCGGGACCACCAGCGTACGCGCCTTAGAGACCGCCTCGATGGCGGGTGAGCTGCGGCCTTTCCGGGGGGACACCGAGCTTTTCATGTATCCCGGTCATCGTTTTCGTAGCGTGGACGCCCTGGTGACCAATTTTCATCTCTCGGGATCGACACTGCTCATACTCGTGTCCGCGTTCGCCGGCCGGGAGCGTGTGCTCGCGGCGTACCAGCACGCCGTCGGGAGCGGCTATCGCTTTTACAGCTACGGCGATGCCATGTTCATCGACGGCCATGCGCTTTGAGGTGCTGGCATGCGCGGGCGCGGCGCGCCGCGCCCGGCTCACGCTGTCACGCGGGAGGGTGGAGACGCCGGCCTTCCTGCCGGTCGGGACCCAGGCGACGGTCAAGGCGATGGCCACCGAGGAGCTTGCCGGGCTCGGCGCCGAGATGGTCCTCTGCAACACCTTTCACCTCATGCTACGGCCCGGCACGGAGGTGATCGCGGCGCACGGAGGGCTGCACCGCTTCATGAACTGGCCGGGGCCTATCCTGACCGATTCCGGAGGATATCAGGTCTTCAGTCTGGGCGCGCTCAGGACCATCACCCCCGACGGGGTACTGTTCAGGTCGCCGATCAACGGCGACCGGGTATTCCTGGGACCGGAGCGCGCCATCAAGGTCCAACGGGCGCTCGCGGCCGACATCGCCATGGTCTTCGATGACTGCACGCCCTACCCCGTCACCGAGGCCGAGGCCCGCATCTCCATGGAGCGATCGCTCGCCTGGGCGGTCCGCTGCCGTGCCGCCCACGGCAGCGGACCGGGTCTCCTCTTCGGCATCGTCCAAGGCGGTGTCTTCCCACACCTCCGCGAGCGCTCGCTCGCCGGACTCCTCCAGATCGGCTTCGATGGCTACGCCCTCGGCGGCCTGTCGGTCGGTGAGCCGAAGGCCGACATGCTCGATCTGGTGGGACACCTCGCGGAGCGCATGCCCGCGGAACGTCCGCGCTATCTCATGGGGGTCGGCACCCCGGAGGACCTGGTCGAGGCGGTGCGCCGCGGCATGGACCTCTTCGACTGCGTGCTCCCGACCCGTAACGCCCGCAACGGCCACCTCTATACCTCGCGCGGCGTGGTCCGCATTCGCAACAGCCGCTATCGCAACGACACCGCGCCCCTGGACGAGGACTGCCCCTGCCCGACCTGCCGGGACTATAGCCGTGCCTATCTCCACCACCTGGATCGGGCCGGCGAGATCCTGGGCGCACGCCTCCAGAGCTACCATAACCTGTGCTATTACCAGAACCTCATGCGAGGCCTCCGTTCTGCCATCGAGACCGGCGACCTCGATGGCTACGCCGCGGCGTTCTACGCCCGGCGCTCGCAAGGCACACCGCCTGTGCGCCTGTGTCATAATGGCCCTCCGTGATCACGTGGTAACCGCGAGCCGAATCCTCCGGCGCATCCGCGCTCCGTCCGCCTTCCCCGCTCGGCTGCGGCGCCGCACCGGCAGCGGAGGAGAGCCGATCCGCCGCGCCGAGGCCGGCCTCAGGCGCATGAGCCTTAATCAATCACAGTAATCAACCACAGAGACAGTGGAATGGAATTTTTGATCGCCGACGCCTATGCGCAGGGTTCTGGAGCGGGGGGGTCTTCGGGGCTGGCCGCCTTCGTCGAGATGCTCCCCATCGTGTTCCTCCTCGGGCTCATCTACCTGATGCTGATCCGCCCCCAGAACAAGCGCGCCAAGGAACAGAAGAAGATGCTCGAATCGCTCACCAGGGGCGATGAGGTCGTGACCAGCGGCGGGCTGCTCGGTAAGATCATGGACGTGGGCGACAATTTCGTGCTCATCGATCTCGGCGGCGACATCAAGGTCAAGGTCCAGCGCCAGGCCATCTCCAATACGGTCCCCAAGGGCACCGTCAAGTCCCCCCTCTAGCACGCCCCGCCAGGCGCCTCGATGAATCGCTATCCCTTGTGGAAGAACCTGTTGATCCTGATCGTGCTCGCGCTCGGGGTGATCTATGCGCTGCCCAACCTGTACGGCGACAACCCGGCCCTGCAGGTCAACCCGGTGCGAGGTGCGCCCATCGACGCCGCATTAGAGGGGCGGATCGCGGACGCGCTCAAGGGCGCCGGGCTCAAGCCCCTGGCGCTGGAACGCGGCCCGCGCAGCATCCTGGTGCGCTTCGACGACACCGAGCGCCAGCTCAAAGCCAAGGAGGTCGTCGCGAACGCGCTCGGCGACGATTACGTGGTGGCCTTGAACCTCGCCTCCGCGACCCCGGCGTTCCTGCGCGCCATCGGTGCCGAGCCCATGTTCCTGGGTCTCGATCTCCGTGGCGGGGTCCATTTCCTCATGGAGGTGGACATGCAAGCCGCCGAGCGCATGGTCGAGGAGCGCTTCGTGTCCGATCTCCGCTCGCTCCTGCGCGACAACAAGCTGCGCTATAAGACCGTAGCGCGCGAGGAGGACGGCGGTATCCTCGTGATCTTCCGCGATGCCGAGAGCCGTTCCAAGGCGGCGGCGGTCATCGCCGAGGAGGCCTCCGACCTGACCTCGGCCGAAGTGAACCAGGGACCGGACCCGGCGCTCAGGCTCAAGGTCAAACCCGAATATGTCAAGGAACAGCGCAAGCTGGCCCTGCAGCAGAACCTGACCACGCTGCGCAATCGCGTGAACGAGCTCGGGGTCGCGGAGCCCATCATCCAGCAGCAGGGCGAGGGGCGCATCGTGGTGCAGCTCCCCGGGGTTCAGGACACCGCACGCGCCAAGGAGATCCTCGGGGCCACCGCGACCTTGGAGTTTCGCATGGTGCACGAAGACGGTGATCCAGAGGCCGCCGCGGCGGGCAAGGTGCCGGTCGGCGCCAAGCTGTATCGGGACCGCAAGGGTAGGCCTATACTCTTGAAACGCCAGGTGATGCTGACCGGCGACCGCATCGTCAATGCCGCCTCCGGCATCGACCAGACCGAAGGCCAGCCGGCCGTGTTCATCACCCTCGATAGCAAGGGCGCCGGGATCTTCAGCCGTGCCACCAAGGACAACGTCGGTCGGCCCATGGCGGTAGTGTTCATCGAGAACAAGGTGGACACCAAGACCGTGGGTGGTAAGCAAGTGAAGGTCAAGCGCACCGTCGAGGAGGTCATCAACGTCGCCACCATCCGCGAGCAATTGAGCAAGCGCTTCCAGATCACCGGCCTCGACAGCACCGAGGAGGCCCGCAACCTCGCCCTGCTCCTGCGGGCCGGCTCGCTCGCCACGCCCATCAGCATCATCGAGGAGCGCACAATCGGGCCGAGCCTCGGCCAGGACAACATCCAGCGCGGTTTTCATTCCACCTGGGTCGGTTTCGCCGCGATTGCGGTGTTCATGATCGCCTATTACCACACGTTCGGCGTGACCGCGGTCGTGGCGCTCGGGGTCAATGTGTGCCTGCTCATCGCGCTCTTGTCGCTCCTCCAGGCGACGCTCACGTTACCCGGCATGGCCGGCATCGCCCTCACGATCGGGATGGCGATCGACGCCAACGTGCTCATCAACGAGCGCATCCGCGAAGAGCTGCGTAACGGCAACACGCCGCAGGCGAGCATCAGCGCGGGCTATGACCGCGCGTGGGGCACCATCCTGGATACCAACGTCACGACCTTGATCGCCGGCGTGGCCTTGTTCAGTTTCGGTAGCGGCCCGATCCGCGGTTTCGCCGTGGTATTGTGTCTCGGCATTTTGACCTCCATGTTCAGCGCCGTCATGGTCTCGCGCAGCATGGTCAATCTCATCTACGGCGGGCGCCGCAAGGTTGCGAGGATCGCCATCGGTAACACGAGGTGGGCCTAGCTCGCCTCCGGCCTTATTTTTATACGTTTTAAAGTAGGGCAACGCGACATGGAATTCTTCAAGATCCGCAAAGACATCCCGTTCATGCGCCATGCGTTGGCGTTCAATGTGATCTCACTGGTCACGTTCATCCTCGCGGTGTTGTTCTTGACCATCAAGGGACTGAACCTGGGGGTGGACTTCACGGGCGGTACGGTCATGGAAGTGAGCTATGGCCAGCCGGCCGATCTACCCAGGATCCGCGAGGCCGTCGCGGGAATTGGCTACCACGATGTGTCGGTACAGAACTTCGGCAGCCCGAGGGACGTGCTGATCCGACTGTCGGCCAAGCAGGGCGCGGGGAATGCGGAGATCTCCGAGACCGTGCTGGCCGCGCTGCGCAAGGTCGATCGCAGCGCGGAGCTGCGGCGCGTAGAGTTCGTGGGGCCGCAGGTCGGCGAGGAGCTGTTGGAGAACGGGGGGCTCGCGCTCTTGTTCGTTTCGTTCGGTATTGTCATCTACCTGTGGTTCCGCTTCGAATGGAAGTTCGGTTTGGCGGCCATTATCGCCAACCTGCACGACATCGTTATCATCCTCGGGTTCTTCGCGTGCTTCCAATGGGACTTCTCGCTCAGCGTGCTGGCGGCTGTGCTCGCGGTCCTCGGTTACTCGGTGAACGAATCGGTGGTGGTGTTTGATCGCGTGCGCGAGAACTTCCACAAGATGCGCGTCGCCACCGTGCCGGACATCATCGACAATGCCATCACACGCACGATGTCGCGCACCATCATCACGCACGGGTGTACCCAGCTCGCCGTGCTCTCCATGCTGTTGTTTGGCGGCGAGACGCTGCACTATTTCGCGCTCGCGCTGACGATCGGGATCCTGTTCGGCATCTACTCCTCGGCGCTGGTAGCGAGCCCCATTGTCATGTGGCTGGGCGTCTCCCGCGCGGACCTGGTGCGGGCGCCCGTCAAGAAGGAGGGTGCCGAGGTGGACCGCCGGCCTTGATTCGAGATCGGGACGCTCCCGCGTCCTCGCGCATCCTGTAACCGTCGTTTCGCCTTGACTGGTCCCCTCCCCTGCGAAGCGGGGGAGGTTAGGGTGGGGGTAAAGGCGTTGCGGCGGACCCCCACCCTACCCTCCCCCGTTCGTAAACAGCACGAACAGGGGAGGGAGAGTTCTGGCATGAAGGTCATTGCCGATCCGAACATCGCCGCGGTCGAAGAGGCGTTTTCCGATCTGGGTGACGTCCAACTCGTGCCGGGGCGCGAGTGGACGCCCTTCCTGGTCCGCCATGCCGACGTGTTGCTCGTGCGCTCGGTGACGCGGGTCGATGCGCGGCTCCTTCAAGACAGCCGTGTGCGCTTCGTGGGCACGGCGACCAGCGGCGTCGACCACATCGATCGCACGTACCTTTCTCACAGAGGGATCGCCTTCGCCGCTGCCCTCGGCAGCAACGCCCAGGCAGTCGCCGAGTACGTCGTGAGCGCCGTCCTGGTCCTGGCTGAGGCGCGCGGTCTCTGTTTACGCGAGACGACGGCCGGGGTGATCGGCTGCGGCCAGGTGGGGTCCCGGGTCGTCCGGCTTTTCTCCACGGTCGGCATCCGATGCGTGATCAACGACCCGCCCCTCGCCGACAGCACCGGCGACGCCCGATACCGGCCCTTGGACGAGGCCCTTGGCGCCGACATCGTGACCCTGCACGTGCCCTTGGCGAACCAAGGCCCCTACCCCACCCAGGGTTTGATCGGGCGAGAGGCCTTGTCGCGGATGAAATCCGATGTGATCCTGATCAATACGGCGCGTGGCGGGATCGTGAATGAATCCGCCCTGAAACGGCGCTTGGCACGCCAGGACCATATGGCCACCGTCATCGACTGCTGGGAAGGCGAGCCACACATCGATCCCGAGTTGGCGAGCCGCTCCACCCTTTCGACCCCCCATATCGCGGGATATAGCGCCGACGCCAAGCTCCGGGCGACATCGATGCTACATGCCGCCGCGTGCGAGCTCTTTGCGATCTCCGGACGTTGGTCCGCGTCGAGCCCGATGGGACGGGAGATCACGTTGGTCTCGCAGTCACCGGAGGACGCACAGCGGGAAGCGGTCCTTCTGGCCTATGATGTCCGCGACGACGATCGGACCCTGCGGGCCTGTCTGTCCGGAGCGCGGGGGGCGCTCGGCCGATCGTTCGACGCGCTAAGGGCGAACTACCGCGAACGCCGCGAGTTTTCAGCCCACGCGGTCCATGTCGGCCCGGACCGTGCCCCGGTCTGTTCTGCGCTCGCGGACCTCGGGTTCAGGATAAGGTCTGCGCTCACACACGACTAACTAAACCGGAGCGTCATGCGAAGCGCGTCCACCGTGCCGGTGGCCTGTTCCAGCCAACTTTGCCTTGCCGGACATGTCCCTTGCCCCCATCTGAACCGAGAAACCCCACCCCAAACTCATCCGCCACTGCTACTCTGACCGGTTCACCCCCCAGCCACCACCATCCCTCACCACACTACCCGCCCGCTGCTGAAGCTTTCCCCTTATAAAAAGCCCGTGCCCGATGCCGGGCTTCTTGAACAATGGATTGAAACGACCTTTCAGGTCGTCTCAATCCTTATCGGTTATACCTCCTGGCTTCTACGCGCACTCCTCAAGCCGCTTAGGGACGGTATGTAATGAGCACTATCGCAACCACCAACAACACAAGTCCGAGCATCTGAGAGAGAGCAAAACTTTCGCCGAGCACAAAGTGGGAGACGAGCGCGACGCAGACCACTCCGAACGCCAAATGAAAGCAGGCCATCTGAGCGCCGTTGTATGTGCCGTATCCGAACCTCGTGGCCGCAACGTTGAGGACGTACTCGGGCAGGACTAGAAGCCAACTTGCGCCGAGGGCGGTCCAGAAGCCGATCTTATCGCGAAACCGTAGGTGTCCAAGCCACGCCAGCGCCATCAGGCAACTCGACAGAAACATAAATGCGGGGACAAGTACCGCCTTCATCGTCTCGTTCTCCTTTGGGTTAGTCATTTGAGTCTGGCTTAATACCCGCGCGAAGCTTGTCTGATCCCCGCCTTCGCACCGGAGTCGTCTAACGCCGCGGTTCACGCGCGGGCCGAGCGCGCAGCGCGAGGACCGTCGCCTGCAACCGCTGGTTCAAGTAAGCCGCTGCGCGGCAGAGTCTCTGTGAGTCTGGCACGGCTGGGTATGTAGCCTCGGCCTTGCTCCGTCCCCCTGTCCCACCCGCCACTCGGTCAGCTTTACTTTCCTCACCAGGTCGCATCCCGCGGCTACTGGTTCAACCCAGAAGAGGAGACACATCATGATGACCGAATGGTACCAAAAAGCGATCGATGCCCTTCAACTCAACGGTCTCGGCGAGCGCACCCAGGAGGCCTATGTGCGCGCGTTGCGCATGCTCTGCGAGTTCGGTCCATACGCTCAGGCATTCGTATGCCACCCATCTGCTCGAGGCCGGGGTCAACCTCAGGGTGATCCAACAATACCTCGGCCATGCGCAGTTGGAAACCACCATGGTGTATCTGCATCTGACCCGCAAGGGCCAGGAGGACGCCTACGCCCGCATCAACACGCTGATGGGAGGGCTGTGAGATGGGTGCCATCCAACAGATCTTCCAGCGCTTCGGACCGGAGTACCTGGCGCGCTTCGGCGAGCAGATCCCTGCCCAACATCACAAGGTCATCGAGGCCATCTGCCAATGCCGCACCGAGGCCTATGGCTCGGTCTGCTACCAGTGCGAGGACTGCGGCCATCCTCACATCCTCCCGGCCGCCTGCGGCAACCGTCATTGCCCCCAGTGCCAGCACCGCAAGACCCAGCAGTGGCTCGAGCGGGGGCTGCAACGCCAACTGCCAGGCCACCACTTCATGCTCACCTTCACGGTGCCCGAGCCCCTGCGCGCGTTTCTGCGCAGCCACCAGGAACTGGGCTACGACGCGCTGTTCGCGGCCTCCTCCCAAGCCATCAAGGCCCTGGTGCACGATCCCCGCTTTCTCGGCGCCGATCGAGCCGGCTTCTTCGGTGTGCTCCACACCTAGGGCCGACAGCTGCAGTATCACCCCCACATCTATTACGTGGTGCCGGGCGGGGCACTCTCCTCCGAGGATGGCCGCCTGGTATGCCTCGAGCCCCAGCTTCTTCTTGCCCGTGAAAGCCCTCTCACGACTCTTCCGCGGCAAGTGCCGCGCGCGGATCCGCAAGGCCGCACTGCTCGATCAGATCCCTCCGAAACCTGGCAGCAGGACTGGAACGTCAACTGCCAGGCGGTCTCCAACGCCGAGGCCGATCCAGTATCTCGCCCCCTACGTCTTCAAGGTGGCCATCTCCGATCACCGCATCCTCAAGGTCGAGGAAAACGCTGTCTCCTTCTCCTACAAAAAACCCGGCAGCACTCGTTTGAGGACCCTCACGCTCGATCCACTGGAGTTCATCCGCCGTTTCCTCCAGCATGTATTGCCCAAAGGCTTCATGAAAGTCCGCTATTACGGCTTCCTCTCGCCCACCGCCAAGCTGCCCTTGGAGGACATCAAGGCCCTGGTCGAACTGGCCCACGGCTTCACCGTGACCGTGCCCGAGATCGAGCTACCCCCTTGGTCACAACCGAACGGGCAGGAGCCCGGCTTTTATGAGGTACAGGATGAACCGATCTGCCGGGCCTGCGGCGGGCCACTGCGCTTCCATAGCGCGGTGCGTACCCCCGCAGCACTCGGCCTTTGCCCATGAGTGCCGGGCCCCCGGGCTCGACCGCCCTCGCAGCAAATGGATAAACCATAGCCACCACCACCCTTGCCAGGGGCCTCTGCGCTCGGTATTTCCTCCGGGCCAGGGCCCCCTTTTCCCCAACGCCAACTTTGCCTTGCCGGATGGGTTCCTTGCCCTCATCTGCGCTCAGAAAACCCACCCCAAACGCATCCGCTACTGCTACTCTGACCGGTCTACCCCTCAAGCCACCGCCATCCCTCCCCACGCTACCCGCCCGCTGCTGAAGCTTTCCCCTTACTAAAGCCCCCTGCCCGCAACCGGGCTTCTTGAACAAAGGATTGAAACGACCTTTCAGGTCGTCTCAATCCTTACTGGTTACTGGTTAGGCATCACTCGCCGGCGGCTCAATATCGATCGAGCTTCCGAACAGGTCCATTGCCGTCTTTGCCACTTGTACCGTGTCATAGTACGCATATCCACCGACACCAACAGCGCCGATTATGGGTAGCCATCTTGAAATCCCCTTGCCGATAGCTCTTTGAGTTATTCGAACCTCCTAAGCGTAGACTTCTTCCCATACAGTGCAGCGATGTCCGAGACCGCCTGCGCCTGAATCTTCCACACGGCAATCATTTCGGGAAGAATGGTTAGCCATCCGACGGGTCCAGGAGGAAGCGCCAATGTGCCGGCTGCAAGTGCTGCTTTCGCGGCAGAGTGGTTTGCTTTCGACCTTGCAGTGACCTCCGGAGCTTTGCTCCTTCTTGCGGTCGTTGTCGGAACTTCGCCAATAAACGCCATGATGGCGTTTGCGATCTTCTCAGCTGGCTCCCGCTGCAATGCAACGGAGATGTTCGTCTTCTGTCGCACGACAGCCCGTACTTAGGTGATGGTCGCGGTAGGGATACCGGTTACCCGGCACCCCCCGCACAGATCCCGGCGTGCGGAATTACCGCACCGGGCTCCTGCCTTGGGTAATGACGCACAGGCGTTGCTAGGCCGGCGTACTCGGCCAAGCTCATGTGACAAGGCAACCCGGCGCTGTGTCCGGCCCCTGTTTCGCTCAACCGAATTCCCCTTGGCCAGTCCCCTTCCCTCCACAACCTCCGCCATTTCATCATGTCCCCGACAGAGGACTTTAGGTTCACCCTTGGCTGTCTCCGGCGTTTCCACCTGCGTGCCCGTGTAGGGCTCACCATAGCCACCCATCAGGGTCCATGCCTCCATATTGTTCGGTTGCTTCTCAGGTACTATGAGACTGTCCGACTCGCCACCCTCGTGCATCACGGCT
>JACCXJ010000138.1 GCA_013697045.1 Gammaproteobacteria bacterium | reverse complement strand
TGTCGCTCGTGGTCATCGACAAGCTCCCTTTCGCGGCACCCGAGGATCCCCTGACCAAGGCCCAGATCCAGCGGATCGAGCGCGACGGCCGCAACCCCTTCCTGGAGTATCAGGTCCCGGAGGCCGTCATCGCGCTCAAGCAGGGCGTGGGACGGCTCATCCGCGGACCGGAGGAACGCGGGGTCTTGATGCTGTGCGATCCGCGCATCCATACCCGCTCCTATGGCCAAATGTTCCTGACCGCCCTCCCCCCGATGCGCCGCACTTCCGAGCTCAGCGACGTCCAATCGTTCTTTGCGTCCGGTGGTCCGATCCTCACGGAGCCGATGTCACACCGACCGAGCTCAACGGATCTGGAAGTCCCGTCGCCCTCCGGGAGAAGGTTGCCGTGAAAGAGGTTACGCGTGTGGGTAAAGGAAACACCTCTCGTCCGAGGTGACGACGCTGATAGAGGAATCGGGTGGGCATGAAGCGGCTAGCTGGCCGCGGGCAGCAGGCCGTGTTTTCTCTGCGGCGGATCCAGCGCGGTGCCCGGTGAGTGTGCTAGAGTGTCGTAGCCGACTTCCGCCTGGAGAAATTACGTGAGTCACACCACTTGGGCTGAGTGCTTCTTGCAGGGCTTCAAGACCAATGAAGGCGAGACGGATTGTCGGCTGCGCCGCTTGGGCGTCTAAGAGGAGAAGACATAATGGCTAGATCAGTTGTGGACTTTTTCGACGAGGCATCGGAGCTTAGAAAGCATTGAGCGCGAACCAGACCCTGACGTCGAGGAGGCGTGGACGCGCGAGATTGCGCGCAGAATAGAGGAGCTCGATTCTGGCTCTGTTTCCTTGGTCCCCTGGGAAGAGGTGAAGGCGAAGCTGTTCCGTGCAGCGAGCGACGAATCTTGATCGTGCGCTTTCATGCCGCTGCCGAGGCAGAACTTTTGGAAGCTCGGGCTTGGTATGCGGAACGAAGCGAAATTGCAGCAAGAGCGTTCGCGACGGAGGTCGCTTGGGCTGTGCGGGAAATCTGCAATGCACCGGAACGTTGGAAGCGCTACGATTATGGAACGCGTCGGTTCATGCTGCCGAACTTTCCGTTCAGTATCGTCTATCGAGTGCATCAGGATGCGGTACAGGTCGTCGCCGTGGCCCATCATCGGAGGCGCCCTGGCTAGTGGCGTGGTCGTTAATACAAGGACATGAGGGCGAATCGGCGCGGCGGTCCGCCGGTGCGTGTGAAGATCTGCGGGATCACGCGGCCGGAGGACGGCGTCTTGGCGGCGCGCCTCGGGACGGATGCCGTCGGGCTCGTGTTTCACGCCCAGAGTCCGCGATCGGTGACGGTGGAACGGGCCCGCGCCATCGTCGCCGCGCTCCCGCCCTTCGTGACCCGCGTCGGGCACGGCGCCAGCGGATTCAATACGTCATGCACGATGGACATAATTGGGAAGAGCAATCGGCGCCGGCACTGATCGCCGTTTACGACCGCTTGCTCGGCATCGGTTCGGTATAACATGAGCGACTTTTCAACTTTCGGATGGCTGACCCTCACGTGAACGAAATAGCGGAAATAAACATCGAAACCATTGCTTGCCCGCTGTGTGCAGGCGAGAAGTATTCTCCGTGGGCGGCCGAGAACGGGTTCTGCGCCGTAACTTGTTCCGATTGCGGCCTCATCTACGTGAATCCGCGTCCGTCGCTGGCGACGATCGACCGGGCGGTGCGGGCGGGCGCGCACCGGGAAGAAACGTTGCAACTGAACGTCGTCAGCAGAAGAGTGTCCGCCAAGGTAGAGCAGTATCGAAAGGTCGTGGCCGAGATGTTTCGCGACGTCGTCGAGAAAGGCGAGCCGATTTCTTGGCTCGACGTGGGCGCGGGATTCGGCGAAGTCGTGGAGGCGGTTGCCAAGGTCGTGCCGGCCGGCAGCCGGGTCGAGGGACTGGAGCCGATGAAACCGAAGGTGGCGCAGGCGAAGGCACGCGGTGTTGCCGTACGCGAAGGCTACCTCAGCGACATCAATGATAAGTACGGCGTGGTTTCGGTCATCAACGTGTTTTCGCACGTTCCCGACTTCAAGCAATTTTTGCAGGAGATCAAGGGCGTGTTGACCCCGAACGGCGAAGTCCTGCTCGAAACCGGCAACGCTGGAGACATCGGTAACAGGAATTACTTTCCCGGCCCGCTGACGTTGCCCGATCATTTGGTATTTGCCGGAGAACGGCACATCCGCCGCTTCCTGGAACAGGCTGGATTCGAGCTAGTGCAAATCAAACGGATACGCATAGACGGGCTGGTGTACTCCATTAAGAATCTGGTGAAACGTCTCCTCGGTCAGCCGGTTGCCGTGAGCCTTCCTTATACATCGCCGAGTCGCACGGTTTTGTTCCGGGCGCGATCGGTATCCTAGGGCCGTTGGGGTGAGGAACGAACCCCAACGTTTCGCGGCAGATGGGGTTACGTTGGGGTTCCTTCGTCACCCCAACCTTGACTCAGGCGTTTTCGCACGGGCGAAGTTTCGGTGCTCCTCGGGACCCAGAGCTTC
Organism: Gammaproteobacteria bacterium; assembly: GCA_013697045.1. Classification (GTDB taxonomy): domain Bacteria; phylum Pseudomonadota; class Gammaproteobacteria; order JACCXJ01; family JACCXJ01; genus JACCXJ01. The sequence goes on along the minus strand of JACCXJ010000138.1, from coordinate 100 downwards.
TGGGAAGGCGTGGACGTGCGCGGCGAGGCGCTGTCGCTCGTGGTCATCGACAAGCTCCCTTTCGCGGCACCCGAGGATCCCCTGACCAAGGCCCAGATCC
>JACCXJ010000063.1 GCA_013697045.1 Gammaproteobacteria bacterium | reverse complement strand
ACTCGGTCGAGCTTCTTCCATCTGGGGACATAGAACCAATCGTCGGCGATCTTCACGAGGAGGGAGCACAGCGCCGCCGGGCTCCAAGGCATGGGGTTCAGGCTCGGGGAGCGCGGCACGAGGGCGTCTTCATTGACTATATAAATCTGGCATTGACTGTAAATCCGGCGTGATCACCACGCCGGTGCCGACCCAGACGGCATCGAACAACGCCACGATGTCCGAGTTCCGCATGCGCACGCATCCGCGTGAGCCAGGGACACCCATGGGTACTTCGTCGGGCGCGCCGTGGATATAGACGTAGCGGCCGCGGGTATCGACATCGCCTCCCTGGTTGCGCCCGGGTTCGAGCCCGGTGAGCCATAGGATGCGCGTCAGGATCCAGTCCCGGCCGGGATACTGCTCCCGCAATGCCGGCGTATACACCTCGCCGGTCGGCCGGCGCGCCACGAACACGGTGTTCACGGCGCATCCGTGACCGATCTTCTCATCGATCGCGTGCCGGCCGCGCGGTGTACACTCGCTACCCCGCGATTCGCCCGCACCATTCTTGCCGGTGGACACCGGATAAACCGCGCGCCTCTCCCTACCCCGAAAAAGCGTGAGGCACTGCTGGCCGAGGTCGATCTCGATGCGGGTGGAATCGTGCATGCGGCTGGATTTCTGGGACTTGGGGTCTGGTCCTGCACTATTCTATGATCTCGAGACCCATCCGTGGACCCCGAGCCCCTGTCCGAGCACTACCCTGAGATCCGCATGCCGACATCGTCCATCCGCACCGCATCTACACGAGGCACTCCTGCGTGGCGTTCGACACTCGACACGCCTCTCGGCGAGGACCGTTTTCGATGTCTGGCCTCGTGATGCTGGATCTCCTCGGCACCGAGCCCTCGGTCGAGGAACAGGAGCTCTTGCTGCACCCGCAGTGCTGCGGGGTCATCCTGTTCACCCGCAACTACATCGACCCCCAGCAGATCACGGCGCTATGCACGGCGCTGCACGCCTTGAGGAGCCCGCCGCTCCTGATTGCCGTGGACCACGAGGGCGGACCGGTGCAGCGATTTCGCGCCGGGTTCACCGCGCTCCCGCCGTGCGCCGCGCTCGGACGGCTTCATGATCGCGACCCGTTCGAAGCCCGACGCATGGCGTACCTGTGCGGTCTCGTCATGGCCGCGGAGCTCCGCGCCGTCGGTGTGGATCTGAGCTTCGCTCCGGTCCTCGACCTCGGGATCGGGCAGAGTGCCGTGATCGGCGAGCGCGCCTTCCATCGGGACCCCGAAACGGTGGCCGGGCTGGCAGCGGCCTATATCGAAGGCATGCAGGAGGCGGGCATGGCCGCGGTCGGTAAGCACTTTCCCGGTCACGGCTCGGTTGGTGCCGACTCCCATATCGAGATCCCGATAGATGATCGCCCCTATGCCGGCATAGCGCGAACCGACCTGGTACCGTTCGCACGGCTCGCCCGGGCGGTCCTCGATGGCATCATGCCGGCCCACGTCGTGTACCCGCAGGTGGACGACCGGCCGGCCGGGTTCTCGCCTGCCTGGCTCAAGCGGGTCTTGCGGACGGCGTTGGGGTTCGATGGGGTGGTCGTGAGCGACGATCTCTGCATGGCCGGCGCGGCGGGTGCCGGCGGCTATCCCGATCGGGCCCGAGCCGCCCTCGAGGCAGGTTGCGATATGCTCTTGGTCTGCAACAATCCACAGGGCGCGGCAGAGGTCCTCGCGGCCCTCTCCGATACCCGGCAGACCGGACCCCAGGCCTCGCTCAGTCGGCTGTACGGGCATGCCGTGTCGCATGAGCACGGGCCGCACCGCACCATAGATCGCCGGGAGGCGGTGCGGGCGGTCGCCGCCTTCGCGGCCGAGCCCGAACTACATCGCGCCGTTGCCTCGTAAGGATCCCCACATGATATCTATAGCCACATGATATCTATAGTAAGCATAAAGCCGCTTGGCAATGTCGCTGAAAAAACGGCACGCGGCCGTGGCGCTCGATTCATGAGCATCGTAGCGCTCGTGCTACTGATCGGCGCTTGGAGCCCACCCAGCGTATGGGCGTTCGACTGCGAACCGCTGCCGGCGACCGGATCCGTAGCCCGGCACAGCGGGCGCTTCGACAGCGGCCTCTTGTTTCAGGTTACGAAGGCCGGGTACCCAGGGAGCCATGTCTTTGGAACCATCCACATCGGTGACCCGCGCGTCCTGCCCTTGCCCGAGCCCGTGGCCGACGTCTTCGAGAAGAGTCGCGGCCTGGTCATCGAAGTCATGCTCGACGAGGGCGGGCTGGCGGCGTTCTCCACGCACATGCTCCTCGAACCGGGCAAGACCCTCCCCACCGAGATCGGCCAGCCACTCTTCGAGCGCGCCGCGCCCCTCTTGGAGCGCTACGCCATCCCCCGCGAGGCGGCCCTGCGCTTGAGGCCCTGGGTCGTCTTTACGACCCTGAACTTACCGCCGCCCACCGATCTCGTGGCGCTCGATCTGGCGCTCATGGACAAGGCGCGGGAAAGTGGCAAGGCAGTACAGGGTCTGGAGTCGGTCGAGGAACAGGCGGCGGCGCTCGGCGGATTGCCCCTGAACGACCAGATCGCACTCCTCAACGATGCCGTGTGCCATTACGACGCCATACAACTGGAGGTCGCGGGGCTATTGCGCGCCTATCTCGATCGCGACCTCGGAATGCTCATGGCCCTGGCCGAGAGATATCAAGCCAGCGGGCAAGACCGCTACAGCCGGCTCATGGAGAGCCTATTATGGAAGCGGAACCGTATCATGGTCGAGCGCATGGCACCCCGGCTAGCCGGGGGATCATCTTTCATTGCCATCGGCGCCCTGCACCTGGCCGGCGAGCGCGGCGTGCTGGCGCTACTCGAAGGCCTCGGTTATCGGGTGTCGCGGGTTTACTGAAACCTGCAACCCCGGAGCAACCCCGTAACCGGGCACGTATATAGCGACCGGCGCGCGCGGGAAGGGATCATCGCCACCTCGCCGTAAACCCGTGCCGACACTCATCCGCCTCTTCCCGGCGCCGGTGCGGACCGTCTCACTGACCGGTCTCTATCTCGGCCATGCCTCCACTTTGCGTCCCTCTCCGACTCGCCCGCGGCCTTACGTCTACAGCAACTTCATCATGAGCCTGGATGGGCGCATCGCGCTCGACCACTCGCAAACCGGCGAGCGGCTGGTACCGGAGGCGATCACCAACCCGGACGACTGGCGCCTCTTCCAGGAGCTGGCCGCGCAAGCCGACGCCATCGTGACGAGCGGCCGTTATCTACGCCAGTTGGCCCGTGGTCGGGCCCAGGATCTGCCGCCGGTGAGCACCGCAGCCGAGTACCGGGATCTCATTGATTGGCGCCGGAGTCACGGGCTCGCCGCGCAACCGGCCATCGTGGTCCTCAGCCGGCAGCTCGATTTTCCTGTGGCGCAGATCATCGGGCGGCTCGGGCGGCCCCTGTACATCGCCACCGGGATAGAGGCGCCGCCGGAACAGCTAAGGGCACTGGAAACTGCGGGCGCCGCGGTCCTGCTAACGGGGGCGGGGCGAGGGGTGTGCGGCGCCGCACTGATCGAGGTGCTAGGCACCCATGGTTTCAACAGCATCTGCGCCATCGGAGGCCCCGGCGTCTTGTCGACCTTGCTGACGGCCGGCGCCGTCGATCGACTGTACCTCACCCACGCACACCGCCTCCTCGGTGGAGAATCCTTCGATACCCTGTTGAACGGCCCGCGCCTGTGCCCACCTGTGGATTTCACCCTGAGCGGCCTCCACTACCAGGAGCCGATCGGCGTCGCCTGCGGCCAACTGTTTGCGACCTACGATCGGGTCCAGGGCCATCGGGCCAGCCCGCCAGCGATCTGCGGCTAGACGGCGCTCAAAATCGGAAGGGAGGCACCACCGAGCGCCGCGCTCCGCATCGGAGCGGCGAGGCTTACCTGCTCGGCTATCCAGGAATAGGTCCGGCGCATGCCTTCTTCCAGCGGCATGGACGGTGTCCACCCCAGCGCCGTGTGAATGAGCGCGTTGTCCGAGGTCCTGCCCCGGACCCCGATCGGGCCATCGATGTTCTTGATGGCGAGCGTCTTTCCCGAGATCCGGATCACCATCCTCGCGAACTCGTTGATGCTGATCATCTCTTGGGAGCCGACGTTGACGGGGCCGGTGAAATCGGATTGCATCAGACGCCGGACGGCTTCCAGACACTCATCGATGTATAGGAACGACCGCGTCTGCTTACCGTCACCCCAGATCTCGATCCGGCCGCCATCGGCTGCTTCCGCGACCTTGCGGCACAGTGCCGCGGGGGCCTTCTCACGGCCGCCGTGCCATGTCCCTTCGGGCCCGAAGATGTTGTGAAATCGAGCGATCCGCACGCAGAGCCCGTGGTTTCGACGGTAGGCCAGATACAAGCGCTCGCTGAAGAGTTTCTCCCACCCATACTCGCTGTCCGGCGCCGCAGGATACGCGGAGTCTTCCGAGCATTTGGGGTTGTCCGGGTCTTCCTGGTTGTACGCCGGGTACATGCATGCCGAAGAGGAATAGAAGACCTTCTTCACACCGCAAAGCCGCGCCCGTTCCGCGATGTTGAGGTTGATCGTCGCGGAGTTGTGCATGACGTCCGCGTCATGGTCCCCCGTAAAGATGTATCCGGCGCCGCCCATGTCGGCGGCCAGTTGATACACCTCGTCGTAGGGTCGGTCGAGCACCCCTTTGCACATCGTCTGGTCACGCAGATCGCCTTTGACGAACTCATCTGCGGCCGTATCGCTGAACTCCGGGTACTTGAGGTCGACGCCGAGCACCCAGTACCCCTCATGCTTGAGCCGCCTCACCAGATGGCTGCCGATAAAGCCACCGGCCCCACACACCAAAGCAGTCTTTCTTGCGGTCATACGCCACACCTTTCTCCTGTGTCGGTCAGGTCATCCGTCTTGCCCGCGCCGGCCCTGACCAGATCGATCAAATTATAGAGAATAAACAGCGGCACCACCTCGGTGTACCGCCGATACAAGCGCCGCGGCTCGGTGCACAAGCGGTAGAACCACTCGAGCCCGAATCGCCTGAAGATCCCTGGGGCCTCCTTGACGTTTCCCACATGAAAGTCGAATGCGGCCCCGATCGTGGCGAGGACATGCACGCGGGTGAACCGCGCCAGACGGGTCGCGAACACCTCCTGCTTGGGGGTGCTCAAGCCTACCCACACGATATCCGCGTCACTGCGGTTGATCTCACCGGCGAGTGCCTGAAGCTCCTGGTCGCTCATCTCGCGAAACGGTGGGAAAAACACCCCCACGCAGTTCCGATTCCCGTATCGATCCGCGCAGACATCTCGCAGCTTGGCCGCGACTCCGGTCTTACCGCCGCAGTAGAAGTGCTTGATAGGCCTATCCGCCGAACGGTCGATCACGGCCATGAAGAAGTCGCTGCCTCGGCACTGCCGCATGGCGGCCGCACCCTTTAGGCGCCGTCCCGCCCAGGCGATCGGTTTGCCATCCGGCAGGTTCAAGAAGAAACCCTTCAGGACCCTTCGAAACGCCGCGTGTCGCCTGGCGAAGACGAGCCCGTGGGCACTGGTCGCGCTGACCAGATGGTTGTCCTTGTGTTGAGCGGAACCACACAGAGAGATCACCCGATCGACGGCATCTTCGAGCGAGCCACCGTGCATGGCTATACCTAAGACTTTGGGCATGATGTCGTGTTCGGAAACCTCAGGCTTGCTGGCTCGTGCGTCTCGCGGGTCGAGCGACTTCACCTAGCAAAGTCAAGACCGTGCCGTACACGGGACACTATTAGGTTGCATGAACGCCAGGGGCGGGCGGCGTGCATTACTCCCCTGGGCAACGGTCGTTCTTCCCGATCGACCGTCGTTCGGCGACTCCCAAGAGCACCTCGAGCAGCGGGCGGAGCGTCGGACCGGGTACGAAAACGTCCGCCTGTCGAGACACTGCCGGCCGACGGACGACGCCGCCAAAACCGATGACATAGACCCCCGCGGCCGCCGCTTCGAGGTCCGTGACGCCGTCTCCCACCATGGCCGCCGCCACCCCGTTACGCAGCGCGGCCCGACATACCGTGGCCTTCCCGCCGGCACGCGTCAGTGGCGAGCCCCGGTCGTAGTCGATGTATCGCCCGGCGGCATCCCAGACCACCTCGACGGCATGCACGCGCTCGGCCGGGATCGCCAAGGTCTCGCCGACACGAAGCACGGCTTGACGGATCCCGCTGCTCACGATGTGGACCTCCTTACCGAGCGTCGTGAGCGTCCCGACCACCTCGTGCGCCCCTTCCACGAGCGCCTGTACGTAGCGCTCCCCGAGCCACTCTACCGCATCACGTCCCGGTCGGGTCTTATCAAGACGCTCCCCATAGACGGCTTCCAGTGGCAGCCGGCCGTCCATCGCGGCTTCGGTCAGCGACGCGACCTCGGCTGTTACCCCGGAGCGCCTCGCCAGCTCGTCGATCCCCTCGATAGCGCAGAGGGTGCTGTCGCAGTCGAAGAACACGACCTCGAAGGGCGGGCCCAAGGCCATTCATAACCCTCTCAGAAGGTGAGCTGATACACCTGATGGATGGCGGGGGTCGCGGCCACCCGCCTGAGCGTTTCGGCGCTCAAGGGGTGCGAGATCCCGATGACCGCCAGGGCCTCCGGCCCCGAGGCCACTCCGACCTGCATACGCGAGATATTGACGTCTTCCCGGCCGAGCAGGGTACCCAGTGCGCCGACCACACCGGGTCGATCCTCGTGTCGGGTGATGAGCACGGTTCCTTCCGGGACGCTCTCGACCTCGCAGTCGTCGATGCGCACGAGCCGCGCGTGCCGTTCCCCGAGCAAGGTCCCCGCGACACTGGTGCGACCGCCGTTGTACCGGCCGGCCACCGTGACCAGCGAGAGGTATTCATCCGTTTCCAGGGAGCGAGACTCGACCAAGGTGATCCCTTGGCGGCGTGCGAGATGCCGGGCGTTGACCTGGTTCACGGGCACCGATAGCTCCGCCTCCAAGAGGCCGACCAGGCACTCGCTGGCGATCGGGTGGGGGTCGAGCTCGGCCGCACGCCCGCGCAAGGCCACCTCGACCTCCTGTAAGGGGCCCGGCACCAGCGCCGCGAGCAACTGTCCCAACCGGTGGCCCAGCACCTGGTAAGGGCGTAAGCGGTTTAGTTCGGCAGGCGTGATGCGCGGGAGGTTCACGGCATTGATGGCCTCGCCCGTCTCAAAGTAGCTCGCGATCTGCTCCGCGACGGCCAGCCCGGCGGCCACCTGGGCCTCCTCGGTCGAGGCGCCGAGGTGTGGGCTCAAGACCACGTCGGGTCGTCCGAGGAGCGGGGAGCCCCGTGGCGGCTCGTGCTCGAAGACATCGAGGGCCGCGCCGGAAAGCTGTCCCGTGCGCAAGGCCTCGAAGAGCGCCCCTTCGTCCACGAGCCCCCCGCGTGCGCAATTGATGAGTCGCGCCCCGCGTCGCATGAGCCGGAGGCGGGAGGCGTCCAAGAGCTTGCGGGTCTTCTCGCTCAGGGTGCAATGGAGGCTCACATAATCGGCACTGCCGAGTAACTCGTCGAGCCCCACCGGCCCCACCCCGTCGGCCTCCATCACCTCGCGGGTCACATACGGGTCATGGGCCAGTACCCGCATCTTGAGGCCCAGGGCACGCGCCGCCACCAGCCGCCCGATGGTGCCGTAGCCGATGACGCCGAGTGTCTTCCCCGCGACCTCGGTGCCCAGGAAGGACGCCCGGCGCCACTCTCCGGCCCGCACCGAGCGATCGGCCTGGGGGAGATGTCGGCTCAAGGAGAGCAGGTGCGCGACGGTCAATTCCGCGGTCGTCGTGGCATTCGCGTCGGGGGTATTGAGGACCACGACCCCGCGCTCGGTGGCCGCTTCGACATCGATGTTGTCCACGCCGATCCCGGCGCGTCCGACCACCCGGAGGCGCTCGGCCGCGGACAGGATCGCTCGCGTGATTCGGGTGCTGCTGCGGACGATGACCGCGTCGCAGTCCGCGATGCGGGATGCCAAGGCCTCGGGACTCTCGCCCGTGGCCACCACGACCTCGAACGCCGGCCGGGCACGTAGATACGTGAGGCCCTCTTCGGCGATGGCGTCGGCAATCAGGACCTTGTGCATGGCGCCGCCTCCCTCAGCCGTCGATACGCCCAGTCGATCCAGGGCAGTAGCGCCGCGACATCACCCTCTTCCACCGTCGCACCACACCATACCCGGAGTCCCGGCGGGGCCTCGCGATAGGCGGCGAGGTCGAAGCCGGCATGCTCGTTTTCGAGGATAGCACACAGGCGCTTGATGATCCGCCAGCGCGCCTCATGACCCTGGTCGGTGAACCAGGGGTCCACGACCTTGAGACAGACGGAGGTGGTCGAACGCGTGGCGGGGTCCTCGGCCAGGAACTGCACCCAGGGCGTCTCGGCGACCCAGGCATCCACCCGATCGAAGTTGGCCTTCGAGCGGGCGATGAGCGCGGGCAGGCCACCAATCCCCTCGGCCCAGCAGAGCGCGTCGAGGAAGTCCTCCACACACAGGAGCGACGGGGTGTTGATCGCGCCGCCCTGGAAGATGTCCTCGTTGAGGCGACCACCCTTGGTCAACTGCAAGACCTTGGGGATCGGCCAGGGTGGCACATAGCCGTTGATCCGCTCGACGGCCCGTGGGCCGAGCACCAGCATGCCGTGCTGGGCCTCGCCCCCCAGGGCCTTCTGCCAGGAGAAGGTCGCCACATCGAGCTTTTCCCAGGGGAGATCCATGGCGAAGACCGCCGAGGTCGCGTCGCAGATCGCGAGCCCCGCCCTTGCGTCGGCTATCCAGCGCCCATCAGGGACGCGCACCCCGGAGGTCGTGCCGTTCCAGACGAATACCACATCGCGATCCCAGTCGACTGTGGCGAGGTCCGGCAAGCGGCCGTAGGGGGCGTCGATGCGCCTCACATCCGGAAGCTTCAGCTGCCCGAGCACATCCCTCTGCCAGGCCAGACCGAACTGCTCCCAGGTCAGGCAATCGATCCCACGCGGCCCCAAGAGCGACCAGAGCGCCGCCTCCATCGCCCCGGTGTCCGAACCCGGCACGATCCCGATTCGATAGTCTTCGGGCAACCCGAGTAGTGTCCGGCAGCGCCGGGCGATCTCCAGGAGCTTGGCCTTGCCGGCCTGTGCCCTGTGCGAGCGGCCCAGGACCGCTTCGCCGAGTACGTTGGGGGCCCACCCCGGGCGCTTGGCGCACGGGCCGGACGAGAACATCGCGCGTTCAGGCCGGCAGACGGGTCGCGAGGAGTCTGCCATTCAGAGGACGAAAGAGCGGTACAGGGCGGGCAATTCTAACTGCGGACCGGAGCACGCTACAATCTTGGGCGTCGAACCGATTTACTTGCAGCCTATAGGGCCGCGGGAGAAGCATTCAAACATCGCGAAGGGGTATGCCTATGTCGGAACAGCAGTTACGGGAGCAACTCGAACGCCTGCGGGCGCTCGTCAACGAGATCGGGGCAGAGAGACCCGACTCCCTGGAGCGTCTGAATCGCCTGGCGAGCGACATCGAAGACCGCTTGGCGGACCGCGGCGCCGCCCGGCCCGATGCGACAGACGCCGTGAGGGAGGCGATCCGTCACTTCGAGGTCGAGCACCCGCGGGCCACGGCGGTCTTGAACGACATCATGGTGACCTTGAGCAATATGGGGATTTGATGCCTTGGGGGGATCTGATAGCTGCGGGGATCTGATGGCCGGTTGAGACCCGCGCCCAGAGGGCTAACCACCAATCAGAGCCAAGAGAAGAGGCACTGCGCGTCATGAGTGATCCCATGAGTGATCCAGCACCAGCACCCTCGGCTCCATCATGTCGAGGATCGCATATTTCGGTCCTTCGCGGCCGAGACCGGAGTCTTTCACGCCCCCGTACGGCATCTGATCGGCACGGAAGGTCGGGACCTCGTTGACCGTGACCCCGCCAACCTCCAGGTGCTCGAAAGCGTAATGGATCTTTCTATAGTTTTGCGTGAACACCCCGGCCTGCAGCCCGAAGCTGGAGTGGTTGATGGCCGCCACGGCCTCCGCGAAGTCGGTGAACTTCTCCACCACCACGATCGGACCGAAGGCCTCGAGCGCACACACCTTCATCGTGGGCCGGGTGCCAGTCAGGACGGTCGGTGCATACACGGCCCCGTCCCTGTGCCCGCCCATCACTACGGTGGCACCATCCTGGCGTGCCTCGTCCACCCACTCCGCGATGCGCCTGGCATTGCCCTCGTCGATCATGGCCGAGACATCGGTCGCTTCATCCTCGGGATCGCCGACCCGAAGCCGCTCTGCCTCGGCTCGAAAACCCTGCAGGAACGCATCGAACACCGAGGCCTCGACCAGGATGCGCTGGGTGTGGATGCAGCTCTGGCCGGCATTGGTGAAGGCGCCGATCACGGATTTCTTGATCGCGCGTTCCACGTCCCCGTCTCGATCGACGATGAGCCCGGCGTTGCCGCCCAATTCCAGAACCACCTTCTTTTTACCTGCGTTCTTCTTCATCTCCCAACCGACATCGGGCGAGCCGGTGAAGGACAAGAGATGGAAGCGCGCGTCGGTCACCAGCTGGTTCCCGGTGTACCGGTCCATCGGCAAGATCGAGACGCCGCCCTTGGGCAGTGCCGTCTCGTCGATGATGCGGGCCAATAACAGCGCAGAGATGGGGGTCTTGGAAGCCGGCTTCAAGACGATCGGGCATCCCGCGGCGATGGCCGGGGCGATCTTGTGAGCCACGAGATTGAGCGGGAAGTTGAACGGTGAAATGCCGGCCACGAGCCCGACCGGAAAATACTTCACGATCGCCTCTTTTCCGTGCGCTACTGGTGTCCAGTCCAGGCGCAGGAACTCGCCGGGGAGGCGCTTGGCCTCCTCGGAGGCGATGAGGAAGGTCTGCGCGGCGCGCTCGGCCTCGAAGCGCCCGGTCTTGACGGGTTTGGCGGCTTCCCGCGCCATGATCCGGGCGAACAGCTCGCGATGCCTCAGTATCCCCGCGGAGATGTCCCGGAGGATCTGATAGCGGAGATAGGTCGGCAAGGCGCCCATGGCCTCGCGCGCGCCTTCGGCCGCCGTGATCGCACGCTCGTATTCGGCCTCGCCGCCGAGGTAGGTCCGATAGGTGGCGACACCCGAATATGGGCTCACGATGTCGAGGACCTTCGAGGTCGTCGTGAACCCGCCGCCCGCGTAGATGGGAAAACTCTCGCTCATCGCAGAGATCTCGTGAAGCAGAAACTCCCTCCCCTGTCCGCGCCCTTTGCGGACGGGGGAGCAACCGTGTTTCTTGTCAAGCGATTTTGGCGGTCCAGGGCGAGCTGGTCTTGAGCATGGCGTTCATGATGGTCAGTAGCTTGCGCATGCAGGCGACGATGACTACCTTGGCGGGTTTCCCGGCGGCCTTCAGGCGCTCAGAGAAGGCCTTGATCACGGCGTTCCAACGGATGGCAGTGACGGTCGACATGTACAAGACACCTCGCACCTCGGCACGCCCGCCCCAGATGCGACGCTTGCCGCGGTGTTGTCCACTGTCGTTGGCGAGTGGTGCAACACCGGACAATGCCGCAATGGCCTTGCGGTCCAGGGTGCCCAGTTCCGGCAGTTGGGCGAGCAGGGTCGCGGAGGTCGTGGGCCCCACCCCCGGGATGCTGCGCAGGAGGTCGTCCTTCGCGCGCCAGGCCGGGCTGGTGCGTAACCGCTTCGTCAACTCGGTATCGAGCTCCGCGATGCGCTTGTCCAACCAGGCGATGTGCCTTTTCAGGCTTTTCTGCTGCGCCTTCGAGGCACGCGCCAGGCGCAGAGACTCTTGAACGCGCATCTCCACCAACTGGCGTCGGCGGGTCACCAGATCGTCCAACTCTCGGGTGGCCGCATCCTTGATCGGGCGCACCTCGGGCCGGATGGCGCGGCCGAAATCCGCCAGTACCAAGGCGTCGATCCGATCCGTCTTGGCCAGCTGGCCCGTGGCTTTGGCGTAGTCCCGGACTTGACGGGGGTTGACCACCACCACCGGCAACCCCGCTACCATCAGGCGAGTAGCCACATCGACCTCCAGGCCGCCCGTGGCCTCCAGGACGATGAGCTGCGGCTTGGCCTCGCTCAACCGGTGCATCACTTCGGTGATGCCCCCCTCGTCGTGGACAAGGCTAACGCTCTGCCCGGAGGGACGAAACCCTAGGTCCAGGGTGTCCTTGGAAATGTCGATGCCAACAAAGATCTCAGTATTCTCGTTCATACCCAGCCTTGCAAAAATGCGGGCTCACGGGCCCAAGCAACCGTTCGGGTTATGCAGAGACACGGTGCGGCGCCCAACGCTCCCCCACGGGCTCGCGGTCCCAAGGGCCGGACGAGCTGCCGCACCGAACCGGTGAATAGCCGTGGAGTCTGTGGACCATTCGCCTACGGCGACACGGGGCCATAGGGATGAAAAGCACAGGGGGGTCTCCCCCG
>JACCXJ010000019.1 GCA_013697045.1 Gammaproteobacteria bacterium | reverse complement strand
AGAGTTTCTTCACGTCGTCGAGGGTGGCCACCGACACCCCCGACATCCCGAGACGGCCGTAGACATCGGGGCTGGTGTCCGGGTCTGCGCCGTAAAGGACGACCGGATCGAAGGCCGTCGACAGGCGAGTGGTCGGGGCCCCGCCCGCGAGGTAGTGGAAACGGCGGTTGGTACGCTCCGGACCACCCTCGCCCGCGAACATGCGCGTCGGGGCCTCCAGGTGCCGGCGCGGGTAGACGCCGGCCGTATAGGGGTAGCTGCCGGGCAGGTTCTCCTGGAGGAGGAAGCGCAGCAAGGTCCCCCAGTCCTCGAACATCGGCAAAGCCACCGCCGGGATCGGGATACCGCTCTGGCTCTCGGTATCGTTGGCCAGGCCCTGGTCCCGGTCCCGCACCCGGTAGACCAGGCGCGCGGCGCGATACCGCGCCGCTTGTTCCGGCCAGGACCGCAGGAGCTCGCGTCCTTCCTCACCGATCTCAACCAGGGCGGTTTGATAGCCCTCGCGGAGCCTGGCCCTTACCGGGTCCGGGTCGGCCGTCGCCGTACCGAAATCCGCCAGCGGCGCCGGAACGTCGGGGGCATCCAGGGCCTCGCAGCTCAGGTAATAGGCCTGGGCCCTCCGTGCGGCCTGTGCCTTTCGCTCGAGGGCCTCGCGTTCTTCTCGCCCTTGCCGGGCGATCTCGGAGAGATAACGCAACCGCCCCTGGGGCAGGAGGGAAACCGGTGCTTCGGAAGGCGCGCGGCCGCGCACGGTCCATCGAGGTGTCCACCGATCGGCGCCTCCGAGCGCCGACAGGCGCTCGCACAAGGCGAGGAACAAGCGTTCCAGGCCGGGATCGTCGAAGCGATGCGCCGAGGTGTCGAACACGGCGCTGCCCTCCCTCGAAACAGTCCGCAAGTGGTCTTGCACCGCGCGCAGTGCATCGGCGGCCCCCGGTTTGTCGCGCTTGTTCAGGACCACGGCGTGCGCGGCGTCGAGCATCTGGATCTTCTCGAGCTGGCTCGGACCGCCATAGTCCGCCGTCATGACATAGGCCGCTACATCGACGAGATCGACGATCTCGGTGTCGCCCTGCCCGGTGCCGGCGGTCTCGATGAGGACCAGATCGAAACCGAGCGTCCGCAGGAGCTCGAGGCAGGGGCGCAAGACCGCGCTGGTCGCGAGGTGGCGCCTGCGGGTGGCCATGGAGCGCAGATAGACGCGCGGGTGACACCCGTTGTTCATGCGCAGGCGGTCGGCGAGCAGCGCGCCGCCGCTCCTCTGGCGCGTGGGATCGATGGCGATGAGCGCCACCCTCATGGCCGGAAATGCCGCCAGGAACCGCGCGAGCAGCTCGTCGATGACCGTGCTCTTGCCCGAGCCTCCCGGGCCCGTGACGCCCAGGACCGGGCAGGACCGCGCCGCGCGGCCCCCGTCCGTGAACCCCACGCTGCGCTCGATGAGGGACAAGGCGCGGCCGATCGCCGTGTGGTCATCCGGCCCCGCGGGGGGCTCTGGATCCGGTCCCGGCGGTGATCGGCGGGTGCGTTCCAGCACCTCGCCGACCATTGCCTCCAACCCGAGCCGGACGCCATCCTCCGCCCGGTAGACGCGCTCGACGCCATCCTGCTCCAGCGCTTCCGCCTCCGCCGCGGTGATCGTCGCCCCGCCGCCCCCGAACACCCGGATGTGCCCGGCGCCTTGCGCCCGCAGGCGCTCCACGAGATAGCGGAAGAACTCCAGGTGGCCGCCCTGGTACGAGCTGATCGCGACGCCGTCGGCGTCTTCCTGGCAGGCGGCCCGGACGATCTCTTCGACACTGCGGTTGTGGCCCAGGTGGATCACCTCGGCTCCCTGGGCCAAGAGCAGGCGGCGGATGAGATGGATGGCGGCGTCGTGGCCGTCGAAGAGGCTCGTGGCCGTGATGAAGCGCAGCGGCGCCGGGCGTTCGGGACGTCTTGGGATATCCTTCTGGGTGATCGTGGACATAGAAAACGCGCCCCAGGATCTATTGGCCACGGTCCTCAATCGCCTCCTTAATTGACTCCCATATCCCTCCGGGAGAGGGCTAGGGTGAGGGGATCAAAGCCTGCCGTGTGTGGTAAGTAGTGGCCCGAATGCACCAAGACCCGCCGTCTCCCCGGTCGGTGCCGCACCGACATCGGCACGGAGGCGCGGGGCCGCCAGCGAGCATCCCTATAGGACTGGTCCGCCGATCGCGTGTTCCGAGCGTGGCATCGAGCCGGCGGGTGATACCCGCCACGGCAGTTCCGACCGGGTATCCACCGGGTGCCCTCGGGGGCCCGGTGTCGCGCCGTCAAGCCTTTTTTTTTGTCCTGTCCACTGTCGGTAGGCTGGGAGGAGCGCGCCTCGGGTTTCAACAAGGCCCGCCCTCGCTCGATGGCCCGGTCGAAGAGGCTGAAGGCGAACTCGACGCTGTATCCCATGAGGAACGCCACCACCACGAGCGACAGGCTGTAGGTCTCGAGCTCCGCCTCGTCGAGAGAGAACATGATCCCGGCGATGACCCCGAGCAGCCCGCCCAGGGACAGGCGCATGACGAACTGACCGCCGAAGCTCGGCGTGTAACTGTGGTAGGCGAGATTGAAGAGCGCGCGCCGCACGATATAGGCGACGGCCCCGAGCAGACCCAGAATCAAAGGCAGGATGTACTGCGACAGGATGCCGAGGAGCGACCGGGCATAGTCTTCGATGGCGAGCATGCGGACCGACGCCGCCGCGGCCGCATCGGGTTCCCGCGCGCCATCCATCTCGTCTGGTTTCGGATACACCCACCACCACATCGCCATAAGATGCGCCTCGGCGCGGCTCGAGACGACCATCTTGCCCTCGAGTTCCGCGTGACGGTCGAAGAGCGGCTTGAGCGGCGCGGCCTCGTCCTTGAGATCGGGGTTGGCGGCGCGCAGGGTTTGGATCTGCGTGAGGATCGACCGATGCTCCTCGCGCAGGGACTTGTGCTCCTCGAGCACATCGGTCAGCACGATCACATAGGCCTGGGTGACGAGGAAGATCGCCACCATCGTGATGAGGAACACGACGATTTTGTCCAGCTCCCGCCGGATCCGCGCCACGACAGGCCATTGGGCGGCATTAGGGGGATAGGTCGCCCGCGCCTGACGGATCTGATCCGCGATCTCTAGGCTCTCATCGGTGACCGGCGCCACGAGCTTGCTCAGGCGATGATAGCCGTCCCATAACACCGCCTCGTCCGCATGGCTCATGGCCTCGGCATCCTGGCGCAGGACCGGGATCAGGGGGTCGATGAGGTCCTTTCCGAGGCCGATGTCCGAACGCGAGGCGGCGTAGCGCAGATAGCGGTAGAGGGTCGCTTGCGCTTCTCGGATGTGCTCTTCCCGCGACGCCTCCGACGCAGAAACTACGGGCGGAGGTTGCGCAGCCGCTGGCCCGACGGGTTCTTTGGTGGAGGTGCCGGGTTGCTCCGCATGCGTCGCCTCGCCCGAAACCTGGCCGGGCGCGCTCGATGGGCCTCGGACGATCGCATCCAACGGCGAGGGATCCTCCGGCTCGTCGGGGCCGGTCGGCTGGGGGAGCGCACTCATCGCCTTTCTCTGGATGCTCCGATCTGCCGTTCCTCCGAGTGGGGAATTACCAAGCCGTGCGGAGGGGATAGCGTGTGATGTCCGGATCGGGGGCGAGGATCACGCGGCCTTGAGCGATGGCCTGGCAGATCAGCATCACGAATGGGCGGCGCCGAAGTCCTCGATGATTGACTGCGGCAACGGCTCGAAGAAGGTCGCTGGGACCTCGAAGATATCCTTCGCGAGACCAATCGGGCGGGGCGTAGGGCGGGGAGCGAACGGATCTCGGCGATCGGCCGGTTGCGCTTGCACAGCACGA
>JACCXJ010000406.1 GCA_013697045.1 Gammaproteobacteria bacterium | reverse complement strand
AGAAATCGACGTTGGGATAGAGCTTGCGCTCCTGGAAGAACGGATCCTTCAACGCGATCTCCTCGAGCTTCATCGCGATCTCGAAGATCGGGCGCTGGGCGTTGGCCCGCAGGTGATGGAGGACCTCGTGACAAGCCTCTTGGATGCACTTGGCGCGCGGGTCGTAGTTCTTGTAGACGCGATGACCGAAGCCCATGAGCCGATAGCCGTCCTGCTTGTCCTTGGCGCGATCCACAAACCTCTGCACGTCCTTCGGGTCCTTGATGTCGTACAGCATATGGATCACGGCCTCGTTCGCGCCCCCGTGGGCCTTGCCCCATAGGGTCGCGATGCCCGCCGCCACGCAGGTATAGGGGTTGCTCTCGGTGCTGCCCGCGAGCCGCACCGCCGAGGTGCTGGCGTTCTGCTCGTGGTCCGCGTGCAGGATCAGCAGGAGGTCGAGGGCGCGTACCGCGACCGAGTTGATGACGTAGGGCTCCGAGGGGACCGCGAACGCCATGTTCAGGAAGTTCTCGACGTAGCCCAGCGAGTTGTTGGGATACACGAACGGGCGCCCGGCCGGATGCTTGTAGCATTTCGCGGCGATATTGGGCATCTTGGCGAGGATGCGGCGCACCGTCATGTCCTGGTCTTCCTCGCTGTAGATGTTCATGATGTCGTGATAGTAGGAGGCCATGGCCCCCACCACCCCCACCATCATCGACATCGGATGGGCATCGTAGCGGTAGCCCCCGAAGAACCGGGTCAGGTGCTCGTGCACCATGTTGTGCTCGCGGAGCGAGGACTCGAACTCCGCCATCTGTGAGGCCGTGGGCAGATCCCCATAGATGAGGAGGTAGGCCACCTCCAGGAAGGTGCTGCGCTCGGCCAGTTGTTCGATGGGATAGCCCCGGTAGCGCAGGATGCCCTGATCGCCATCGATGTAGGTGATGCCGCTACGGCAGCTCGCCGTGGCCCCATACCCCGGGTCCAGGGTGAACATCCCCAGCCGATCGTACAGCTCGCTGATATCGATCACCGCGGGGCCGTCGCTGCCCCGCAGGATCGGACACTCGATGCTCTTGCCGGTGCTGTTGTCTGTGATCGTGACCGTCTCGTTCGCCATGCCCTTCTCCGTTCCGTGGTACTGCCGCGCCGGCACCATACCACCTGTGTGATCCCGGTGCCTAGCATATCGTCAGCTTGCGCGCCGCAGCAAGGGCAGCCCGCGCGGGCCGCCGCAAACCTTGGCCAGGCGCACACTATTAGGTATTATTGCACCGCACACACTAGAGATCCGCAGGATACGCGAGGTGTGTTGCGCTTATACAACTCCAGGCACATCTTAGAACAACGAACCGTATGCCAGGTCCCCCAGTCTTATATTCAGGGCTCAGGAACCCGGCGTCGCAACCAGTTACGCACCATGCAGAAACCAACCTCTACGCTCCTTTCGACGGCTAATCTGGGGATCCTGGAACCGCTCTATGAGGCGTTCCTACGGGATCCCAACGCCCTGGACCCCGCCTGGCGCGAGGTCTTTTCCGACCTCGCGGATGGCGCCGGACACCCACAAGCCACCCCACGCGGGGCCGCCGATGCGGGGCTGGACGACCGCTTTCAAAAGCAGGTCGCCGTGCTCCAGCTCATCAACGCCTACCGCTTTCGTGGCCATCGGCAGGCCGACCTCGACCCCTTGCGCCAATACGAGCGCCCGGAAGTGGCAGAGCTCGACCCGGCCTTCCATGGGCTCACGGACGAGGACCTCGATACGACCTTCAACACCGGGTCGCTGGTCGGTCCGGCCAAGGCCACCTTGCGCGAGATCCTCGACATCGCGCGCGCCACCTATTGCCGCACCGTCGGCGCCGAGTACATGCACATCAACGACACCCACCAGAAGCGCTGGATCCAACAGCGCCTCGAGGCCGGCCGGGGGCAGCCCGGGCTATCGCCGGCAAAGAGGCACCGGGTCCTGGAACGTCTGGTCGCGGCCACCACGCTCGAACAGTTTCTGCACAGGAAATACGTGGGGCAGAAGCGCTTCTCGCTCGAGGGCGGCGAGAGCACCATCCCGCTGCTCGACGATCTGGTCCAGGGTGCCGGGAGGCTCGGGGTCCAGGAGGTCGTGATCGGCATGGCCCACCGCGGCCGCATCAATGTCTTCGTGAACATCGTGGGTAAGCACCCGGCCGAGCTCTTCGACGAGTTCGAGGGCAGGGACAAGGACGGGGTCGGCTCCGGCGACGTCAAGTACCACCTCGGCTACTCCTCGGACATCGCCACGCCGGGCGGCCCGGTCCATCTCACCTTGTCCTTCAACCCCTCGCACCTCGAGATCATCGACCCGGTGGTGCAAGGCTCGGTGCGGGCCCGCCAGGAGCGCCGTCGCGACAAGACCCGCAACTCGGTGTTGCCCATCCTCCTGCACGGAGACGCGGCCTTCGCCGGCCAGGGCGTGGTCATGGAGACCCTGAACCTGTCGCAGACCCGCGGCTATACGACCGGGGGGACGATCCACGTGGTCGTGAACAACCAGATCGGGTTCACCACCAGCGATCCGCTCGATTCACGCTCGACGCTCTACTGCACCGATGTCGCCAAGATGGTCCAGGCGCCCATACTGCACGTCAACGGCGATGATCCGGAGGCCGTGGTCATGGTCGCCGGGCTGGCCCTGGATTACCGCATGGAGTTCAACAAGGACGTGGTGATCGACCTGGTGGGCTATCGCAAGCACGGCCACAGCGAGGCCGACGAGCCGGCGGCGACCCAGCCCATCATGTACCAGAAGATCCGACAGCAACCGCCGGTGGTCGAGACCTATTTGGCCAAGTTGGTGGCCGAAGGGGTGGTCGGCGCGGAGGAACGGCAGGCCCTGGAACAGCATTACGTGGAATCGCTGGAACACAACGAGGTCGTGGCCGGGGCTCTCGTCTACAACATCAAGAACGAGCTGCGCGTGAGCTTCGAGCCTTACCACGGCAAACATTGGCGCGAGCCCTACGAGAGCCAGATCACTTCCGAGCGGATCCGGGCGCTAGCCGAGCGGTTCACCGAGATACCGGGGCATTTCGAGTTGCACCGTGCCGTCGCCCGCATCATCGAGCAACGCCGCGAGATGGCCCACGGCAAGCTCCCCATGGACTGGGGATTCGCCGAGACCCTGGCCTATGCGAGCCTGGTCGATGAGGGCTTCCCGGTGCGGCTGTCCGGTCAGGACAGCGAGCGCGGCACCTTCTTCCACCGCCATGCCGTGATCCACGACCAGAAGACCGACGAGACCTTCGTCCCCCTGCAGCACATCCGCACGGGCCAGGCGAGTTTTCTGGCCGTCAACTCCATCCTCTCCGAGGAGGCGGTCCTGGGCTTCGAGTACGGCTTCAGCAGCTCCGAGCCCAATGCCCTGGTGGTGTGGGAGGCCCAGTTCGGCGACTTCGCGAACGGGGCGCAGGTCGTGATCGACCAGTTCATCACCTCCTGCGAGGCCAAGTGGGGGCGCTTGTGCGGGCTCGTGTTGTTCCTGCCGCACGGCTATGACGGCCAGGGCCCGGAGCATTCCTCGGCGCGCCTCGAACGTTATCTCCAGTTGGCCGCCGAGGAGAACATCCAGGTGTGCGTCCCGAGCACCCCGGCGCAGTGCTTTCATCTCCTGCGGCGCCAGGTGCTGCGCTGCTACCGCAAACCGCTCGTGGTCATGAGCCCGAAGAGCCTGTTGCGCCATCGGCTCGCGACCTCCACCCTGCCGGAGATCACCCATGGGCGCTTCGAGCCCGTGATGCACGAGGTCGATCCCCTCGATCCGAAGGACGTGGACCGCGTGCTGGTGTGCAGCGGCAAGGTGTACTTCGATCTATTGGAGGCGCGCCGGGCGCACAAGATCCAGGACACGGCCATCGTTCGCGTCGAGCAGCTCTACCCCTTCCCGGTCGAGGAGATGGACGCCGCGCTCGCGGCCTATCCCAACGCCCTGGACCTCGTGTGGGTCCAGGAGGAGCCGCGCAACCAGGGGGCCTGGGTGTATCTCTTGGCGCGCCTGCACCTGTTCGGGCGGCTGCACGAGCCACAGCAACTCCGGCTCGTGGCGCGCCCCTACTCGGCCTCGCCCGCGGTCGGCTACAGCTCCAAGCATCTCGAGCAACAGCAGGCCCTGGTGGACGAGGCGCTCAGGCTCGATCGCATGCCCCTGGCCCGGCAGATGACCGGGTAACCCAGCGTGCTCGTCGAGGTCAAGGTCCCCCAGCTCGCCGAGTCGATCGCGGACGCC
Organism: Gammaproteobacteria bacterium; assembly: GCA_013697045.1. GTDB lineage: Bacteria > Pseudomonadota > Gammaproteobacteria > JACCXJ01 > JACCXJ01 > JACCXJ01. The sequence continues at coordinate 15,386 of JACCXJ010000406.1, read as the reverse complement.
ACGCTGCTCGCGTGGCGCAAGCGGGCGGGTGAGCGCGTCACACGCGGCGAGCCGCTCTGCGATCTCGAGACCGACAAGGTCACGCTCGAGGTCAGCGCCCCCGAGGATGGGGTCCTCAAAGAGCTGCGCAAGCAGGAGGGCCAGACCGCCGTGAGCCACGAGACCCTGGCCGTCATCGATACGACTGTCCTCAAGGCCGTCGCCGACCACCCTCCCCCGCCGGCCGCTACGCCCGAGCCCACACCCAAGGCGCCTAGCCCCGTGCCTGCCGCACCCGAGCCGGTATCCAAGCTGAGCCCCGCCGTCCGCAAGCTTGTGGCCGAGCACGCGATCGATCCTCAGGCGGTCCCGGCGAGCGGGAAGGACGGGCGCCTCACCAAATCCGACGTGCTGACTTATCTGAAGCCGGCCGAGGAGACCGCACCGCCGAATGCGCCGCCGGTGGCCGAGCCCGTCGCGCAGGCCGATGAGGCGGGGGAGCGGCGGGTCCCGATGACGCGGCTGCGCCGGCGCATCGCCGAGCGCCTGCTGGACGCCCAGCACCAGCATGCCATCCTCACCACCTTCAACGAGGTCGATATGCAGCCGGTGACGGCGCTACGCGACCGTCACCGCGACGCCTTCGAGGCCCGCCACGGGGTGCGCCTCGGGTTCATGTCGTTCTTCTGCAAGGCGGCGGTCGCGGCGCTCAAGCGCTACCCGATCGTGAACGCCGCGGTCGAGGGCGAGGACATCGTCTATCATGACTATTACGACCTCGGCATCGCGGTCAGCTCCCCGCGCGGGCTCGTGGTGCCCGTCCTCCGGGACGTCGAACGCCTGTCTTTCGGTGCCATCGAGACCAGGCTACGGGAGTACGGCGAGAAGGCGCGCGAGGCCAAGCTCAGCGTCGAGGAGCTGAGCGGCGGGACCTTCACGATCACCAATGGCGGGGTGTTCGGCTCGCTGCTCTCGACCCCGATCCTGAATCCCCCCCAGAGCGCCATCCTCGGCATGCACCGCATCCAGGACCGCCCCATCGCCGAGGGCGGCCAGGTGGTGATCCGGCCCATGATGTACCTGGCGCTCTCCTACGACCACCGTATCATCGACGGACGCGAGGCGGTGTCTTTCCTCGTGACCCTGAAGCAGCACCTCGAAGACCCGGCGCGCCTGCTGCTCGACGTCTGACGCTCGGTGGGCCACGAGAATCGCTATGTCACTTTGCTATGTGGTTGCTCTTTTGTTCGCAGCGGGCGTATTCGGTGGTATCGTGAATTTCGCGCTAGCGCGAACTGAAGAATCGACATGGCCCAATGCATTTTGGTCCGTCGTCATCGGCCTTGGCGCGGCATTCCTTGTTCCGTTGTTCCTTAACACGATTTCGAGCTCACTCCTCTCCGGCCTCCTCGATGGAACCGCCACCAGCACCGATCCCTTTGTCTTTTTCGGGTTCTGCTTGCTTGGCGCCATCGCCTCTAAATCGATGATTCAAACACTTACACAGAAAGTGCTTCGCGAGGCGGAAGAAGCAAAGAGCGAGGTAAAGAAGCTCAAGAAAGAAGTGGAACCTATCATCGTTAAAGAAACTGAACCGGAGATAGTCGATAACGAAAAGGGAGGGTTACGAGGAGAAGCATATGGATTAGTGGGGGAGGAACCCAAAAAAATCATTAGGGCGCTCGGCAACAGCAAATACTCGAGGCGAACCGTGCAAGGCATTAGCAAAGAGGCAGGCGTTTCTCGCGAGAAGGTGATTGAAGTTCTGGAGTGGCTGCAAAAGAACAGCCTTGGTGCTACGACGGGCGAACCCAGTCATTATTGGAGTCTTACCGAAAGGCCGAAATGTATTTAACAACATCATTACGGGCGGGGCCTAACCAGCCCTTCGAGACGGACGCCTCCATGCTCCGCTTCGCTCCGCATTCCGGCGTCGTTCAAGGGCAGCGTTAGGCGCCAGAAAAGCAGCCTTGGTGATGTTCCGGATCGGTGAGATAATCGTTCCATGATAATTGCTATTGAATTGAACGCGGCGCAATCTGAGAAACTGGAAGCCATTGCGACTTCGACATGATTGTTACGCTTAAAACAAAGAATTCCAGCTACGCCGACCTGTCCGTAGATCAGCCGTACTTTGTTATTGGCATAGAGGCAGATGACTACAGAATATTGAACGATGCTGGAAAACCATATCTTTACCCACCCGAACTGTTTGATGTAATAGACTCAGGTGAGCCAAAAGATTGGATAACGGAATTTGGTGAAGATGGTGAACGGTATTCGTACCCCAAGCCGTTGAACAAAGTTGGCTTTTTCGAGGATTTTTTTGATCAAAAGTATGAGGAAACGTCGATATTTTGGCACGTTGTAAACCAGAGACTCGCAGACGCCGCATGACCCCATCACCCGCGGGTCAATATGACCCACAAAAGCTACGTTAGCCCTACGGCGAGTGCAACGGCGTTGGTGGAAAAGGTATCGCTACAAGGCGGGTGCAGGGTTGCAGGATATGGATTCGGTGATGGAATGATGGTGTCTGTTGGCGTGGGGAATGATGGGTTTCGCTCCGCTCTACCCATCCTACAAGGACTGCAACGGCGCATCCTTGCCGAGACGGGAGGCTCGGCCATCAACGTGATCGTGAGATAGACTGCGGACATTCGGGAGGGTTTCATGGGCAGGCAAGCGCTGGTTGTTCACTCGGACCCGGAGATCTTGGGGGGTACCCCCGTATTCGTCGGGACACGTGTGCCGCTGCGGAACCTGATTGATTATCTGGAGCGAGGCCACAGTCTCGACGAGTTCCTCGACGCGTTTCCCTCGGTCACGCGGGAGCAAGCCGTGGCGGCGCTCGAGACGGCTCATGAGGTCCTGACGGCCAGTGCGCGTACTGCTCGATGAGCAGCTGCCAAGGCAGCTCGCGCGTCATCTCTCCGTCCACGACGTGCGGACGGTCCAGCAGGAGGGATGGGCTGGTCTCACGAACGGCGAGCTTCTCTCGCGGGCAGCACAGGCCGGGTTCGAGGTGTTCCTGACCGGGGACCAGAACCTGGAGTACCAACAAGACCTCGCGCGATCCCGGCTCGGCGTCATCGTTCTCGTGGCACCCAGCAACGCGCTAGAGGATCTGCTTCCGCTGATCGGCAGTGTTCTGGCGGCCCTTCCGACGATCGGACCTGGCCAAGTCATGCGCGTCAGTGCCTAACCAATAAGGATTGAGGCGAGCTGAAAGGTCGTTTCAATCCCTTGTTCAACGTTGATGACCTTAGCTGTGGAGCACTACGACTGCCTCGTGATCGGGGCCGGGCCGGGCGGGTATACGGCGGCCATCCGCGCCGCACAGCTCGGGATGAAGACGGCTTGCGCCGAGGCCTTTCGGGATCCCGCGGGCAAGCCGGTACTCGGCGGGACCTGCTTGAACGTCGGCTGCATCCCGTCCAAGGCCCTGCTCGATTCCTCGCACCATTTCCACCACATCGCCCATGAGGCGAAGGCCCACGGGATCACCGTAGAGGGGCTCCGCCTGGACCTCGCCACGATGCTGGCGCGCAAGGACCAGGTGGTCCGGACGCTGACGCAGGGGATCGCCGGGCTCTTCAAGAAGCACGGGATCACCTGGTTTCAGGGATCTGGGCGGCTTCGGGACGGCGGGCAGGTCGAGATCAGCCCATGGGAGGGTGGCGCGCCGCTCACCGTCTCTGCAAGCCACATCATCATCGCGACCGGCTCGGTGCCGGCGGCACTGCCGGGCGTGCCCATCGACAACGACCGCATCTGCGACTCGACCGGGGCGCTGGCCTTCACCGAGGTCCCCGCTCGCCTCGGGATCATCGGGGCCGGGATCATCGGGGTCGAGCTCGGGAGCGTGTGGCGGCGCCTGGGCTCGGAGGTCGTGCTGCTCGAGGCCCTGGAGACCTGGCTGCCGAGCGCGGATACCGACATCGCCCGAGCGGCCGCGAAGGAGCTCAAGCGCCAAGGCTTGCAGATCCGGCTCGGTTGCGAGGTACAGGGCGTCGAACGCCAGGGACAGGAGATGCACGTCGCCTACCGCGTGGGCGAAACGATCGAGTGGCTCGTGGTGGACCGGCTGGTGGTGGCCGTGGGACGGCGCCCGAATACCGAGGGCCTAGGGGTCGAGGCGGCGGGCGTAAAGCTCGATGCCCGCGGGTTCATCGAGGTGGATGGGCAGTGCCGAACCACGGCGGAGGGGATCTACGCCATCGGTGATGTCGTGGCCGGACCCATGCTGGCGCACAAGGCCTCCGAAGAGGGGGTCGCGGTGACCGAGCGCATCGCCGGGCAGTCCCCGGCGGTGGACCATGGGTTGATCCCCTGGGTCATCTACACCTGGCCCGAGATCGCCTGGGTCGGTCCGAGCGAACAGGCCCTCCAGTTGGAAGGGCGCGCCTATCGCGGCGGCCGCTTCCCGCTCCAGGCCAGCGGGCGGGCGCGGGCCATGGGTGAGACCGCCGGCCTCGTCAAGGTCCTCGCCGATGCGAAGACCGATCGCATCCTGGGCGTACACATCTTCGCACCCCAAGCCTCCGAGCTCATCGCCGAGGCCGTCCTCGCCATGGCCTTCGACGCCAGCGCGGAGGACCTCGCGCGCACCGTCCATGCACATCCGACGCTCGCCGAGGCGATACACGAGGCGGCGCTGGCGGTCGATGGGCGGCCGATCAATCTCTGAGGTCGGGCGCGGGGCGCCGGGGATCTTTTCCGCCGTCCCGCTGGATCCCCGGCCCGCACTCTGTTAGGCTTATTGCATTGCAGCGTGACAGGAGATCGAACATGTCGGATGTCGTCATCGTCGCCGCGGGCCGTACGGCCATCGGCTCATTCGGAGGCAGCCTGTCGACGATCCCAGCCGCGACGTTGGGCGCCAGGGTCATCGCCAACCTCTTGTCGCGGACCGGGATCCCACCCGAGGTCGTGGACGATGTGATCCTGGGCCAGGTACTGACCGCGGGGGTCGGCATGAACCCGGCCCGGCAGGCGGCGATCGAGGCCGGCTTGCCGCACACGGTGCCCTGCATGACCATCAACAAGGTGTGCGGCAGCGGCCTCAAGGCCGTCGCCCTCGCCGCCCAGGCCATCCGTGCCGGTGATGCCGAGATCGCCATCGCCGGGGGGCAGGAGAATATGAGCCTCGCGCCGCACGTGCTGCCGGGCTCGCGCAACGGGCAGAAGATGGGCGAGTGGAAGCTCGTGGACACCATGGTCAACGATGGCCTGTGGGATATCTTCAACAACATCCACATGGGGATCACGGCCGAGAACATCGTCAAGAAATATCGGATCAGCCGCGAGGAACAGGACGCCTTCGCGGCGCTGTCCCAGCAGCGCGCCGAGGCTGCCCAGAAGGCCGGGCGCTTCAAAGACGAGATCATTCCCATCGAGATCCCGCAGAAGAAGGGCGACCCCATCGTCGTCGACACCGATGAATTTCCGCGCCATGGGACGACGGCGGAGTCCCTCGCCAAGCTCAGGCCGGCCTTCGACAAGGAGGGCACCGTGACGGCCGGCAACGCCTCCGGGATCAACGACGGGGCCGCTGCCGTGATCGTCACGAGCGCCGCCCGCGCCAAGGCCCTCGGCCTCACGCCGCTCTGCCGCATCGCCGCCTACGCGAGCGCCGGGGTGGACCCGGCCATCATGGGCACAGGCCCCATCCCGGCCACGCGCCGTTGCCTGGAGAAGGCGGGTTGGAAGGTCCAGGACCTCGACCTGATCGAGGCGAACGAGGCCTTCGCGGCCCAGGCCATCTCGGTGAACCGCGATCTCGGCTGGGACCTCGACCGGGTCAACGTCAACGGCGGGGCCATCGCCTTGGGGCACCCGATCGGCGCTTCCGGGGCGCGCGTCCTCTGCTCCCTCCTCTACGAGCTGAAGCGCCGCGATGCCCATCGCGGTCTCGCGACGCTCTGCATCGGCGGCGGCCAGGGTATCGCCCTGGCGGTAGAACGGTAACGGTGGAACGGTAGGGGGAACGAGGCCGACGAATGAAAACGGAGCTCACGGGGCGCGTGGCGCTCGTCACGGGTGGCACGAGCGGGATCGGGGCCGCGATTTGCCGACAACTCGCCGACTCGGGGGCCAGGGTCGCGACCAACTACCGCAACGAGGACAAGGCCCGGCAGTGGCTGTCCGAGGTGCGCGCGCAGGGCTACGACTTCCAGACCTACGGCGTGGACGTCCGGGACTTCGAGGGCTGCGGCCAGATGGTCGCGGCGATCGAGAAGGACCTCGGTCCCATCGACATCGTGGTCAACAATGCCGGGATCACCATGGACGTCACGTTTCGCAAGATGGCTCGCGAGCAGTGGGACACGGTGCTCGGCATCAATCTCGACGGCCTCTTCAACGTGACCCGGCAGGTGATCGGCGGCATGATCGACCGCGGTTTCGGGCGCATCATCAACATCTCCTCGATCAACGCGCAGAAGGGCCAGATCGGGCAGGCCAACTACACGACCACCAAGGCGGGCATGCACGGCTTCACCATGTCGCTGGCGCAAGAAGTGGCGCGCAAGGGCATCACCGTCAATACGGTGTCGCCCGGCTATATCGCGACCGAGATGGTGATGGCGGTGCCGGAGAACATCCGCAACCAGATCATCGCGCAGGTCCCGGTCGGGCGTCTCGGTGAGGCCCAGGAGGTCGCCTATCTGGTCGATTTCCTGGTCTCCGACAAGGCGTGCTTCATCACCGGGGCGAACCTCGCGATGAACGGGGGCCAGCACATGATGTGATGTCGGGGCCAACCCCGGCGCGAGCGATGGAAGACAAGCGCATCATCAAGAAGTACCCCAATCGGCGTCTTTATGACACGGTCGAGAGCAAGTACATCACCTTGGCCGACGTGCGCGGGTTGGTCGTGGAGAACGTCGCGTTCTGCGTCAAAGACCAAAAGAGCGGCGAGGACATCACGCGCAGCATCCTCTTGCAGATCATCAGCGAGCAGGAGGGCTGCGGCGAGCCGATCTTCAGCACCGATGCGCTGACCCGGATCATTCGTTTCTATGGCGACACCGTCCAGGGCGTCGCGGCCAGCTTTTTGGAGCAAAGCCTTTCGCTCTTCAGCGAGCAACAGAAGCGCTTTCACGCCCAGATCAATGAAGCGGTCAAGCGCAACCCCTTGACGGCCATGACCGAGATCACCCAACACAACCTCGAGATGATCAAGAAGATGCAAGACAGCTTCTTCAAGGCCGCGGGTCTCTCGCGCAGACAAGACGGAGAGGCAGAGGACTCGGACAAGAATAGAGGCTGACTCGCCGAAGGCCCGGGGTAGCCAGTGCCTCGGGCGCTGGCACATCGTTTGTTGCCTTTTGGCATCGGCAATGAGGGCGTCCTATGTGGTTCGATCAGATGGGCAGGCAGGGGATGGACTACTGGGTCCGCGCCGCGGGCATGGGCCTCGGATCGGCAATCGCCGTGGCCGAGCTCGGCGAACGCGTTTGGGGCCGGCTCGTGAACGACCAACGCACGAGCATCGACCTGGCCTTCAGGAGCGCGGCCGAGCACTACCGTTCGCTCGCGGCGTTCCTCTCGCCCGATGCCCCCTCCTTATTCCGCTCCACGCCCCCACGGCTCGCGCTCGTGACCGGCGCCCGGGGTATTCTCGGCACTACCGTATGCGAGCGGCTCGCGGAGTCCGGGTTTCGGGTGGCCGCGGCCTATCCGCCTTCCGAAGCCGCCCACGCCAGGCAGTGGCGCTATCACCATGGCCGTCAGGGTCATGACATCGCCGTCGTCGAGTGCGACATCGGCTGCTTCGAGGACTGCGCCGAGCTTGCGCGCTGGGCGGAGCGGCGTTACGGGGCGGTGGACATCCTGGTCCATTGCACTGCTCCGGAAGCGCGGTGCGCCGAGAGCGAACACTGGCGAGCGGTGCTCGATGCCGGCCTCGATGGGCTCTTCAACCTCGCCCGCAACCTGATCCCGGGGATGTCGAAGCGTCGTTACGGGCGCATCATCACCATCGTCTCGAGCGGCAGCGCCGAGACCCCCACCCCCCAGCTCGCGGCAGCCAAGGCCGGTATACTGGGCTTCACGCGCTCGCTCGCACGTGAGGTTCAGGACCAGGGGATCACCGTGAACACGGTGTCTACGGGGTGTGTAGCAACCGCCCCGGAAGACGCCAGTCGCACGATCCTGCGCCTACTCGACCTGGACTGTCTGGACCAGCCCGAAGAGATCGCCAAGGCCGCCGCCTTCCTGGCGGCCGACGAGCACTGTACCTATACCGGCCATGATGTCGCCAGCCGGCGGCGGGCATCGTTCGCAGAGGTCATCGACCTCGGTCAAGCACAGAGGGTTAAGGAAAAAAGGCGGTCATGCGACCGCCTTTTCGCGTCATAGGACCCGGCTCAAGCGGCGCTCGCCATCCCGAGGTCCCAGACCGGCGGCGAGTGATGCAGCCTGGAGAGCAGGAGCTCGCGCTCGATCGCCATCTCCCGCGGCAGGTGATCGCCGAAGCGGTTGAACAACTCCTCTTGATCGTTCGCCTCCTGGCGGGCCCGCTCGCGATCGATGTTCATGATCTCGAGGTATCGCTCGCGAGGGAAGGACAGGCCGTCCCAGTTCAGCGCCTCATAGGGCGGCACCCAGCCGAGCGGGCTCTCCACCCCCCGCGCCCGACCCCGGCAGCGGTCCACGATCCATTTCAAGGCACGCATGTTCTCGCCATAGCCCGGCCAGATGAACTTGCCACGCTCGTCCCTACGGAACCAGTTGACCCGAAAGATCAAGGGCGGCGTGGCCACGCGCTCGCGACCGATCCGCAGCCAGTGCTTCCAGTAATCGGCCATGTTGTAGCCGCAGAAGGGCAGCATCGCCATCGGGTCCCGGCGCATCGCCGCCTGGCCCACGGCGGCGGCGGTGGCCTCCGAGCCCATGGTGGCCGCGAGGTAGACGCCGTGCTCCCAATCATGGGCCTGCAATACCAACGGGAAGTTCTTGGATATCCGGCCCCCGAAGACAAAGGCGCTGATCGGCACACCGTTCGGGTCCTCCCAGGCCGGATCGATCGAGGGGCATTGCCCGGCGGGCGCCGTGAAACGCGCGTTAGGATGGGCCGCAGGCGTGCCGCTCTGCGGGGTCCAGTCGTTCCCCTTCCAGTCGATCAGGTGCGCCGGGAGCTCTTCGCTCATGCCTTCCCACCACACGTCCCCGTCGTCCGTCAAGGCGACGTTGCTGTAAATGCAGTTCTCCTTGAGCGTCAACATAGCGTTCGGGTTCGAATCCATGTTGGTCCCCGGGGCCACCCCGAAGTAGCCGGACTCGGGATTGATCGCATGGAACCGTCCGTCGGCGGCCGGCTTGATCCAGGCGATGTCGTCCCCGATGGTCGTGACCTTCCAGCCGTCGAAGGCCTTGGGCGGGATCAACATCGCGAAGTTGGTCTTACCGCAGGCGCTCGGAAACGCCGCCGAGACATACGTCTTCTCCCCGCTCGGTGACTCGACCCCCAGGACCAGCATGTGCTCGGCGAGCCACCCCTGGTCGCGGGCCATGACCGATGCGATGCGCAACGCAAAACACTTCTTGCCCAAGAGCGCGTTCCCGCCATATCCGCTACCGAACGACCAGATCTCACGTGTCTCGGGGAAGTGCGTGATGTACTTGGTGTCGTTGCACGGCCAGGTCACGTCCTGCTGATGGGGCTGCACCGGAGCGCCTACCGAGTGCACACAGGGAACGAAATCACCGTCCGGCCCGAGGGCATCGAGGGCCGCCTGCCCCATGCGTGTCATGATGCGCTGATTGACGGCGACATACGCCGAATCGCTGATCTCGACGCCGATGTGAGAGATGTGCGAACCGATCGGCCCCATGCTGAAGGGTACGACGTACAGGGTACGACCGCGCATGCAGCCGTCGAAGAGAGCCTTGAGGATGCCGCGCATCTCTTTGGGGTCCATCCAGTTGTTGGTGGGCCCGGCGTCCTCCTTGCGCGCGCTGCAGATGAAGGTCCGATCCTCGACACGCGCGACGTCCGTCGGGTGGGACCGGGCCAGGTAGCTCCGGGGCCTCTTCGTCGGGTTCAGGCGGGTGAACGTGCCCTTCTGCACCAACTCCTCGCACAGGCGATCGTATTCCTCTTGTGAACCATCACACCAATGGATCCGATCCGGTTTGCACAAGGCAGCGATCTCGTCCACCCATTTCAGCAACCGCTGGTTCTTGGTCCCCTTCGCCCCGTCGTGAGTCATCGTCATGCACTACACCTCTTCAAACACATGTGAAATTCATCTTATAGTTCAGGCCAACCTTGCGCCGGCCGGGCCGGCCTAGGACAGCCCGCCTTCGCTATGCCGCGCAAGCGCGGGACGGCGTGAGAGTATAGCATCGAAGCGCCTTTTTACTCTAAAATGGGCGGCGGACGCACCCGGCGACCGCGGAGCACGCGGGCGGCCAGTCGAAAAGACGGGCAGTGGCCGTCAGAAACATACCAACGATTCCTGAGAGGGGGACCATGCAAAACGAAATTCTCGATCAGTGGGCGATGGTGAGCCGGCAGGCGCTGGAATCCATGAAGGAGCTCGGCCAGATCAACGAGCGCATCCTGACGCGCATGACGGAACAGCAACAGCAGATCCTGAGCGCTTGCCTGGAAGCGACGTCTCTGGAGCTGCAGATGATGGGGGGAGCCAAAGATCCTAAGGACCTGCTCGCCAAACAGGCCGAGGTGGTGAGCCAGTACAGCAACAAGTTCGTCGACATCGTGCGATCGACCAACGATCTGCTGGCCGACTGTCGCAGCGAGCTGAGCGCCTGGATGGAGAAGGGAGTGGCGGCGGCGAGCGCGCCTCCCAAGGTCGCAAAGACGAAGTGACCTGCCTCAAGGGTGCTTGACAGTGGCCGATGGGTGGACTATGCTGCATTGCAGCAACATAGAGAAGTCATGCTAAACCACGTGTAAATCCACTCATCCCGTTAGGAGGGAAGACCATGCAAACCGACTATATCGAGTCCTCGACCAGCCTGAGCAACAGCGCGTACGCGTCCTTCAAGGAGCTGGGCGAGATCGGCACCAAGGCCACCGAGAAGCTCGCCGAGCAGCAACTCGGCTTCCTCAGCACCTTCATGGACACCGGCGTCAAGCATCTGACCCTGTATTCCGAGTCGAAGGGTTACAAGGACCTGTTGTCGGGCTTCACCAAGCTCAGCACCGAATACAACGACAAGCTCCTCGATACCCTGCGCAAGACCACCGAGAGCTTGACGGAGTCCAAGGACGAATTCACCGCGTGGGCCGAGAAGGCGATCGACGCGGGCCTGGCCCCCATCAAGAAGGCCACCGTCTTCCCCGCCAAGAAGGTGGCCGCAGTTTCCTGAGTTTACCCCAGCGACATACCACCCTTGGCCTGGGACAGGCCAAGGGTGGTGGCTTTTTCAGCGTGCGATGGTGAGATCGCGGCCGCGCCGCACGCCGCAAGTGCGGTGGGCGGAAGCTCCTTGAGCAGCCGCCCGAGGCGCGGGCCGTTCGGGGCGCGTCAGAGGTTGTGAAAAAACCTACTGCGCTCGGGATCTCGCGCTCCGGCGGTGCTCGGAATCCTCATGTATTTCAACATAAACTCCGGTTCCTGCGCTCCGGCGGAACGCGACCTCCCTTCGCTCGCGACGGTTTTTTCACAACCTCTCAGTGCCGTTTGGCCAACCACTCGCTGACCGCCGGGGGGATGAGCTGCTGGGCCTTTCCGCTCACGTAGATGCCGATGTGCCCGCCGGGGAACTCGAGCTCGGTGTAGTCCTTGGTGCCGACATATTTTTTGAGGGCGCGCGACGCAGCCGGTGGGACCAGGTGGTCGTCGGCCGCGTAGATGTTGAGCACTGGCATGGTGATGTTCTCGAGATCGACGCTCTTCTCGCCGATCATGACCTCCCCCTTGATGAGCCGGTTGCCCTGGTAGAACTGCTTGATGAACCCTCGGAACGCCTCCCCGGCCTGATCGGGGCTGTCGAAGATCCATTTCTCCATGCGCATGAAGTTCTTGCACATCACCGGGTCATCCAGGGTATCGATCATGTCGAGGTACTTCTGCCCGGAGAGGCGGAACGGCTTGAGCGACAGGAAGGTCCAGTTCAGCATCTCGCCCGGGATGTTGCCCATGGTTTCGACCAGGAGATCCACGTCCACCTGGCGCACCAAGTGGCTCAATAGATCCCCTTCCGTGTGGAAATCGACCGGGGTCACGGTGGTGATCAGGTTGCGCACCTTGTCGGGGTGGATGGCGCTGTAGCACAGGCTGAAGGTACCGCCCTGGCAGATCCCGAGGAGGTTGATCTTGTCCACGCCGTGGCGCCTGCGCAAGACGTCCACGCATCGATCGATGTAACCGTTGATGTAGTCGTTGAGGGTCAGGAAGCGATCGGCGCTGTCCGGGTAACCCCAGTCGATCAGGTACACATCGAGCCGGCCGGCAAGGAGACCGCGGACCATCGAGCGGTTCTTTTGCAGATCGGCCACGTAGGGGCGGTTGACCAGGGCGTAGACGATGAGGACCGGTACCGGTTTGGGGTTCTCGACGAGGGGGCGAAAACGGTACAGGACGACCTTGTCCTCGGTGTAGACGGCGTCCTTCTCGGTCGCCCCGACGTCGATGTCACCGATCTCGCTCAGGGTCTTGAGGCCATGGCTCAGCTTGAGCCCGAGCTCCTGCATCTCCGCCAATGCCCGGTCCGGGCGGATCTGAAAAGGAAACATGTCTCGCCCCCCTCAGGTGGTCTTCGATCGCGATCGCGCCGCCGGCGTCCGGGCAGGCGTTCGGCCTTTGGCGGCGGGCGCGACAGCGTCACGCTTCCCGAGCACCGTGGTTTCCTGCCCGTTCGCCGAGAGCGCTCCCACCGCCACCGACAGACGTTTGTTTTCCGCGCTCAAGTGCGCGATCTCCCGCTCCAGGTCCGCTACCCGGACGGCCTCGCCGCGGAGTGCTTGTACCTCAGCGCTAAGCGCCTTCACATCCACCCCGCCCAGGGCCTCTCCCAGTGTCTCTTCGAAACGCCGGATGCGGGCGTTCAGCCCCTCGCCGACCGCCTCGCCGAGCTCGCAACGCAGCGCCGCGATCTGGCGGCGGACCTCCTGCTGCCGGCATTGTAAGGTCGTCATGTCCCGGCGGGTCGGGAGATTGGCGGCAGCGACGACCTCATCCACGAGGTGCTGGCTGTGGTGCTTCAACGCCATCAAGGCGTTGACGAGACGCCCGTAGATCGCGGCGTATTCCTCGGTTAGGACGAACTCGCTGTAGGCCGCCTCGCCGGCATCCACCCAGAGATCGTAGACCTCGCGCAGGCTGGTGATCTCCTGACCCGTCTCGGCGCGCTCCATGATTCGCTTCGAAAATCGCTCGATCGTATCCACACCGAGCCGGGCATGGGCATTCAGATATTCTTGCGACGACCTCTGGTAGTCGAGCACGAGCCTGGCGCCGCGCTGGTGCTGGTCCTGCCATTCGCGCGTGTATCCGACGCTCGGCACGGACAGAAATCGTCCGATCCGGTCGTGGACCTCGTCCGTCACCTGGCGCAGGCCTTCGGGTTTCAGGGCTTGCAGGAAATCACCGGGCAGTACCGAGAAACCCGAGACGGTCCGCGTCCAGGTCTCGAGCGGCAACTCGAAGAACGGCATGAGCCCCCGCATCGCCTGGCTCATGTCCGCGGGGCTTCCCACGGTCAGCATGGCCTTCCAGTCATTGACCTTGCCCTGGAACACCTCCTGCCATTCCGTGCCCTTCGCACTGCCCGCGAGCTTGGTAAAGTCCTCGGCCACGCGCAGGAACACCTTGCCCTGGCGCAGCAACCCTTGCAGAAAGGCCTGGCCCGGCTCCGAGGTCGGCTGCGACACCGACTTCTGCCACACCTCCAGCGCCGCAGTCCAGGGTACCGAGAAACCGCCCGAGCCCGGCTCCGCGGTCTGTTGATACAGGCGCGACCACGTATCCCAGAACGCGCGCTGGGACGCCATCCACTCCTCGCCCCAGGGGACGCCTTTCTCGCTCATCGTTTATGCCTCTGCGTCTCGAAGATCACCGTGGCGGGGGGTCCGCTCGCCGGTGTACACTCGCCTGTATATCCCCACAAGTCCGCGCATGCCGTCCAATCCGGGGAGTCTAGCACCGTGGCTATTGCGCTGCAACATTCATCGGCCGGGCACCTGATCCTCCTGGCCCAGCCGGTTGCGAACCAGGTCTTCGACGACCGAGGGGTCCGCCAGCGTGCTGACATCCCCCAGGGCATCGATCTCGTTGGCCGCCACCTTGCGCAAGATGCGGCGCATGATCTTCCCGGAGCGCGTCTTTGGTAACCCGGGGGCCCACTGGATGATGTCGGGCGCGGCGATCGCCCCGATCTCCTGGCGCACGTGGCCGACCAGCGTGGCGCGCAGGGCCTCGGAGGGCTCGACACCCGACATGAGCGTCACATAGGCATAGATCCCCTGGCCCTTGATGCGATGCGGAAAGCCCACGACCGCCGCCTCGGCGACCGTCTCGTGCAGGACCAGCGCGCTCTCGACCTCGGCGGTCCCGAGGCGATGGCCCGCGACATTGAGCACGTCGTCCACCCGCCCGGTGATCCAGTAGTACCCGTCCGCGTCCCGCCTCGCTCCATCCCCTGTGAAGTAGAACCCTGGAAAGCGGGCGAAATAGGTGTCGCGGAAGCGTTGATGGTCCCCGTACACGGTGCGCATCTGCCCGGGCCAGGGGCGGGTGATCACAAGCATGCCGTCGACCGCTCCTTCCAGCACTTGCCCCCGCTCATCGACGATGGCCGGCACGACCCCGAAGAACGGCAGGGTCGCGGAACCGGGCTTGAGCGCGGTGGCGCCCGGCATCGGCGAGATGAGGATGCCGCCGGTCTCGGTCTGCCACCAGGTATCGACCACCGGCACGCGGCCGTCGCCGACGACGCGCCAATACCACTCCCACGCTTCGGGGTTGATCGGTTCGCCGACCGTTCCGAGCAGACGCAGCGACTTGCGGCTGTGCGCGGTGACCGGCGCATCGCCTTCGCGCATCAGCGCGCGGATCGCTGTCGGGGCGGTGTAGAAGATGGTCACGCCAAGCCGGTCGCATGTCTCCCACATGCGCCCCGCGTCGGGATAATTGGGGACGCCGTCGAACATCACGGTCGTCGCGCCGTTGAGCAGCGCGCCATAAACGGTGTAGCTGTGCCCGGTGATCCAGCCGACATCGGCGGTGCACCAGAAGATGTCGTCCTCTCGCGCTCCGAACACCCAGTCGAACGTGGTCGCGACATAGGTCGCATAGCCACCGGTGGTGTGGACCACCCCCTTGGGCTTGCCGGTCGAGCCCGAGGTGTAGAGGACGAACAAGGGATCCTCGGCGTCCATGATTTCGGCCGGGCAATCGGGAGCAAGCGAAACGCTTTCCACCGCCCAGGCG
>JACCXJ010000403.1 GCA_013697045.1 Gammaproteobacteria bacterium | reverse complement strand
GCGCCGATCTGCTCGATGGGGTGCTCGCGGCCGGTGCGGCGCATGGCCTTGAGGACGGGTGCGCCGGCCTGGTTTTCGAGGATGAACTCGCGGGCGAACTGGCCGGTCTGGATCTCCTTCAGGATCTCCTTCATGGCTTGGCGGGAGGCCTCGCCGATGACGCGCGGGCCGCGGGTGAAGTCGCCGTACTCGGCGGTGTTCGAGATCGAATAGCGCATGTCGGCGAGGCCGCCCTCGTAGATGAGGTCCACGATGAGCTTGGTCTCGTGCAGGCATTCGAAATAGGCCATCTCGGGTGAGTAGCCGGCCTCGACCAGGGTCTCGAAACCGGCCTGGATGAGGGCGGTGATCCCGCCGCACAGGACGGTCTGCTCGCCGAAGAGATCGGTCTCGGTCTCCTCACGGAAGTTCGTCTCGATGACGCCGGCGCGCCCGCCGCCGATCGCGGACGCATAGGCGAGCGCCACCTCGCGGGCCTGGCCCGAGGCGTCTTGCTGGACGGCGATGAGGCACGGCACCCCGCCACCCTGGGTATAGGTCGAGCGCACCAGGTGCCCCGGACCCTTGGGGGCGACCATGATCACGTCGAGGTCGGGGCGCGGCTCGATCTGTCGGAAATGGATGTTGAAGCCGTGGGCAAAGGCCAGGGTCTTGCCCTCGCCCAGATGCGGCTCCACCCGCTCACGGTACAGGGCCGCCTGATGCTCGTCGGGTGCCAACATCATGA
Source organism: Gammaproteobacteria bacterium (assembly GCA_013697045.1). Lineage (GTDB taxonomy): Bacteria > Pseudomonadota > Gammaproteobacteria > JACCXJ01 > JACCXJ01 > JACCXJ01. The sequence continues at coordinate 2,828 of JACCXJ010000403.1, read as the reverse complement.
CGAGATCGGCGCCTCCCACGGCCTCTTCCACCGAGGCGCTCGTCAGGCCGGCCGCCGCGACCTTGGCGGCGGTCCCGGAGCCCGGTCGCAGGGCCACGACCACGGAAACGCCCGAGTCCCTGAGGTTATTGGCATGGGCATGGCCTTGCGAGCCGTAGCCGATGATGGCGACGCGCCGGTCCTGGATGAGGGACAGATCGGCGTCTTTATCGTAGTAGATTCTCATAGGATTCTCTATCTAAATCTAGTCAAAGACATTAAGTAATACTGTCCCTTCCCCCTGGAAGGGGGAAGGTTAGGATGGGGGTCGAGCCCGTCCGATCGAAAGGACGCAGCCGCAGCGCTCAACCCCCACCCTCGCCCTCCCCCTGCTAGGGGGAGGGTTGAGGAATACAGTGGCGTCGCCAGCTTATTGACTCTGCTCATAAATCAGGACTTGTTCGAGCGGTAGGTTTCGGGGTTGTCCATGCCTCCCGAAGAGGCGCCGTCTCTGCTCCCTCTCGTACCGGGAGAAGGTGGGGGTGAGGGGATCAAAATCGATGAAAACGGCTTGAATTGATTCCCCTCATCCTCACCTTCTCCCTGAGGGAGAAGGGACTTAGAAATTGTTGGACCCGTCTTTTGACAACTTCGGTTCTACAAGAATCTCAGAATGTCCTTCACACCCGGAGCGCCGTCTCGCCGCGCGCGATCCCCGACACCCCGGAACGCACCACCTCCAGGATGAGCTTCTTGTCGATGCCGTTCAGGAAGGCGTCGATCTTCTCGCTCGTCCCGGTCAGCTCGATGACATAGATGGCGTGGTTCACGTCGATGATGCGCCCGCGGAAGATGTCGACGAGGCGCTTGATCTCCTCGCGGGCCGCGCCGGTAGCACTCACCTTGAGGAGCACCAGCTCGCGCTCGATGTGCTGCCCCTCGCCGAGGTCCATGAGCTTGATCACATCGACGAGCTTGTTGAGCTGCTTCGTGATCTGCTCGATGATCTCGTCCGAGCCGCCGGTCACGAGCGTCATGCGCGACACCGTCGGATCCTCGGTGGGCGCGACGGTCAAAGACTCGATGTTATAGGCGCGCGCTGAGAACAGCCCGGCCACCCGGCACAAGGCCCCGGCCTCGTTCTCCAGGAGGATGGAAAGGACCCGGCGCACCTACGCCAGTTCTCGTTCCGGGGAGAGGTGCATCTCATGGTGGCCCTTGCCCGAGGCGATCATCGGATAGACGTTCTCGGTCTGATCGGTGACGAAATCCATCAACACCAGACGGTCCTTCATGGCCAGCGCCTCTTCCAGAGCGCGCCCCACATCGCCCGACTTCTCGATGCGCATCCCGACGTGCCCGAAGCTCTCGGCGAGCTTGACGAAATCGGGCAGGGCGTCCATGTAGGAATGCGAATAGCGCCGATCGTAGAAGAACTCCTGCCACTGCCGGACCATGCCCATGTAACGGTTGTTGAGGTTCAAGACCTTGATGGGCAAGCGGTACTGGAGGCAGGTGGACAGCTCCTGGATGCACATGACCAGGCTCGCCTCGCCGGTCACGCACGCGACCGTATCGTCCGGGAAGGCGAGCTGCACGCCCATGGCCGCGGGCAGGCCGAAGCCCATGGTGCCGAGCCCGCCGGAGTTGATCCAGCGCCTGGGGTGGTCGAACTTGTAGAACTGCGCGGCCCACATCTGGTGCTGCCCCACGTCGGAGGTCACGTAGGCGCGGCCCTCGGTCAGACGGTACAGCTCCTCGATGACGAACTGCGGCTTGATGACCTCGCTCTTCCGGTCGTAGCGCAGGCAATCGATGGCCTGCCATTTCTTGATCTGATACCACCAGGCGGCGAGCGCCGTGGCATCGGGTTTCGAGCCGGACTCGCGCATCGTGGCGAGGAGATCGCGCAGCACGCTCCCGGCGGGACCGACGATGGGGATGTGCACCGGGACGTTCTTCGAGATCGAGGAAGGGTCCACATCGATATGGACGATCTTGGCCTCGGGACAGAACTGCTTCAGATCCCCGGTCACCCGGTCATCGAAGCGGGCACCTATCGCGATCAGCACGTCACAATGGTGCATGGCCATGTTGGCCTCATAGGTGCCGTGCATCCCCAGCATACCGATGAACAGCGGGTCGGTGCCGGGGAATGCGCCGAGGCCCATGAGGGTATTCGTGATCGGGAACCCGAGCAGGCGGGTGAACTCGGTCAAGACCTCGGAGGCGTTGTCGAGGACCACACCTCCGCCCGTGTAGATCATGGGCCGCTTGGCCGCGCCAATGAGCGCCGCGGCCTTCTTGATCTGGATCGGATGGCCGCGCGTGACCGGTTTGTAGGAGCGGATCTCGATGGACTCGGGGTAGTGGTATTCGGTGCTGTCGGCCGTGACGTCCTTGGGGATATCGACGACCACGGGCCCGGGCCGGCCGGAGCCGGCGATGTAAAAGGCTTTCTTGATGATGGTCGCCAGGTCCTGGACCCGCTCGATCAGGAAATTGTGCTTGACGCAGGGGCGGGTGATGCCGATGGCATCGACCTCCTGGAAGGCGTCGTTGCCGATGAGGTGGGTGGGCACCTGCCCGGTGAAGACCACGAGCGGGATGGAGTCCATGTAGGCGGTGGCGATCCCGGTCACGCAGTTGGTCGCACCCGGACCCGAGGTCACGAGCACGACCCCGGGTTTGCCGGTGGCGCGCGCATAGCCGTCCGCCGCATGGGTCGCGCCCTGCTCGTGGCGCACCAGGATGTGCTTGACCAGGTCCTGCTTGTACAGCTCGTCGTAGATGTGCAGGACCGCCCCCCCGGGGTAGCCGAAGACGAACTCGACGCCCTCGTCCGCGAG
>JACCXJ010000389.1 GCA_013697045.1 Gammaproteobacteria bacterium | reverse complement strand
CGATATGCAAACCAGTGCACGTAACCAATTCCTCGGCACCGTCCGGGCCATCAAGCGGGGCGCGGTCAACGATGAGATCGACATCGAGGTGGTCGGCGGGCAGATGATCGTGGCCATCATCACCCATCTCAGCGGCACCGTGTCGCGTTTGCATCCCGGCGCCGTGAACACCGAAGTCGTGATCGGTCTGCCGGGCGGTGGCGGGATCGCCGCCATCATCACCAACGACAGCGCCGCCAGCCTTGGGCTCGCGGAAGGCCTGGCGGCGAGCGCGATCTTCAAGGCCGGCAGCGTGATCGTGGGCGTGCCGCCGGCATGATAGGATCGAGATCCTAGTAGTGCATTTGTCGAATTCATTTACATTTTGGCAGTGTTGAATTTGGGCTCGCAACGCTATAGATCGTCATACCTGCGAAAGCAGGTATCCACGACCTACGCCGGTTTCCTGGATGCCAGCCTCCGCTGGCATGGCGGTGGTTATGCTACCTGAATGCGTAAAAGTGTCTATGAAACGTACTACTAGATTCGACCGGGCACAGCGGCTGAATAGATGAAAAAACGCCCGCCTATTCTCAAGCTCTCAATCGTCCAGGAGAAAAAACATGGCCCTCAAGCATTACGGGGTATTGAAAGGTCGGCCGATCTCGCGTCGCCTGGGTTCGGGGTCTTCGCCGCATTACCAGGTCCGGGTCGTCGACGACGCCGGGACGCATTATCGGGTGGCGATCAACGTCAAGTCGCGTTTGGCGCCCTCGGAGCTGATGTACCACATCAAACCGCACTTCGTGCATCCCATCACCGGGATCGTCTCGCCGCTTGCGAGCGGATTCAACCCCCTTGCCCATCAGCCCGAGGCGGGCGGGCTCGATTATATTCGCGGAAATCTGCTCCAGCCGGGGCTCATGACACCGCTTCCGCACGAGCTACCCGGGCCGGACAACGATCTCAATGAAAAGCTCGATCAGATCGTGCAGCGGGCGATGGCGGACCCGGAGGCATGGGTCTATGCCTTCGGCGAACGTTGGGGACCGGAGAACAAGGCGGACAAGTATTTCGGGTTCATCCCCGGCAACGGCGTCCACGACATCCATATGAACCAGGGCAATGTCGGGGGTTTCGTCCAGGACGACGGGGTCTGGCAGGACGGCGGGCTCCTGTTCCACTTCCCCGGAGAGGGGCAGTGGACGGCGGTGTTCTTGAAGTTCCAGTCGCAAGCCTGGCATACCGACGATCGCACGGGCCACACCCTCACCGTCCCCGGCCCGGACGAACCGATCAATCCCGATCCCGTCGTCCCGCAACCGACCGATATCTTGCCGGACGGTCTGGTCCGGATCCTGGCGGCGATGGTGAACTCCAAGGGGTCGCCGGAAAAGGAGTGGGTATTCCTGCTCAACACCAGCGATCGCGCCGTTCCACTGACCGGTTGGGAGCTTGCCGACAAGCACAAGGCCAGGCTGCGCCTCCACGGTACCCTGGATGGAGGGGCCATCCTCAAGGTCGACATCAAACCCCCGGTCGCCCTCTCCAACAAGGGCGGAACCATCACCTTGCTCAACGATCGGGGGCTCAAGGTGCATGGCGTGTCGTACACGCGCGAGCAGGCCAATCAACCGGGGTGGACCATCGTCTTCTGAGGCGTCAGGAGCGATGGGGACGTCTGGCCGCGCGCGCGCATCACCCGCGATCCGGATGGCTTAGTCTCAGTGCGCCTCGACCATCCGGTTGCGCGAGCCGGCCTGGTACTCGCGGTAGGCGTCCATCAGCATGGTGGCGTCGTCGTATTGCGGGACCCAACCGAGCTTGCGCTCGGTGCTTTCGATGTCCACGATGAAGTCGGTATCGGCGATCTCGTATTGCTCGGGGACCAGGAGCGAGAGCCCGATGACATCCAATACCGCGAGCACGCGCTTGACGAGCCGCGCGGGGGTCGAGACCAGGAACGACCGGGACCCCGCCGCTTCGATGACCTTCCCGAGCAGCTCGCGCACGGAGGGTGGGTTCTTCGACCCGAGGTTGAATTCCCCGTTGACCACGCCTTTCTGTGCCGAAAGTAACGCCGCGCTTGCGCAGTCGAAGACCGAGATCATCTGATAGCGGTTGGAGCCGTCGCCGATCAGGGGGACCGGGAGGTGGTGCTCGATGCAGCGGAACAGGTTGGTCAGAATCCCCAGGCGCCCGGGGCCGATGATGAGCCGCGGCCGGAAGATCGAGACATCGAGGCCGTCCACGCGCCGCTGCATGCACAGGTCCTCGCACACGCGCTTGCTGTCGGCATACTCGCCGATGGGATTGCGCGGGTGGTCGGGGCGGATCGGCGGGGCGACGAGCGGGAAGCCGTACACCATGTCGGTGCTGAACTGGATGAGCTTGTTACACCCCCTACGGCCCATGAGATCGATCACGTTGGCCGCGCCCTGATAGTCGACCGAAAAGAAATACGCCTTGCGCTCGCGCCGCGAGACGATGGGGTGCAGCATGCGCGCGGCCATGTTGTAGACGATGTCGTCCGCCCCGACCGGCGCCTGTTCCAAGGATGGGAGGTCGGTGATGTCGGTGTGGATGAATTGCGCCCTGGGATAGATAGGGAGCGCGCTCTGCCGGATATCGCAGATCACGACCTCTTCGCCGAGCGTCTGCAGGTCCCGAGCGAGATACCGGCCGACGAAACCGTCGCCGCCGAAGATGATGTGTTTCATGCACTCTCCTAGGTAGGTTTGGTCAAGTCTGCGCGATGCAATAGGTCCCGAGACAGATGAACCCGATGCCCGCGACGCGCATGAAACCGACGTTCTCGCCGAAGAACCAGTAGCCCGCGAGCAGGACGATGACATAGGAGACGCTCAAGAACGGATAAGCGAAGCTGATCTCGACCCGCGACAGGACCATGAGGTGCAAGGCCATGCTGAAGACCAAGGTCAGGAGGCCGCCGATCACGTACGGGTTCAGCATGACTCGCGGCAACGTCTGCATCAGGACACCGGTCGAGAAATCGAAGGTCCCTACGGTCAACATCCCTTGCTTCAAGAGCAACTGAGACAGGGCGTTGGTCGTCACCACAGCCAGGATCAAAGGTATGTACTTCTGCATCGAAAAGCTCCCATGGGTTGGTCGTGTGTCGCACATCATCGTTGGTGCCGGGGCGGTGCCATCGCGCCTCCCGTATCGAGCAGGAACCGATACAGCTCGAGGGCGTTCCCGGCCGCGTCCTGCCCCTGGTACAGCCGTTCGAGCTCGGGGCTCGTGTGGCCCTCCGCGAAACGCGCGAGGAACGGGTAGCCCTTGATCTCCCGGTGTTCCAGGAACACGAAATCGGCGCGATTCTGCGCCAGATAATTGACGAGTTTTTCGTAGTCGGCGTAGGGCACGGCGATCCGTTCGCTGTCGCTGAAATAAGTGAAATAGCCCTTTCTGGCCGCGATGCGCGCCGGCCGGCGCAGCTCCCTGGTGGTGATGTCATGCACGAGCCTGGCCGGTATCGAGAAATCGGCGGGCCGGTATTCGCTGTTGTGCCGATCGGGGAGGAACATGAGCCTAGAGAGCGGCACGAGCACCGTGCCGATGGCGAGCGCCACGAGCCCGGGGGCGATGAGGCGGGCGCGCTTGCCGCGCCCACGCCGGGCATAGGTGATCGCCTGTGCGAGCGCGACGATCCCGATGCCCTCGATGAGCATGCAGAGCGGCCCGATCACAGCGAAATGGCGGAGGGAAACCAGGCCCTCGTCGTGGGCCAGGGGCGCCGCTACCCCGAGGCCCAGAAAGGCGAGCACGGCCGACACCTGGGCGATGCCCCCGCGCCGGTACACCTCCAATAGGCCGAAGGCGAAGAACACCAGGGCGAGCGGACCGAGCATCGACCCGAGGTGTCGATCCCAGAGCGTCCCCAGGTTGGCGTAGATGCCCTTCGCATAGGCCGTGAGGGTCGCGCCGTAGCCGGCCTGCGACACCAACCGGCCCAGTGCCTCCGGATGCTCGTGCAGGTACTCGCGATTGATCTGGGTGGGGCTGTAATCGAGGCCGCGCATGCGTTCCTCATAGGACTTACCGCCCGGATCATGGAGGATCACCGCCCAGGTCTGGCGGCCATTCAGAGCGAAATACCCGAGTCGCTCGCTCACCCGCCACACCTGGATGGCCGCGACGGCGCAGAAACTCAGCACGAAGGCCATGGCCCAAAGGCCGAGACGCCGGAGATCATAGCGCCGCGGCTCCGTCACGATAAAATGGGCGAGTTGGAAAACGGGTACGGCGGCGAGATAGAGGATACCCTCGAAGCGGGTGAGAAAAGCCACGCCGAAGACCAAACCGATGAGCGCGGCCGAGCCGGGGCGCGGGTCCTCCAACCGCGTGAGCAAAAGCGCGATGCCGAGGTAGACGGTGGCGACATAGGTCGGCTCGCTGAGGACGCCGTACGAGAAGCGCACGAAGAACGGGCTCATGGCCAGGAGGAGGAGCCCGATGGCCGTCTCAGCGGTCGTGGCGATACGCTTTCCGATCACGACCAGGGCTGAAAACAAGAGGCAGCTCAGAAACAGCGAGCCGAGCCTGGCCCCGCTCTCGATCGAACCGACGGCCGCGCCCAAGACGGCGGTGAGGAACGGATAGAAGAGCGTGGCGTCGGGGGACAGGCCGATGATCCGGTTCGGATCGAGGCTCAAGAGCGCCTTCGCGCTCTGCAGGTAGGAGATGCTATCGTGGTCCTCCAGGAGCGGGTCGTTAGCAAAGGCCATGAGCCGGACGACGAGAAAGACGATGAATGACGCGCGTACGGCCAGCCTCTCCGACCCGAGGCTCGCGGTAGCGGATCCAAGGGCGGGCACGTCGAGAGCTCGCAGATTCGTCATCGGTGTCGGGGTGGTCGTGCGATGCTATGGTGATGGGGAAGAGCCCGGCCTTTCTCTTCGGGGCGGCGCTGGATCGGTCGGAATTCCAACGCTCGGGCCCGCCACAGGCAAGACCGGAGCCAGACGGCGCTCGACACACGATAGGGGCATGAAACCTGCCTCAGGCTATTTTGGGGACAGCGGCGGGAGGGGTCAAGTCATGCATGCGATCAACGCGGGGGTAACCAGGCCGGCGGATCCCGTCCCGCTGTGCGTCGATCTGGACGGTACCCTGATCCGCTCCGATCTGTTCGTGGAATCGCTGTTTGCGTTGCTGAGAAAGAACGTCGCCTATCTGTTCTTGATCCCGGTGTGGCTCATGCGGGGCAAGGCCTATCTCAAGCACCAGATCGCGCAACGCGTGGATCTCGATGTCACGCTCCTGCCCTACCACGGCCCCTTCTTGAAGTACCTGCGCGAGCAGCGAGCCGCCGGCCGCCGCCTGGTACTGGTGACCGCCACTCACCAGAAATACGCGCGCGAGGTCGCCGCCTACCTCGATCTTTTCGAAAACGTGCTCGCGACCGACGACACGACCAACCTTTCCGGGACCTACAAGCACGCCCGACTCACGGCCGACTATGGCGCCCACGGCTATGATTATGCCGGGAACTCGCGCAAGGATCTCGAGGTATGGTCGGAGGCGCGCCGCGCGGTGGTGGTCGCCCCTGACCGGGGCGTGAAGGCAGGGGCCGAACGCCTGGCGACCCTGGAGCGGTCGTTCGATGAGGGCAAGGCGGCGTCGATCAAGGATTACCTGCGCGCCATGCGGCCGCACCAGTGGATCAAGAACCTCTTGGTGTTCGTACCCCTCATCGGCTCGCACAAGGTCCACGATCTCGCGCTCCTGCTGGACGCGGCGCTGGCCTTCTCGAGCTTCAGCCTGTGCGCCGCCAGCGTGTACCTGCTGAACGACCTGCTCGACCTCGATGCCGACCGACACCATGCCCAGAAAAGGCGGCGGCCTTTCGCGGCCGGGCGGATCTCGGTGGTGCGCGGCAGCCTTTTGATCCCCGTGACGCTGATCCTCGCCTTCGCGCTTGCGCTCATGACCTTGCCGCCGGCGTTCGGCGCGGCGTTGGGCGTGTACTATCTCATGACCGTGGCCTATTCGCTGCGATTGAAGCGCGTGCTCATGCTCGACGTGGTGGTGCTGGCCGGGCTCTATAGCATCCGCATCGTCGCGGGCACCCTAGCGATCGCAGAAACCCATTCGTTCTGGCTCCTGGCCTTCTCGATGTTCATCTTCCTGAGCCTGGCCATGGCCAAGCGCTGTGCGGAGCTGTCGGCTATGCAGTCGCTCGCGGAAGACCGGGTCAAGGGACGCGGTTATCGCCGAGGCGACCTCGAGATGGTGCAGAGCCTCGGGGCTTCCAGTGGGCAGATCGCGGTGCTGGTGCTGGCGCTGTATATCGTGCAGGATGGCGGCTATGCGGCCTACAGCCGGCCCGAGGTCCTGTGGTTGCTCTGTCCGCTCTTGCTCTATTGGATCGGTCGCGTATGGATCTTCGCCCACCGCGGGTGGCTGCACGAAGACCCCGTGGTTTTCGCCCTCCGCGACCGGCTGAGCTGGTGGATCGGCGCCTCGGCGCTGGTCATCATCTGGCTCGCGATCTGAAAACAACCGAATGCATTGGCAGGCCGTAGATCTCTGCGGCTTCGGGCGCTTGACACGGGCCCCGGGACTCGTCTGCACCCCGCACAGCCGGGAGGCGCTCGTCGAGACCCTGAGGCACACCCGCGATAACCACGGCCTCATCTGCTATGGAGGCGGCCGCAGCTACGGCGACGCCGCGCTCAACAGCGGCGGGCGGGTGATCCTGACCGCGGGCTTGAACCGCGTCCTGTCCTTTGATCCCGACAGCGGCGAGATCGTGTGCGAGCCCGGGGTAACCTTCCACGATCTGCTGAGAGACTTCCTGCCGCGCGGTTTCGTCGCCCCGGTGAGCCCGGGCACCGGCTACGCCACCATCGGCGGTGCGGTCGCGAACGATATCCACGGGAAGAACCACGATCGCCATGGCAGCTTTGGCGACCAGGTGCACTGGATCGACCTGCTCTTGCCGTGCGGAGAGGTGGCGCGCCTCGGCCCGCAAGAACAGGGCGAGTGGTTCGCCGCCACGATCGGCGGACTGGGCTTGACCGGCGTGATCCTGGCCGTGTGCTTCGCGCTCAGGCGCGTGCCTTCCAATGCCGTCGTGGTAAGGGAACGGCGCATCCCCCACCTCACGGGATTCTTCGAGGCCTTCGAGGAGGCGCGCAGCGCGACGACCTATTCCGTCGCTTGGATCGACGGCCTGGCACGCGCCGGGCGGCTCGGTCGCGGGGTCCTGGAGACGGCCGAGCCCGCCGAGACGCCCTTGCAAGCGCGCCCGCGGAGGCGCTTGCGCCTGCCTGTGGATGTCCCCGCGGCGGTCCTGAATCCCTGGGGCATCGCCGCCTTCAACAGCGCTTATTACCACCGCATCCCGCGGGTGGGCCGGACCCGGACGATGCTCGTCGAGCGTTTCCTCTATCCGCTGGACGCGCTCCTGGACTGGAATCGCCTGTACGGCAGGCGCGGGTTCTATCAGTTTCAATGCGTGATACCGGACCAGGCCGCGCGTCCGGGGATCCGGAGGCTGCTCGAAGAGATCGAGCGCGCGCGCGCGGCATCGTTCCTCGCGGTGCTCAAGACCTTGGGCGGCAACGGTCGGGGATTGATCTCTTTCCCCCTGCGCGGTTACACGCTGGCGCTGGACTTCCCGCACCGGGCGGGGACGCAGGATTTATTGAGCCGGCTCGCGGCCGTAACGAGCGATCACGGTGGGCGCGTGTACCTCGCGAAAGACGCCTGCCTGCCCCGTCAGATATTCGAGGCCATGTACCCGAGGCTCGCGGAGTTCCGGCGCGTTTTGGAGGACATCGATCCCGAGGGGCGCATGAGCTCGGATCTCGCTAGGCGCCTGGGGTTGAGACCGGCACCGGCCCGATCTAACTTTCCAATTCAACACCCAAGGAGGCACCAGGGGCTTGTACCCCCGTGCACGAAGATGATAGCCACAACAGCCGATCCAGCACCCTTTTACCACCCCGAGCGGGAATCCCCCGCGATCCCGAGACCCGCGCTCCTGAGCGTCGAAGATGCCAAGGCCCTCACGGTCACAGAGACCGCCGATCTCTTCCGCGCGCATCTCAACCCCGGCCAGTACCATTTCCTCAAGCTGCTCGGCTTCCACGAGGTGGTGATCGAGAGCGCCGAGGGGATGTATTACACCGACAAGCGCGGCTGGCGCATCCTGGACCTCTTCGGCGGTTTCGGATCGCTCGCGCTCGGGCACAATCACCCCCGCATCCTCGCGACCCGCAAGCGTTTTCAGGACGAGAAGCGCCACGAGATCGCGATCGCCTTCATGTCCCAATACGCCAGCGCGCTGGCCAGGAACCTGGCGAGCATCGCCCCGGGTGATCTCGATATGGTGTTCCTGGGCTCGGCCGGGTCAGAGGCCGTCGAAGCGGCCTTGAAGCTGGCCGAGAAGGTCCAGGGGCGGGAGCGCTCCACCATCGCCTACGCCGAGCGGTCCTTCCACGGCAAGACCCGCGCGGCCCTGTCGGTGACCGATTCGGAGTTCTATCAATCCACTTTCCGGCTCCTGGACAACCGCGTCCGGATCCCGTTCGGCGATGCGCAGGCGCTCGAGGCCGCGCTCAAGCGCGACCCGTCGATCGGGGTGCTAGTCCTGGAGACGGTGCAGGGCGGGGGCGGGATCGTGCTGGCGCCACCCGGTTACTGGCGCGAGGTGCGCCGGTTATGCGATCGGTACCAGGTGGTGTGGCTCGCGGACGAGGTCCAGTGCGGTGTCGGGCGTACCGGCCGGTTCTTCGCGTTCGAGCACGAGGGGGTGGTCCCCGATATCGTGACACTCGCCAAGTCGCTGGGTGGCGGCAAGACCGCCATCGGGGCCATGATCGCGCGCCGGGCTCTGTACATGAAGGCCTATGGTACCCCCAAGACCGCGCTCATCCACGGTCCCGCGACCTTCGGCGGGATCGGCGAAGCCTGCGCGACGGCCATCGAGGCCCTGAATATCCTCTATGACGAGGGGCTCATCGAGAACAGCGCCCGGCAGGGGGCGTATCTCCTCGATGGGCTCAGGGGCCTCCAGGCCAAGCATCCGAAGCTCCTCAAGGAGGTGCGCGGGCTCGGGCTCATGGTGGGGATCGAGTTCCAGGACTTCAGCCAGACGCTGCCCATGGCCATACGCCCCATCGTCTCGCTGCTCGACGACAAGCTCAAAGGCAGCCTGTGCGGCTTCGTCGGGAGCCTGCTCCTCAAGGACCACCGCATCCTCGTGGCCTTCACCGAGTACAACCGCAATGTGATCCGCCTCGAGCCGCCCTTGATCGCCCAACGCGAGCACATCGATACCTTCCTCACGGCCCTGGACGACGTCCTGTCACGCGGCGTCACCGGGATCATCACCGACTACGCCAAGCATTTCCTGAAGGCGAGCTTGTAATTCCATGCGGGGCAGACGGGCAGGGAGGCCGTACCCGTCAACGGACCGCGATCGGGTACCGACTCACAGCGACCGGAACCAGGACCCTTCGTCGCTTCAGGTGCACGAGCACCAACTCGACGAGCCTCTTGCTATTTTACTAGGTCAAGGACTTACGGTGCCCTGCATCGACCGCCTAAACCAACTTCAGACAAAGAAGGCTTAGGGAGAGGCCCACGAGGGGCCTCTGACTTTATAATGGATTGTCTCTTATCTATTGAGTGCCATTATTACACTTCATTTCACGACTTCGCAGGTGGTGAACTTGTCCTTGCCTGGTCCACCTATGCAGCGATCGAATCCGGCTCCACCGACAAGCTTGTCCTTGCCAGCACCGCCGAGGAGCGTGTCGCGTCCGGCGCCACCCCTGAGAATATCCTTCCCACCGAGGCCGCAGATTAGATCGTTTCCTCCGGCAATAAGGATATCGTTTCCTGCTGTGCCGACCATGACATTCGCGCCTGCGGTTCCGCGCAGTCGGCCGTTATAAACCAGTTCGTTGTCCGGCCCACCCTTAATGACGCCGGTGGCCCGCACATAGATGGTTGCCGTTTTGCCGGAACATACCGGTGCTGGCTCGGTACCAGGATCTGGAAGTGGCACTGGTGATGGAGCTGTAGGCGTCGGTGCAGTTGGCGCTGGGGGTGATGGTGGCCCCGGTGGCGTCGATGGCGTTGAACCGAGCTCAAACGCCCCAGTGTCACAGGCGGCTCCGTTTGCACCATCGCCGTCGATCGATCGGGGACCTCCGCGTTGATCCAAATTGCTGACGGGTGCAGCAGCGCAGACGGCGTTCACCCCTAAATCAACGGCATTACTGCCCGTAGTAAGCGCGACCGTGTCCGTGGGGCCACCGTTGTTCTGGACGCCAAGTGGATCAAGCGCGGCTCCCCCGCTCGACAATGAATTAGTGCCGAAGTTGCATGAGGTACCGTCGTCGAGGTTACCGCCGTCATCAACTATCACCCCGCCAGTTTGGGACAGGCAGTTGTTTCCGGGGTTGCCTGCGAGGAGGGTATTGCGCAGTATTATTGTGCCGCCCTTCTCGGTGACGACAGCCCCGCCAAGCGCGCTGGTATTGTTGTGGATCGTGGAATTGATTACCGTCAATATACCCGTGCCGTCATTATTACCGGAATTGAAGATAGCCCCGCCCATGTTCGGAACGCTGTTGCCGAAGAACGTAGAGTTAACGACTGTTGCAGTCCCGTCGATATTGACCAGAACACCGCCCTCTTCTTCCTGTCCAGCAAAGTCGAAGGCTGCGTTTCCGGAAAAAGTGCTGTTCAAAACGACGAGCACACCTGGCGGGGCTCCGATCACCACCTCATTGGAGATGGCGCCCCCGTCCTCTACGGCACTATTCGCGGTAAATCTCACGTTGTTAACGGTTAGCCGTCCGGAGGAGTTCAGGATACCGCCGCCGTTTTTAGGAGCACGCCCGTTGGCAATCGTCAGCCCCTCGATCGTCACTACCTCAGCGAGCTGTACTCTGAATACCTGAAACTGGTTATTGCCGTTAAGGGTGAGAAGGCGGGAGCCCGGTCCGCTGATGATAACCCCGTCGTCGAGGTCGTCGAGGAACGGCAGCGGGGCAGTGAGGGTGATCGTGGCGGGGGTCGATAGAGCGAAGTTTATCGTGTCTCTCCCGGTGAAGCTATTGGGAAGACCTTCTGGACTGCCGGCGGGACATTCATCTTGAGCGGTTGTAGTGATCACCGCCTGGACTGCCTCGCGGAGTGAGCAATTGCCAAGCGTTCCCGGTAAGTCCTCGGTGGTGTCGACCGTAATAGTGGCGGCCTGAGCTACTGCCAATGGAAAGGCCAATAAGACAAGTAAGAATAGATGCCTCTTTCTAATCTCTTTTTTGTGTTTGCTGTTCAACGGTGCAGTATCTGGTGTTCCAGTCATATAGATATCCTAGGCCTAGTTTAATTTACGGGTACCACCCGAGCATCGCGTTGTTGCGGGTGCCACAACCTTTGTAGAACCGTAGCGCCGCTGCGGTTAAAGCCGCTCCAACCTGCATCGCGGTGATTGTTACACCCGAGCGGGTCTTCTGTCTCAGGCCATCTCGGCGCTCGGAAGCGCGGCCGGCTGCGAGCCAATAGCCGTGAAAAGTGCCTTCTAGGTCTTCCGGTGTGCCGAGAGCCCCGGTTCATTCTGTTGAATCGAGCAAAACCGATGCCGCCCCGCGCCACGGAGGATAAAGGATAGGAATTTCAATGCGAGTTGCCAAAGCAGGGACAAGACCCATGCCGTACCGGGACCTGGGGAAACCCGTGGTCCACGAGGTGCGCCGCGGTCTCCGCCAACGGTTTGACATACCGATGGAAGCTCGGATACGGCCATCCCATGGAAACGGAGCCGATGGGACCCTTGCCAACGGGCTCGCGCCGGTGGCGGGCGTTGATACACAGTTTGCTACTGTAACGTATACTGCGGGACGGAAAAAACACCATGCAAACCCCCGTCCCGCCTTGTGACCCCCTGACTTCGGATTGCTGACGAGGCCGCCCTTTTCCCGCATTTAGAACCCCTGCCCATGACGACGCGCGTTCTGGCCATCGACACCGCTACCGAGGCCTGCTCGGCGGCGATCCTCGTCGCAGGCGAGGTGCACGAGCGCTTCCTGATCGCGCCGCGGCGGCACAGCGCCCTCATCTTGCCCATGGTAGAGGAGGTCCTGGCCGAGGCCGGCGTGAGCCTGCGTCAGCTCGACGGTCTGGCGTTCGGCCGCGGCCCCGGATCGTTCACCGGGGTGCGCATCGCGACCGGGGTGATCCAGGGCCTGGCGCTCGCTT
>JACCXJ010000386.1 GCA_013697045.1 Gammaproteobacteria bacterium | reverse complement strand
TCGGCGCGGTGGAGGTTCTCGACCGCCGTCCCGGGAAGCTCTCCTGCTACGCGCAGAAAAAGAGGCAGGAGCTTGTCGCTCAGGGTGTCTTGCAGGCGGGAGAATTTGGCGCCGAAGGACTCCAGGCGATCGATCCCTTCCGGCGTGGCGAGCTGTTTCGCGAGCCATTCGCGGTCGATTACTTCGGCATCTCCAAAGAACCGTTGCGTGACTTCCGCGAGGTGACGAGCCTCCCGATCGACCAACTCGAGGACACGCGCGAGGCGGGCGGCGAGGTCGTTCACAGAGCGACGCCGGATCGCTTGGCCGTCTCGTGGATTGGTTTCAGCGGTTCGCTCGGTTCGCGGGTGATGACGTCGATGTGCTGCGCTCCGAAGGCTTGCTGGAGGGCGCCATTGAAGCGCAATGCGCGCCAGGCGGCGTCGGCGAGGGGCTCGCTCAGCTCGACGTACAGATCGATATCTCCGCCGCGCGCGTCGTCGTCAACACGGGAGCCGAATAGCCAGACCTTGGCGTTCGGCCCAAAACACTCGGCCGCGCGCGTCTTGATGATGCAGATTTGGTCGTCTGTGAGGCGCATGCTTTCGTGCCCGGATCTGCGTAGGCCCCTTTTGTCAACATAAAGTGGCGAGGCACCGCGGGAGATGTGCATCGACGATGAATTTCACGCCGCGAGCGGCTGGATGCGTTTCACTTGCGCGAGGCGCGCGGCAAAGGCCAGCGTAGCCAAGACATCCTCACGCTCCAAGTCCTCGTAGTCTCGCAATACCTCGTCAATGCTCATACCCGAGCTCAACAGCTCCAGGATCGTCTCCACAGGATAGCGCAGCCCGCGGATGCAGGGCTTACCATGGCAGATGGCAGGGTCGATGGTGATGCGGTCTTGAAGGTCCATGACTCGGCGACGATGGCAGGTTTCACCAATTAATTATAAGCGCAGTATAAGCCGTCATTTTTGCGACAAACCAACACGCTCGCGACCCCTTCACGGCAGAAATCGTAGCCTGGGTGGAGCGAAGCATAGCCCAGGGATTGGCCATGGTCTATTCGGATTCCGCTTCGCTTCATCCGAACTACGGTTGCCGGGATCCGCTGCGCCATCCCGGCATTCCGGGCATGGTGTCACCCCACCGACGCGAACGACAGCGCGCTGTCCCTCTCCGGCAGGCCGCCGACGCGGGCGACGCGCACGGCGCAGAACTTGAACTCCGGGATCTTGCCGTAGGGGTCGAGGGCCTCGGTGGTCAGGAGGTTGGCGGCGGCCTCGGTGTAGCAGAAGGCCATGAACACCGAATTGCGCTGCATGCCGGTATCGGATCGAGCGCGTCCTTCGATGCTTCCGCGCCGGGAATCGATCCTGATCATATCTCCGGGCAGGGCGCCGATCTGGTTCAAGTCTTCGGGGTGGATGCTGATGACGGGCTCGGGCTCGAGGGCGTCGAGCACGGTCGCGCGGCGCGTCATGCTCCCGGTGTGCCAGTGCTCGAGGTGGCGGCCGGTGATGAACACGAAGGGATAGTCCTCGTCGGGCCACTCGTTGGCCTCGATGTAATCCGCCGGGACGAAATGGCCGCGGCCGTCCTCGGTCGGGAAGCCGTCGGTGAAGATCACCGGGTCTCCCGGATCGCCCTCCTCGATGAGCGGATAGGTGAGGGAGTCCACCCGCGTGAGCCGCTCCCAGGTCATACCGGCCATGGTGGGCACGGCCTTGCGGATCTCCTCGAAGACCTCCTCGGGGCCTTCGTAGTTCCAGTCGAGCCCGATGCGGCGCGCGATCTCCTGGATGATCCAGAGGTCCTGGCGCGCGTCGCCCGGTGGATCGATGGCCTGGCGGCCGAGCTGCACGCGCCGGTCGGTATTGGTGAAGGTCCCGGTCTTCTCCGGGAAGGCCGAGGCCGGGAGGATCACGTCCGCAAACCCCGCGGTCTCGGTGAAGAAGATATCCTGCACGACCAGGTGATCCAATAACGCCAGCGCCTCGCGGGCGTGGTTGAGATTGGGATCGGACATTGCCGGGTTCTCGCCCATGATATACATACCCTTGATCTCGCCGTGGTGGACGGCGCTCATGATCTCGACCACCGTGAGCCCAGGATAGGGGTCGAGGCGCGTACCCCAGAGCTGCTCGAAATACTGGCGGGCCTTGCGGCTCTTCACCGGCTGGTAGTCGGGATAGACCATGGGGATGAGGCCGACATCGGATGCGCCCTGCACGTTGTTCTGGCCGCGCAAGGGATGTAGCCCGGTTCCCGGCCGACCGATCTGACCCGTGAGCAGCGCGAGCGAGATCAAACACCGGGCGTTGTCGGTGCCGTGGATGTGCTGGGAGATCCCCATGCCCCAGAAGATGATGGAGGCCTTGGCGGTCGCATAGACCCGCGCGATCTCTTTGATCAATTCGGCCGGGACGCCGCAGAGAGGCGCCACGCGCTCCGGGCTATATCCCTTGACCGTCTCGGCCACCGCCTCGAATCCTTCGGTGTGCTTGACGATGTAATCGACGTTGTGGAGCCCCTCGGCGATGATGGTATGCATCATGGCGTTGAGCAAAAGCACGTCGGTGTCGTTCCGGAACTGGACAAAGTACCGGGCATGACGCGCCAGATCGGAGCGGTAGGGGTCCATGACGATGAGCGTCTTGCCCGCCTTGGCGGCGTTCTTCATGAAGGTCGCGGCGACCGGATGGTTGATCGTGGGACGCGCCCCGATGATGACGATGACCTCGGCATCCGCGACGTCGGCGACCGGGTTCGAGACCGCGCCCGAGCCCAGCGTCTGGAGCAGGGCGGCCACCGAGGAGGCGTGGCAGAGTCGCGTGCAGTGGTCCACGTTGTTAGTGCGGAAGCCGGTGCGCACCAGCTTCTGGAACAGGTAGGCCTCCTCGTTGCTGCCCTTGGCCGAGCCGAAACCGGCGAGCGCGTTCGGTCCCTTCTTGTCGCGGATCCGCTTCAAGCCCCCCGCGGCGAGATCCAGCGCCTCTTCCCAAGTAGCCTCGCGGAAGTAGGTCGCGAGGTAGGTGGGGCTCAGGAGCTTGTGGGTCTTCGGAGTCCCAGGCCGTCGGATCAGCGGCTTGTGCAGCCGGTCGGGATGATGGACGTAATCGAAGCCGTAGCGGCCCTTGACGCACAGCCGGCCATGATTGGCCGGACCGTCGCGACCGTCCACATAGAGGATCTTGTTGTCCTTGACATTCAACGTTAAAAGACACCCGACGCCGCAATAGGGGCAGGTCGATTCGACCTTCTTCTCCGGCTCGATGAGGCCGACGTTGCGGGCCGGCATGAGCGCGCCCGTGGGACAGGCCTGGACGCACTCCCCGCAGCTCACGCAGGTGCTACTGCCCATGGGGTCGTCGAGATCGAAGACGATCTTGGAATGCGTGCCCCGAAAGGCATAGCCGATCACGTCGTTGACCTGCTCCTCGCGGCAGGCGCGCACGCAGCGCGTGCACTGGATGCAGGCGTCGAGGTTGACGGCGATGGCGGGGTTGGTGAGGTCCGGCGCCGGCTGCTCGCGCCCGGGGAAGCGCGAGGGGCCGATCTCTAGCCAGTCCGCCCAGTGGTCCAGCTCCGAGCGCGGGGTGTAGGGCGAGCGCCCCCCCTCCGGCATGTCCGCAAGCAGTAGCTCCAGGACCAGCTTCTGGGAATGTCGGGCGCGCTCGCTGTCGCTCCTGACTTCCATGTCCTGCGTCGGCTTCCGGCAGCAGGAGGGGGCCAGCGCCCGCTCGCCCTCGATCTCGACCATGCAGGCCCGGCAGTTGCCGTCCGGCCGATAGCCCGGCTGGTAGCAGAGATGCGGGATGTCGACGCCGACGCGCTTCCCGGCCTCGAGGAGGGTCTCGTCCGGCAGGGCATGGACCTCGCGGCCGTCCAGGGTGAAGGCGATGGTCTCGGGTTCGGGCAGGGGCTTGGGGATGGCGGCCATGTCAGACGAACTCCTCCGGGAAGTATTTAATCGCACAGCGCAAGGGGTTGGGCGCGGCCTGGCCGAGCCCGCAGATCGAGGCATCCTCCATGGCCCGGGCCAATTCTTCCAGGAGGGCGGTGTCCCAGGTATCGCGCTCCATGAGCTTCACGGCCTTGGCCGTGCCCACCCGGCAGGGGGTGCACTGGCCGCAGGATTCGTCCTCGAAGAAGCGCAGGGCATTGAGAGCCGCATCGCGGGCGCGGTCGTGATCGGATAGCACGATGATGGCGGCGGAGCCGATGAAACAGCCGTGGGGGATGAGCGTATCGAAGTCGAGGGGCAGATCGCCGAGCGATGCCGGCAGGATCCCACCCGAGGCGCCACCGGGGAAGTAACCGTAGAATTCGTGGCCCGGGAGCATCCCGCCGCAGTATTCATCGATCAGCTCGCGCATGCTGATCCCGGCAGGGCAGAGGTGCACGCCGGGTTTCTGCACCCGCCCGCTGACCGAGTAAGAGCGCAGTCCCTGCCGTCCGCGCCGCCCTTCCGAGGCGAACCACTCGGGGCCGCGCTCGATGATATCGCGCACCCAGTACAGGGTCTCCAGGTTGTGCTCCAGGGTGGGTCGGCCGAAGAGCCCGACCTCTGCCACATAGGGCGGCCTCAACCGCGGCATACCGCGCTTGCCCTCGATGGACTCGATCATGGCCGACTCCTCGCCACAGATATAGGCCCCGGCGCCGCGCCGCAGGTGAAGCGGCGGGAGCGGGCAGGGCGGGTCCTGGGTGAGCGCGTCGATCTCCTGGGCGAGCATGCGGCGGCAGCCGGCGTATTCGTCGCGGAGGTAGATATAAACCGCCTCGGCCTCGATGGCCCAGGTGGCGATCAGCATGCCCTCCAGGAACCGGTGCGGGTCGCGCTCCAGATAATGGCGGTCCTTGAAGGTGCCGGGCTCGCCCTCGTCGATGTTGATGGCCACAAGCCTCGGTTTGGGCTGATCCCGTAAGATCCGCCACTTGCGCCCGGCGGGGAACCCGGCGCCGCCCAGACCCCGGAGCTTGGAGTCTTCGAGGATCTTGACGATGGCCTCGCGCTCGCGGCGGCCCTCGGCGCAGGCGACGAGGGTCTCATAGCCGGCCTCGCGGCGGTATTCCGCATATCGGATGCACGCGGGCAGCGGCGCCTCGATCTCGCCGGCGATCACGGCGTCCTCGACGCGCTCGACGGTCGCGGCCTCGAGGGGGTTCTGCCCGACCACCGCCACCGGTGCCGCCTGGCAGCGCCCGACACAGGGCACATGCTGCACCCGCACGCCCTCGCCGAGCCGCTCCTCGAGGCCGGCGATGAGCTCGCGCGCGCCGAACAGCTCGCAGGTGATCGAGTCGCAGACGCGCACGGTCAAGGCCGGAGGCGATCCCTCGCCTTCCTTGACGACGTCGAAGTGGTGGTAGAAGGTCGCGACCTCGTAGACCTCGGTGGTGGCGAGCCTCATCTCCTCGGCGAGCGCCACGAGGTGGGCGGCTGGGAGGCAATGGAAGCGGTCCTGGATCCTGTGCAGGTGCTCGATGAGCAGATCGCGCCGCCGAGGCTCCTCGCCGAGGAGCTCGCGTACCTCCGCCAGGGCCGAGGGATCGACGGCCCGGCCGCGGATCTGCCCGCGTTTCTTGATGGTCGTTACGTTCACGCAGAGTCTCTCTTGTGGTGTGCTACGCGCCCGCGGAGCGGGTCATTCACCGTGGCGCATGTGCCCGACGCGACCGATCCGCTACGGCACTGCGGCACGGAGGGGGCATGAGGCGCGAGCACGCCTGATGCCGATGGCGATGCATGCGCGGGGGTGGGAAGGATAGGAAATTCAATGTCGCTTTGCAACGTATATTGTGGCGTGGGACGGGCCGGTCGGCGATGGGGTGGTCCGTGCGGGGGCAGGAAGAGGTCGCTGGGGTTGGCCCTGGGCGAGTTCCGGGTGGCTTTTCGGGACGGATAGGCGAAGATCCGGTGCCCGGACGGAGCCCACCCGCGCCGGTTAAGGGGCGGTGATCGGCAGGACGGTGCGGAGGGGGAAGGTACCTACTCGCTCATCCGCTGGTCGAGCTCATACTCGACTAGGAGTTCGCTCGGATGAGTGCCTGCGCCCGGATGGAAGTCCTCCCGCCGCCGATTCCGGGCCGACTGAAGGAGAGCGCCACCATGAGGCTGCCCGAATATCCATACATCACCGTCAGAGACTTCTTCGTGAAGCTCTACAAAGAGATCGTCAAGGACGACGTGCCCTCGCTCGCCGCCCAGATGGCCTATTACTTCCTCTTCTCGATGTTCCCGATGATGCTGTTTCTCGTCGCGCTGCTCGGCTTCCTGCCGATCGAGGACCTGACCTCCCGCTTCCTGGCGCAGATCCAGCCGGTCGTGCCGCGTGAGTTCTATCAGATCATCGCCGATCACGTACACGGGGTGGTCGATGTCCAGCGACCTGGCCTGCTGTCGATCTCTGCCATCGTGGCCCTGTACAGCGCCTCGGCGGGGGTGAACGCCACCATCCAGGCCCTCAACCGTGCCTACGAGGTCCACGACCGCCGCGGTTTCTTTAAGGTCAAGCTGATCTCGCTCGGGCTGACCCTGGCGGGGAGCGTGCTCGTTCTGGTGGCGACCACGCTGATTGTCGGCGGCAATGCGGCAGCAACATGGATCGGCGCGCACTTCGGCATCTTCGGCGGCTGGTACGAGCTGATCTGGAAGGCGATCCAGTACCTGATGGCGCCCGCCGCGATCCTGCTCGCGCTCGCCTTCCTCTACTACTTCGGCCCGGACGTCAAACAGGAGTGGAAGTGGGTAACGCCCGGATCGGTCGTCGCCACGATAACCTGGTTGATCGCCACCTGGGGATTCTCTTTCTACGTGTCCAGTTTCGGCAACTTCAACGCCACCTATGGGAGCCTCGGCGGTGTCATGGTGACGATGCTCTGGCTCTATCTCTCGAGCCTCGTGCTCCTGGTTGGGGGGGAGATCAACGCCGTGCTCGAGCACGCCGCGCCGGAAGGCAAGGACGAAGGCGAGCGGGCGCCGGGAGTGGAGGCGGCGCCGGCGGAGCGGCCGGAGATCAGCGGGAAGCCGGCGGATGCACCGAGCGAGAGAGCGAAGCGGGAGAGCCCGGATCGTGAATCTATCTCGAAGACGCCGGCAGTGGAGACGGACGCGCCGGAGCTGGAGCTGAAGCACGGGCGCAAGGCGGCGGAGGGGGAGCTGGATACGGCCAAGGCATCCGGGCCGCGGTCAGCGATCGGCCGGGACGGGAGGAGCGCCGCTCGGAAAGGATCGCGAGAAGTGCCGTCCGACGGCGATGGTCGAGAACCGGGCGCTTGAGCGGACGCTGCGCACGATCCGGCGGCGGTCGAGGTATAAAAGAATAGCGGCGCAGATCATTCACCGTGGCCCATGTGCCCGACGCGACCGATCCGCGTGCGCACAGCGCACCCTACGGCACTGCGCCGGATTGGCTTCATGGCGCGCAGATTGACGGCCTCGAACAGCTTGAAGACGCTCGCGCCCCTACCCTTGATGTCGGAGTTTCGCGTGCGGTCGGAACAGACGATGATGTTTTTCATGTTTTCCCCGGATCAAAAAGTAGCGCGACGATGCCTCGACCGGCGATCCGGCCTCGCGGCCCGCAAGGGGCCCGGCATCAGTCCATTTCGCTCAAGCGTTACGTTCCGGTGCCGGCTAAGTCCACAATCCGCGGGCTTCCTGGCATGGAGTCCGTGATCGTTAGTTGCCCTTGTTTGGGGCCCTGATTGGTCGGCTTGAACTCCAGTTCTACGCTGCCGCTCGAACCCGGCACGACCTTGACCGGAACCGGTGTCACCGCAGAAAACTCGCCGGTACATGCGAGGGCGCTGATAACCAGTTCCGCCGTTCCGGAGTTCATGACAACAACCGGTTTTTTGCTCGCTTGTGCCACCGGCACGTTGCCAAAATCCAGCCGCGCAGGCACCACCCGGACATCCGGCAGTTTCGGAGGAGCAGCTGGCGCCGGCGTCAATTTGTCCAGGGTCGCGCGGATCAGCAGCAGCACCGTCTCAGAGCTGAATCCGGAAGCGAAACTCAACAGGATCGTGCTCGACCGCGATTCGGGATTGACCAGGTAGTATGCTGTCAGGACGATCAGCGGCGCCGATACGACTTGCATGATCTGAAAAACCAGGCGCTCGCGTGCCTGGTCATAGGTGATGTATTCCGGATCGCCGGGCGATAGTCTGCGCTGGAACTCGGGTACACGCCGCGTCATGCTGACCGCCGCTCCCATCAATGAGAGCACCACCGCATAGAGCGGCACCACCAGACCACCTTGTATTTGCACTACACACACAGTCGCCTTCCACACGGTTTCGGATCCGGATGGCGGGGGTAGGGGCTCCGGGGGCGCGGGAGGAGCGCCTTCAGGCGGCGCTTTTATCGCCTCCTGGATTAGCGTTGTCCCGCCGATATTCACTACCCACTGGTTGCTGTTGGGTGCAGATCTTTTTTAACGACGATGGATCAATAGGTTAGGAAGGAAAAAGCTTGGAAGAGAGGGCGCTCCGTGGTATGTATGGGTTTCGGAAAGTCATACGTCCCACATAGGAGGCCCTCTC
>JACCXJ010000380.1 GCA_013697045.1 Gammaproteobacteria bacterium | reverse complement strand
CGGGGCTCACAGATCATGCACAGCCCAGGCATGTTCGGTTCGCATTCGGTGCAAGGGCTAAAATTAGCAATGTGTTGTTTGTTCTCCCTGGATTATTTCCAACGCCATGAGCGCCATAGCCTTCGATACCCTCAAGTTCGCCAAACGCCTCAAGGAGGCCGGGTTCACCGAAGAACAGGCCGAGGCCCTCGCCGATGCCGAGGCGGAGTTGATCGAACAAAATCTCGCCACGAAACGAGACATCGCCGACCTCAAGCGGGATATAAAGGAACTGGAGGTCACGCTGGGCAATGAGATCAAACAGCTCGACGTCAAGATCGAACAGATCCGTTCGGATCTTGCCCGTGACCTGAAAGACCTCGAATACCGCATAACGATCAAGCTCGGTACCATGATGGTGATTGCGGTCGGTGCCGTGGCGACGCTGGTAGAGCTCTTGTAATTCCAATGCCTCCCGGATTTCGCTGCGCTACATCCGGACTACTACGTGTTGCGGAGTTGTAAGCGGGGGATCGGCGCAGCTGAGTCCGGTCCGGGCAACGCGGTCGGCGTCGCGGGCGCGGTCTCACCGGATCGGCCTGGGAGGTCCTATCTAGCGTCTATGACCAGCGATGTATCCGAGGAAACCCCGTCGGTTGAACGGCACGAGGTCCAGGTCTGGCAGTTCGGGCTCGACCCGACCATGAGCGACCCCACGAGGTGCCTGTCGCAAGACGAACGCGAGCGTGCCGCGAGATTCCGTTTCGAGGTCCACCGGCGGCGCTGGGTGACGGCCCGCATCGCCCTACGCCAGATCCTCGCACTTCATGCCGGCGCGAACCCGGCGAGCCTGCGTTTTCACTGTGACTCCTACGGGAAACCCGCGCTTCTTCCGCCCCACGACGGCGTCCACTTCAACCTCACGCATTCCGGCGATCTGGGACTTCTGGCCATCGCGCCCGCGCCGATCGGCATCGATGCCGAGTGCATCGACCGACGGCTCGACTGGGACGCGCTCACGCAGCGTGTGGCTTCGGACGACGAGCGCGAGGCGCTCCGTCGGTGTCCGGTGTCCGAACAGCGCATCGCATTCTTCCGCCTGTGGACGCGCAAGGAGGCCTATATCAAAGGCCGCGGTCTCGGGCTCAGCCTGCCGCTCGCGGCCATCACCGTGCCCGTGACGGCATTGCCCGGGCCGGGGGACATCCGCGTCGAGGCCGTCTGGGACGATGGACGACCCTGGTGTTTGTGGGATCTCGAGGTGCCGGAGAGCCACATGGCGAGCCTCTGTTACGCGGGGACTCTGTACCGCCTGCGGCGTCATCTATGGTCGCCCGCCGAACAGCCGGCGACCACTTGAGCGGGCCACGACCAGGCGGCAACAGGGGCCGGAACAAGGGCCTGTCACTCGCTGTGCGAGGTCAGGGCAGCTTAGACTTAAAGGTGGAAGCGGCTGCCGAGATAGACCTTCTGCACCTGCTCGTTGTCGAGGATCGCCTTGGGCGTGCCCTCGGCGATGATCGAGCCCTCGTTCACGATGTAGGCGCGATGGCAGATCTTGAGCGTATCGCGCACATTGTGGTCGGTGACGAGGACCCCGATCCCGAGCTTCGACAACTGCTGGATGGTCACCTGGAGATCCAGGACGGAGATCGGATCCACACCCGCGAAGGGCTCATCGAGCAGGATGAAGCGCGGGCGGGTTGCTAGCGCCCGGGCGATCTCCGTCCGGCGCCGCTCGCCGCCTGAGAGCGTTTCTCCCAGGCGATCCGCGATGTGCTCGATGTGGAACTGCTCCAACAGGTTCTGCCGGCGGATCTCGCGCTGGTGGGGCGTGAGACCCGGCACGATCTCGAGCACCGCCTGGAGATTGTCCGCAACCGTGAGCTTGCGAAACACCGAGGACTCCTGCGGCAGATAGCCGAGGCCCAGCGCTGCCCGTGCATCGATGGGCAGCCGGGTGATGTCGGCACCGTTCAGCTCGATGCGCCCGTCGTCTACGGTCACGAGCCCGACGATCATATGAAAGCTCGTGGTCTTGCCGGCGCCGTTGGGGCCGAGCAGGCCGACCACCTCACCCTCTCGGACGTCCACGCAGACGTCCCGCACCACCCGGCGGGATTGGAAGGTCTTGGACAGGTGGCGCGCCGTGAGCTCGCTCATGGTCTCGGCGACTCGCGATCGCGTAGCGGTGCAGGGCGCGCCGCTACTTCGACTTCTTGGGTTTCTTGGCGGGCTCGTCGCGTGCCTGCGGCGGGATGATGATGCGCACGCGCCCTTGGTCCGCTGAGATCGGCTGACCGGAAGTGCCGACCTCGCCGGGTTCGGCCCGGTAAGCAGTCAGGATATTGCGCCGCCGATCGTAAATGGCGCGGTGCCCCGTGTAGATCTGCCCTCTCTGCGTCACCTTGGCCTTTTCGATGAGGTGGACCAGATCCTTCTGCACCTCGTAGCGCATGTTGAG
>JACCXJ010000373.1 GCA_013697045.1 Gammaproteobacteria bacterium | reverse complement strand
ATCGGCGCGCCTGGTTTCTGGATTCATCCACCGGTGACATCTAGCGTATGCAGTCAAAGAGCCACTTTATCCGGCAAAACACGGGATCACTTGTCTGTTGGTTGAAGTTTTTATGCAACTGTAAGGTGAACCAACTGTCGGCGCGCGCGATCGCCACCAGCTCTCCCGAGCGCGGATGATCCAGCCCCAGTTCACGTGTGCCGGCTTCGTCCAGCACCCGCTCGACGCCCGGCAGCGCGCGCAGCAATTGCGCCACCTCGCCGATCAGCTCGGGGCGCGCCACGTACACATGCGCGATCTGATGGTCGGCGACGGCGAACGCTTCGGAGGCACCAGCATCCAGCATATCGCGGCCAAGCTCGTCGTGCACGCGCAGCCAGCCGGCCTGCCGCAACGCGCGATTGATGTGCACCGGATTGACACTTCGGTGATGCCGTACTCGGACAACGCCACCACGTGCGCGCCGGCGCGCTGGGCGGCGTCGATCAGCTCGCCGCACACTTCGTCCACCTGCGCCACGTCGCGGGCAATGTCCGGGTGGCGCGGACCGAGCCGCTGCAGGTTGTAGTCGAGGTGCGGCAGGTAGACCAGCGTCAGCGTGGGACGGAGCTTCTCGAACACGTGCAGCGCGGCCTTGCCGATCCAGCGGCTGGAGACAATATCCGCGGCCGGTCCCCAGAAGCGGAACAGCGGAAACTGGCCGAGCGCGCCCTGCAGCTCGCCGCGCAGATCGGCCGGATAGGTATAGATGTCGGGGAGCTTGCGCCCATCAGCCGGGTACATCGGGCGCGGCGTGACCGCGATGTCGGCCGAGGAATACATGTTGTACCACCAGAACAGCTTGGCGCAGGTAAATGCCGGATCGCGGTTCCGCGCCGCGTCCCACAGCTTTTCGCCCTGCACCAGGCGATTGGACTGGCGCCACAGCCAGACTTCCGCCAGGTCGCGGAAATACCAGCCGTTGGCGACAATGCCGTGCTCGCGCGGCAGCCCGCCGGTGACGAAAGTGGACTGCACCGTGGTAGTCAGCGCCGGCGTGACGGTGACCAGCGGACGCATCGCGCCGTGCCCGGCAAGCCGCGTGAGATTGGGGCGTGAGCCAGAAGCGCCGGCGTCATGCCGACGACGTCGAGCACCAGGGTGCGGTTCATGAATTCACCCGCCAGAGCGCGCCCTGTGCCGCGCTCCCGTGCCACAAGGCGTACAAGAGCGGCAGCGCGGGCGCGCCCTCGGCCAGGTCGTCACCGATGTTCTTACCGAGTTGCTCGGCGCTGGCGGTATAGTCGGCGATGAGCGCGCGCAGCGCGTTCATCTTCGTGGGGAGGCACTCGGTGAGAGCATACGTCTCGCATTGTGCCAAGCTCTCCCGGCGATTGTCACGCGATCGGTCTTTGCGGTGTCGGGGACCGTGCCCGTCCGGCGCAACGAGGCTGCGTCACCGTGGGCGTCCGGGGGGCCTCCGGGGCGTACCCACAAGGGGCGCCCCTACAGGCCTCCGCGACGCAAGCGGGCGGGGTGAGCGCCAGCCAGCCAGTCAGTCAGTCTTGTGCGGGACACCCGATCTCCGTACAATCCTCGCCCCGGAATCGGCTGCCCGGAAAACCGGTCTGCATCGGCGTGAGGTTTTAAATCAGATGTACGCGGTCATCAAGAGCGGCGGTAAACAATACAGGGTCGCGGCGGAATCGACCCTGCGGGTCGAAAAACTCGCGGGCGACGTGGGTGCCTCGGTCGATCTCACCGAGGTCCTCATGGTCGTGGACGGCGATCGCATCGAGGTCGGTTACCCGGTCCTGGAGGGTGCGAAGGTAGAGGCCAAGATCACGGCCCACGGCAGAGGTCCCAAGCTGCGGATCGTCAAGTTCAAGCGCCGCAAGCATTATCGAAAGCAGATGGGCCACCGGCAGGACTTTACGGAGATCACGATCCGATCCATCCAACTGGCCGGCCCGCCGCCCGCCGGGTTGATCCCGCCGGCTCTATGATGAGGTGATGCGCAGATGGCACACAAGAAGGCAGGCGGCAGCACCCGTAACGGTCGGGACTCACACTCGAAGCGCCTCGGCATAAAGCGTTACGGCGGACAGATCGTGGTCGCGGGGAATATCCTGGTCAGGCAGCGGGGCACCCGCTGGCATGCGGGCACCAACGTCGGCTGCGGCAAGGACCATACGCTCTTCGCCAAGGCGGAGGGGCGCGTGGTATTCGAGACCAAGGGTCCCCACAACCGCACCTTCGTCAGCGTGGTACCGGGCCAGTCGGAAACGACCGGCGGCTAACCTATATATTACTCCAGGCACGCAGAGGCCCCGCCGCGACGGGGCCTTTTGTTGATGGGCCCGATGCCAGCGCATGGGAAATGATCGCGGGGGCTCGCCGTGAAATTCGTCGATAGCGCGGTCATCGAGGTGGAGGCCGGCGCCGGCGGCCATGGCTGCCTGAGTTTCCGCCGTGAGAAGTACGTCCCGCGGGGCGGACCCGATGGGGGAGACGGCGGCCATGGCGGCAGCGTCTATCTGATCGCCGACCTTGGTCTCGACACCCTCGTCCAGTTCCGTTATCAACGACGCTTCAAGGCCGAATCGGGACAATCGGGGATGGGGGCACAGTGCTCGGGCCGCGCCGGGGACGATCTCATGATCCGCGTCCCGGCCGGGACACGCGCCTACGATGCCGATACCGACGAGCTGATCGGGGACCTGGTGACGCCGAAGCAGCGCTTGCTCGTGGCCCATGGCGGCTTGCACGGCCGGGGCAATACGCGCTTCAAGACCAGCACCGACCGTGCACCGCGCAAGACCACCAAAGGCCAGCCGGGGGAATCGCGGCGATTGCGCCTGGAGCTGTCCGTGCTCGCAGATGTCGGCTTGGTCGGCCTGCCGAACGCGGGGAAGTCCAGCCTCATCCGGGCCATCTCGGCGGCGCACCCAAAGGTTGCCGACTACCCCTTCACGACCCTGCACCCGCACCTCGGCGTGGTGTCGGTGGACGTCGACCATAGCTTCGTGGTGGCCGATGTGCCCGGCCTCGTGGCCGGCGCCGCGTTGGGTGCGGGGCTCGGGATCCAGTTCTTGAAGCACCTCGAGCGCACCCGCCTCCTGCTTCAGGTGGCGGACGCGGCCTGCGAGATCGGCGAGGCCGCTCAGGCGATCCGCACCATCGAAGCGGAACTGAAACAATACCGCCCAGCGCTCCACGCCCGCGAACGCTGGCTGGTGCTGAACAAGACCGATCTCCTGCCCGAGGCCGAGCGCGAGCGCCATTGCCGGGCGATCCTCGATGAGCTCGGCTGGACGCGACCGTGCGCGCCGATCTCGGCCAAGACCGGTGCCGGGTGCCGTGATCTCGTGTACCGGCTCGCCGGGCGCCTGGAGGAGCTGTGCAGGCCGGGGCCCCGGACGGACCTCGAAGATGCCCCTGTCACCGTGCCGTAAGACGATCGCCGAGGCGCGGCGCTGGGTCGTCAAGATCGGCAGCTCGCTCGCCACCAACCAGGGCCAGGGGCTCCGGGCCGATTCCCTGGATGTGTGGATCACCCAGATCGCGGCGCTATGCCGGGCAGGGCGGGAGATCGTCGTCGTGACCTCGGGGGCGGTTGCCGAGGGGGTGGCGCGCCTTGGCTGGCCGGCACGCCCGCACGCCTTGCACCAGTTGCAGGCCGCGGCCGCCATCGGTCAGATGGGACTCATCCAGACCTACGAGGCGTGCTTCAAGCGCTACGGCCTGCACACCGCCCAGGTCCTGCTCACCCATGACGACGCCGCCCACCGCCAGCGCTATCTCAACGCCCGGAGCACCCTGCAGACCCTCCTGTCACTCGGGGTCGTGCCGGTGGTCAACGAGAACGACACGGTCGCCACCGAGGAGATCCGCTTCGGGGACAATGACACCCTGGCGGGGCTCTGCGCCAACCTGGTCGAGGCCCGGTTACTGGTGATCCTGACCGATCAGGCCGGCCTCTACGAGCGCGACCCACGACTCGACCCGCAAGCTCGTTTCATCCCCGAGGCGCGCGCCGGCGATCCGGCGCTCGAGGCCATGGCCGGCCAAGGCGCGGTCTTCGGACGCGGCGGCATGCAGACCAAGCTGCGCGCGGCGGCGCTCGCGGCCCGATCGGGCACGGCGACGGTCATCGCCTCTGGCGCGGAACCGGAGGTCCTGACCCGCCTGGCCAGGGGCGAGGCCCTCGGTACCCTCCTGGTCCCCGGTCAGGGGCCGCTGGCCGCACGCAAGCGATGGCTGGCCGGCGGGCTCAAGCCCAGGGGCCGCCTGGTGCTCGATGAAGGTGCCGTGCGAGTGCTGACGCAATCCGGACGCAGCCTGCTGGCGGTCGGCGTCCAGTTGGTGGAAGGCGAGTTCGCGCGCGGCGAGCTAGTCACCT
This sequence comes from Gammaproteobacteria bacterium, assembly GCA_013697045.1. Classification (GTDB taxonomy): domain Bacteria; phylum Pseudomonadota; class Gammaproteobacteria; order JACCXJ01; family JACCXJ01; genus JACCXJ01. The sequence continues at coordinate 12,312 of JACCXJ010000373.1, read as the reverse complement.
GCGTGGATCGGGAAGGGCGCGAGATCGCACGAGGTTTGATCAACTACGCCGCCGCCGAGGCGCGCCACATCATGGGCCAGCCGAGCGATCGGATCGAACAGATCCTGGGTTACGTGGACGAGCCCGAGCTGATCCACCGGGATAACCTGGTGCTATTGTGAGCAGCGTGAAGAAAATCTGCCGGCAGAGCAGGCCATCGTCGAGGTCTGCCTGGTTCGCTTTCGGCCTATCATGATGAGCACGATGGCGGCGATCCTCGCGACCCCTGCCCATTGCGCTTGGTGGCCAAGGGCACGTTAAGGCACGCCGATCGCCAGATCACCAAACCGTCATTGTCGACATCGCCGCTCGCATCGGGATCTCTTTTCTCTGTCGTTGCAATGTCGGTTCGGGATTACGATGTTGGGCTACCGAGTCGTGTGGCCTACTTGGGACACTTGATATTGTACGGTACAGACACGTACACTTACGAATGGAGGTGGCCATGATGATGCGGGAACCCAATAGAACCGCTCGCCTCGAGGCCCGTATTTCTCGGGAGGCGTTGGCCATCGTCAGACGCGCCGCCGAGCTCCAGGGTCGCAGCGTCAGCGACTTCGTCGTTGCCGCTGCGCAGGAGGCCGCGCACAGGACCATCGAGGAAACCCATATCATCCGCCTCTCCGCTGAAGATCAACGCCGTTTCGTTGACCTTCTGCTCAATCCGTCCCCGCTAGTCCCCGCGCTGGAACGCGCGAAGGAGGCCCACGCCGAGTTGATCCTGGATCGGCGTTGACCGCGCCGTTTGCCATCGAGGCGCTTTGCCCCGATCACGCGCGGACCGGCTTTCGAAGCGGCGTCGAGGCACTGGACCGGTATTTCCGCGAACAGGTGACACAGGACGTACGCCGTCGCGTGACGGCATGCTATGTTGCGATCGAAGTGGACACGGGTAGGGTGGCGGGCTACTACACACTCGCCGCCGGTAGTGTTCTCTTGGCCGAGATGCCCGAGCAGATCGCCAAGCGTCTCCCGCGTTACCCGTCCGTTCCGGTCGCACGGCTCGGCCGTCTCGCCGTCGATCAGGTTCACCGTGGGCGGAAACTCGGTGCCGTCCTGCTGTGGGACGCCGTGATGCGAGCACTACGATCCGAAGTAGCGGTCTTTTCGCTTATGGTCGACGCCAAGGACGACCAGGCAGAGGCCTTCTACCGCCACCACGGCTTCGCTAAATTCGGCAGTCTTTCCCGGCAGCTCTTACTTCCGCTCACGGCGCATCTAATCGAGCCGTGATGGGCTACTTTTGCTAGCCGCCCGTCGCGCCCAGCGCCGATACGGCCACGTGCAGGCGCCGTTTGTGGCGCGCCGCCTTGTTCTTGTGGATGATGCCTTTGGTTGCCATGCGATCGATGACCGGCACGGCGGACCGATAGGCGGTGGCGGCGGCGTCCTGGTCTTTCGACACCACCGCCCGCACCACCTTCTTGATAGCCGTGCGCAAGGCGGAGCGCCGGCTCTGGTTATGGGCACGGCGTTTCTCGGCCTGGCGTGCCCGTTTGCCTGCAGATGGTGAGTTGGCCAAGCGATGACTCCGGAAGGGATTGAAAAAGAGTCATGACTATGCGGGGTTTGGTAGGGATTGTCAACGATTTCGGGGGGCGCTGTAGAGAGCAATCACTTGACAGATACCTTGCATTCGCATAAAGACGCGCCCATGCAGACCACCCTCCGCATCGACGACCAGCTCTACCGCGAGGCCAAGGCCGAAGCGGCCCGCGCCGGTGTCACCATCACCGGCTTCATAGAGGAGGCCCTGCGGCTCCGCCTGCGCCACAAGGCCGCGGGCGCGTGGGCCGTACCGGTCGAGTTGCCCACCGTCGCGGCCGGCAAGGGCTTCCCTTTCGGTCCGGAGGACCTGAAAGTGCTCGCGCGCGAGGCGGATCGGGAGGCCGACGGGTTGAAGCTTCGCCGGCCCCGCGTACGGCGTCGCTAGCGCCCAATGCACCTGCTGGATGCGAACGTCCTCATCTACGCGTTTCGGCGCGACAGCCCGTACCACGGCCCCTGCTACGCGTGGCTCACCTCGGCCCTTTTACAGGAGTCTCCCGTTGCGACCACCTCCGTGGTCGATCTGGCGCTCCTCCGGATCGTCACCCTGCCGTCTCTTGGCAAGGCAGCGGCGGCTGTGGCTGATGTCTTTCGATTCCTGGCAGCGCTCGAGGCTCAGCCGGCAGTGGTCCGGATCGAGCCCACAGATCGGCATCTGCCACTCTTCGCCAAGCTTTGCGTCGATCTCAAACTGCGCGGCAACGATATAAACGATGCTTATCTCGCGGCGCTCGCGCTCGAACATGATGCCGTCCTTGTCACCGCGGATCGGGGGTTCGCGCGCTTCTCAGGACTGAGGATTCTCGATCCTCTGGCGGGCGACTGAGCGTGCCGGCTCGATCACCCGCACGGCGCCCGCGCGCGTGTTATCGTGCACGCTCGGTCCACGACCGTCGTGGTCGTTTCGCGGGGGAACGCAAGGGCTAAGACGCTGAGCATTCGACTGTTTCGATCCACGGCCGCGGTCGGGGGCATGACACTCGTCTCGCGCGTGCTCGGCTTCGTGCGCGATATGGTGCTGGCCGGGATGCTCGGCGCCGGGTTGAGCGCCGATGCCTTTTTCGTCGCCTTCCGAATCCCCAACCTCCTGCGCCGCTTCTTCGCCGAAGGCGCCTTCTCCCAGGCCTTCGTCCCGGTCTTGTCCGACTACAAGAACCGCTACAGCCGCGCCGAGATGGAATGTTTCATCGACCGCGCCGCCGGGGCGCTAGCCGGCGTCGTGGGTGTCATCACGCTGTGCGGGATCGTCGCGGCGCCCTTGATCATATTCGTGTTCGCCCCGGGGTTTCTGGACACCGAGAGCAAATTTGATCTGACGGTGTCGCTCTTGCGCGTGACCTTCCCCTACATCTTCTTCATCTCGCTCGCCGCCTTCGCCGCCGCGATCCTGCAGTGCCACGGGCGCTTCGCCGTACCGGCCTTCACACCGACGTTGTTGAACCTAAGCCTGATCGTGGCGGCGTTGTGGATGACCCGGTATTTCGAGGAACCGGTGATGGCCCTGGCCTGGGGGATGCTCGCCGGCGGGGTCGCACAGCTCTTGTTTCAATTACCGTTCGTCTTGCGGCTGGGGTTTTTCCCGGTCCCCCGGATCCGCACCGGTGACCCGGGCGTCCAGAGGATGCTGGCACTCATGGGGCCGTCGATATTCGGGGTCTCGGTGGCCCAGATCAACACTTTGATCGACACCCTCATGGCCTCCTTCCTGGCCACCGGGAGCGTCTCGTGGCTGTACTACTCGGACCGGCTGGTGGAGTTCCCGCTCGGGGTATTCGGGATCGCGCTCGGGACCGTGATCCTGCCGCAGCTCTCGGACCACCACAGCAGCGGCTCGCGCGAGACCTTTTCACGCACCCTGGACTGGGCCTTGCGCTGCGTGCTGGCGATCGGCGCACCGGCTGCGGTCGGGCTCGCGATCCTGGCCGGACCCATGCTCTGTACCCTGTTCCAGTACGGGGAGTTCGGGGCGCACGACGTGGCCATGGCAGAGAGGAGCCTCACGGCCTATGCGCTCGGGCTCCTGGCGTTCCTTCTCATCAAGATCCTGGCCCCGGGCTATTTCGCCCGCCACGATACCAAGACCCCGGTGCGCGTCGGCGTCGTGGCGATGCTGCTGCACCTCTGTCTGAATCTGGCCCTCATCGTGCCGTTGGCTCACGCCGGCTTGGCGCTCGCCACCTCGCTCGCGGCCTATGTGAACGCCGCGCTCCTGTACCGCGGACTGCGCCGGCAAGGGGCCTATGCCCCGGTGGCGGGCTGGGGGGCGTTCCTGACCCAGGTGTTCGGCGCCACCGCGATCATGGCCGCGTTTCTTGTCATGACCTGCCCGCCTCTCGGGCAGTGGCTCGCCTGGGGTATGGGGGACAGGGCCTTGCGGCTCGCGGGCCTGATAGGCGGCGGTGCCCTGCTGTATTGGGCCGGGCTCTGGGCCCTGGGCCTGCGCTGGAAAAGTATGATGGTATCGAGGGCCCCCACATGATTCGGGCCTTATCATTCGGCCGGTAGGAATTGGCCTAAGTCAATCCCCTAAGTCAATCAGTTGCCATGCCCCACGACGACCGCCTTTCGCCCCGGCGCGGCCCCGTTCTCCAGGCACTCGGCCGACAGGGGGCGGTCGTGACCATCGGCAACTACGACGGCGTACACCTCGGCCACCAGGCGGTGCTCGATGCGCAGAGACGCGTCGCCGCGCGCCTGTCCCTACCCACCGTGGCGCTGGTCTTCGAGCCGCAGCCGCGCGAATACTTCGACCCCCGGTCGGCGCCGCCACGCCTCACGCGCTTGCGCGAGAAATACCTGCTCCTCCGTGACTATGGTATCGATCACTTCGTGTGCCTGCGCTTCGGCGCGCGGCTCGCGGCAGAGACGGCCGAGGACTTCGTCGACCGGGTTTTGGTCGAGCGTCTCAGGGCGCGCGGGCTCGTGGTAGGCGACGACTTCCGCTTCGGGCAGGGGCGCCGGGGCGACTATGCACTCCTCTGTGCGCTCGGGCAGGCGCGGGGGATCGAGGTCGTGGACGTGCCCGCCTTCGAGCGTGACGGCGCGCGCGTGAGCAGCACGCGCGTCCGTGAGGCGCTGGCTCGCGGCGAGCTCTCCGCCGCGAGCCGCTTGCTGGGGCGCCCCTATGCCATCTTCGGGCGCGTCGTCCACGGCGAGAAACGCGGCCGCACGTGGGGCTACGCCACCGCCAACATCCCTTTGCGCCGCCGTTCGTCGGCGGTGCGCGGGATCTTCGTGGCCCGGGTGCGGGGGCTTGGACCTCGGCCGCTGCCCGCCGTCGCTTACGTGGGACCACGCCCCGCCCTCGCGGAAACGCGCGAGTTGCTCGAGGTCCATGTGCTCGATTTCGACGCCGATCTCTACGGGGAGACGCTGTGGGTGGAGTTCCTGCACCTGCTTCGTGAGGACCGGACGTTCGCTACGCTGGAGGCGCTCCGGGCTCAGATCGCGCTGGATGTCGAAGACGCCCGCCACCTATGGGCCCACGGCACGGGTATCGACGGCCTGGGGATAGAGGGGTTGGGGACAGCGGGATCGGGGAGATCGACACCCACGACCGGCGACCACGCGCTCGGGGGCTCTGCGGTATGACGGACTACAAGGCCACCCTCAACCTCCCCCGCACGGCCTTCCCGATGCGCGCGAACCTGGCCGAACGCGAGCCCGAGGCGTTGAAGCGCTGGGCGGCGCAAGACCTCTACGGCCGCATCCGCGCGGCGCGGGCCGGGGCACCGCGCTACATCCTGCACGACGGCCCACCCTACGCCAACGGCGAGATCCACATCGGCCATGCCGTCAACAAGGTGCTCAAGGACATCATCGTCAAGGCCCGCACCTTGGGTGGCTTCGATGCCCCGTATGTGCCCGGCTGGGACTGCCATGGCCTGCCCATCGAGCTCGTGGTCGAGCAGCGTATCGGGACGCCGGGCACGCGCGTCGATCCGCGCGCCTTCCGCAGCACCTGCCGGGAGTATGCCCGCACCCAGGTGGAGAAACAGCGCGCCGACTTCCAGCGCCTCGGGGTCCTGGGGGACTGGGACCGGCCGTACCTCACCATGGACTTCAAGGTCGAGGCCGACATCATCCGCGCGCTCGGCCGCATCGTCGCGGCCGGGCACCTGCACCGTGGCTTCAAGCCGGTACACTGGTGCTGCGATTGCGGCTCGGCCCTCGCGGAGGCAGAGGTCGAGTACCAGGATCGGGATTCGCCGGCCATCGATGTGCGCTTCCGGGTGCTGGAGGACGCCGCCTTGATGGCGCGCTGCCATCACGTCCCCGAGCACCCCGGCCACGGTCCGATCTCGATCGTGATCTGGACCACCACGCCCTGGACCCTGCCGGCCAACCAGGCCGTGGCCGTGAACCGCGAGGTCGAGTATGCGGTCGTCCAATGCGAGGGACCCCAGGGCCCGGAACGCCTGGTCCTGGCCGAGGCGCTCATCAAGGACACGCTGTATCGCTCGGGCATCGAGGACTACCGGGTAGTGGCCTACGGGCGTGGCCGGGACCTCGAAGACGTCCGCTTGCAGCACCCCTTCTATGCGCGCGAGGTGCCGGTGATCCTCGCCGAGCACGTGACCCTGGAGGCCGGCACCGGGGCCGTACACACCGCGCCCGGCCATGGTCAGGATGACTATGTGGTCGGCAGCCGCTACGGCCTGCCCGTCCACAACCCGGTGGGGCCCGACGGTCGTTTCTTGCCCGATACCGAGGTCTTCGCCGGCGAGCACGTGCTCGCCGCCAACGAGCACGTGATCGAGCTCCTCCGGGCCAAGGGTGCGCTCTTGCATCGCGAGATGGTGCGCCACAGCTATCCCCATTGCTGGCGGCATCGCACGCCGCTCATCTTCCGCGCGACCCGCCAATGGTTCATCGCGATGGATAGCCATGGCCTGCGCACCCGGGCACTCGCGGCAATCGGAGGGGTGTTATGGGTGCCGGAATGGGGTGATAGCCGGATCCGCGGCATGATCGAGAACCGCCCCGACTGGTGCATCTCGCGCCAGCGCGCCTGGGGGGTCCCGATCCCGCTCTTCGTCCACGCGCACACCGGCAACTGGCACCCCGACACCCCGAGGCTCATCGAAGTCGTGGCCGAAAGAGTCGAGGGCGCGGGCACCGAGGCCTGGTTCGACCTCGACCCCGCGACCCTTTTGGGCGAGGACGCACGCGACTACGAAAAGGTCGGGGACACCCTGGATGTGTGGTTCGATTCGGGCGTCACCCACACCACCGTGCTGGGAGCCGATGCGCGCTTGGAGTTCCCGGCCGATCTGTACCTGGAGGGCTCCGATCAGCATCGCGGCTGGTTCCAATCCTCGCTCATCACCGCGGTAGCGATGCACGGGAGGGCACCCTATAAATCGGTCCTGACCCATGGCTTCACGGTAGACGCCCAGGGCATGAAGATGTCCAAGTCGCGCGGCAACGTGGTCGTGCCCCAGGAGGTCATGAACCGGCTCGGGGCCGATGTCCTGCGGCTTTGGGTCGCGGCCACGGATTACCGCGCGGAGATGGCCATCTCCGACGAGATCCTGACGCGCATCGCCGATGCCTACCGACGCATCCGCAACACCGCGCGCTTCCTGCTCGCCAACCTGGACGGTTTCGACCCCGATGTCGATCAGATCGCCCCCGAGCACCTGCTAGAGCTGGACCGCTACCTCCTGGACCAGGCGGCGCGTTTGCAGGATGAGGTGATCGCGGCCTATGACGGCTTCCAGTTCCATTTGATCTATCAGAAGGTCCATCACTTCTGTTCCATCGAGCTCGGGAGCATGTATCTCGATATCATCAAGGACCGGCAGTACACCCTGCCCCGCAAGCACCTCGCGCGGCGCTCGGCCCAGACCGTCTTATACCACATCATCGAGGCCCTGACGCGCTGGATCGCACCGATCCTGTCCTTCACCGCGGACGAGATCTGGCAGCACCTCCCGGGTGCGCGCGGCGGATCGGTATTCGTCGAGCGCTGGCATGAAGGGCTCTCGGCGCGCGCGCCCTCCGAAGGGTTCGGGCCCGATGTCTGGCGGGTCGTCATGGAGGTGCGCGAGGCGGTGGCCCGCCACCTCGAACGGCTGCGGGTCGCGGGTGGCATCGGCTCATCGCTCGATGCGGAGGTGGACCTGTACGCCGACGGGGGCGTCTTCGCGGCGCTCGCGTCGTTCGGCGACGAGTTGCGCTTCCTGCTGATCACGAGCGCGGCCAGGCTCCATCCGATCGCAGAGGCGCCCGAGCACGCCATCCTCGCGGAGCTACCGGGCCTCAAGATCGCGGTGGCGCCGTGCGCAGATCCGAAGTGTGTGCGTTGCTGGCACCACCGCGCCGATGTGGGCAGCCACCCCGAGCACCCGGGCCTCTGTGGCCGCTGCGTCGAGAACGTGCTCGGACCCGGCGAGGTCCGGTGTTATGCCTAGGCTACACCGACCGCTTGCCCCCCTCCTCAACTGAGCTTGTCGAAGGCACCAACAAAGCGCGCTTGCATTAGGTAAAGCGCTTGAGCACCGCTTGGAGGTGCGAGTAGTGCCGCCTCCGTCCCCGACGGACTGGAACCGGACTCCCCCGTCCCCTCCAGCAAGGCCCTGAGCTGCTCCAGCGCGCACCGTCGCGTCTCGTTCATTCGATCCCATGCCCCATGATCGATCCAACGGCTATCGTTCAGATTCATACCTCGTTGTAAACACCCCACACATCCAGACTCATACCACGTTGGAAAAGACTAGCTCTTGACTTCGGTGCCATTCGGTGCCATACCTTATATTAACGCTGCACTGCGGCAAGGGCCAGATGGGGTAACTGCCGGTGACCATATGAAGCACGAGCGGAACATGCCATCGCTTGAGCGGGTTGGGATCCGCGAGGGGGGAGCCATGTCACAAGTCGACCTGAATCCTGTTACTAGAGGTTGCCTCAAGGAACATGCACATACAATTGTCCTACTACTAAGCGTTATCGATCTAGTCACACTATCCAGCGCTGGATTAATCGCCCACTATTGCCTGTTCGGTACTGTGAAACCGAACGCACAACACCAGGTCACGATTCTCCTCGGTTTGCTCCTAGTAGTCGTTTTCCTGGATCTGGCGCAGTTCTACAGACCCTGGCGCGGTAGATCCCTGCTTCAGGAATTGGTGTTGTTCCTCAAGGCCTCGGTCACCGCACTGATTGCCCTTACGGTGATCACCACGGCTTCGTTGCCTGAAGTCACCGCCGGCTCGAACCTAGAATGGATCGGCCTCTGGGCAATTCTAGCATGCATTGGCCTTGCGACCACCCGTTTTGTTATCCGGTACGGGTTGGCCTGGATACGGGCCCACGGGTGGAATCAGCGGCGAGTGGTCCTGGCTGGCCTAAGCGAGATGGCGATCGTCACCGAAAACCAGATCAACAAGTCGCCCTGGTTAGGTCTGCAGATCATCGGTTATCTGGACGATCGATCTGAACCAAGGATCTCTATAGGAAAGAGTGCCCTGCCTTATCTCGGCAAGATACATAAGCTCGTCGACATCGTGGAGCAGGAGGGAGTCGATCAGGTCTGGGTCGCTTATCCGTTCCGTGGAGATTTTCGATTCAATGAGGTGATGCATGCGCTCCGACATTCATCGGTGAGCATCCGCTTTCTAATCGATTTCTACGCCTTCAACGCCATGAACCGATCCCTCAGCTACGTTGGTGGAATCCCTATGCTGGACATCGCCGTGTCACCGTTAGATGGAGTCAACGCGTACCTAAAGGCCCTCGAAGATGGCGTGCTGGCGTGGATCATCTTGGTCTTATTCGGCCCGCTGATGATTGCGATCGCCATTGGTGTCAAATCGACCTCGCCGGGGCCGGTGTTTTATCGGCAGGAACGCGTGGGCTGGAACGGACGTCCCTTCATGATGCTGAAGTTTCGATCCATGCCGGTTGGTGTAGAACATGGGACGGGACCCATCTGGGCCGGACCCGGCGAAAATCGCGCAACGCGGTTTGGTGCGTTCTTGCGCAAGACCAGTCTTGATGAGCTGCCCCAGTTGATCAACGTCCTCAAAGGAGAGATGTCCATTGTAGGCCCGCGTCCCGAGCGTCCCGCCTTCGTGAACGCCTTCAAGCACCAGATACCCAACTACATGAAGAAACATATGGTAAAGGCCGGCATTACTGGTTGGGCACAGGTAAATGGCTGGCGAGGAGACACTGATCTGAATAGACGAATTGAGCATGATCTGTATTATATACAACACTGGTCCGTTTGGTTTGACCTGTGGATCGCCCTGCAAACCGTCATTAAGGGCTTCGTGAACAAGAACGCCTATTGATTGATCCGAGTGCAACCTCTGCAAAACGAATAGCTTGCCCTTCTTCTGGGGCGATCCGTGGCGCCGCCCCGGCCGTACCGGAATTGGTGATCGGCACTGAGCTGTTGTGGCGATACTTGCAGGAAGGCGCGGTTGACACGATCAGTGAGCGCGGCGATAATGGAACGGAGGATGGTATGGCGAATCTCGGCGGAAAAGTCGTTACCGACAAGGTCAAGATTTCCCGATTACCCCGCGCCGGAGACTTTTCACCTGAACGCCAAGTCGCCCGATGCCCTGATGCTAGACGAGCTTCCCCCTCAAGGCGCGCGATGTGGTATTCGTCGATACTGCCTGGGTGATACGGTGGAATCGGGTTATTAATCAGGTCCTGCCGTCGATCAGCATCCTCAATCAGGCCGAGCGCTTTGTCCAGTAGCACAGCGGCGAATGCTTTGAGCGACAAACCCATAATACTCCCAGGGCCCCAGGAACAGCGCAGACGTAGCGATCAGTTCGTACTTCCTGGAGATCGCCCGGTCATCTTGCCGGAAGACGGCGTGAATGTGGGCGAGCAATTGGCGATGATCGCCGACGGCAAATACTTGATCGCAGGCATCTGGTCTGTCGTCATGATACTGGCCGGGAGCTATTTATTCGCGGTGCCCCCCACTTATAAGGCCGATAGCCTGTTGCGGGTCGACAAGAACAAGGGATTCCTTAACGACCCGCTGCGCCGAGAGCCTCGCGACGCCGACGACAGCAGCAATCCGCGTGCGCAGCGCGAAGGGGAGATCCTCAGGTCGCGATCCGTGCTCAGTAAGGCGGTGGATAACCTCGATCTACCCGTTGAGGCTGCACCCCACTATTTTCCGTTCGTTGGCGAGGCCATCGCGCGCAGGCGCGACGTGACCCAAGGTCCGGCAAATCCGTGGTTGGGGTTAGAGCAATACGCCTGGGGCGGAGAGAGCATCGAGCTCGCAAAGCTAGCGGTGCCTGACGACTATCTTGGCGAGTCCCTGACATTGATTGCGCTGGGGGAGGGCAGGTACCGCATCCTGGGGCCGGAGCAGGAGGTCCTGGGCGAGGGGCGCGTAGGTGTCACGGAGGATATGCCCGCAGCGGGTGGCCGTTCCCTGTCGTTGCTCGTCTCCGAGCTCAAGGCGCGCCCGGGTACGTACTTCGACATCAAGCGCAACACGCAGTTGAGCACCGTCGAAGAGCTGGACAAGGCGCTCACCGTCGAGGAGACGGCCAAGGACACCGACATTATCACGGTTGAGCTCAAAGGCCGCGATCCGGGCTTGGCAAGCCGCATCATCAACGACATCGTTACCACCTACGTACAAAAGACGATTACATGGGAGTCGGCCGAGGCTAAACAAAAACTGAGCTTCCTCGAGCAGCAGTTGCCGGTAATCAAGGCACGTCTGGAGCGTGCGGAAGAAGGCTTGAACACCTTCAGACAAGCTCACCAGGCGGTCGATCTCAGCGTCGAGAATGGCGTGCTTCTCAAGCAAATCGCGGACTTGGAGATACAAGCGAGCCAGCTTCGTCAGAAGCGGGAGAAGTTTGCCGCGGAACATCCTCGGGTCGTGACGCTGAACGCTCAGATCGGGCAGGTAGACCAAGTGCTCTCGGGCCTGAATGCCCGAGTCAAGGGCCTTCCACGAATCCAGAAGGAGATGCTCGGGCTCTCGCGCGATGTCCAGGTGAACAGCGAGCTCTATGTGTCGTTGCTCAACAGCGTCCAGGAGCAGCGCGTCGCGGCGGCCGGTACCATCGGCAACGTCCGAATCGTTGATTATGCGGTAGTTCCAGAGGAGCCGTCTTGGCCCAAACCGATCCTGGTGCTGGCGATTGCTGCGGTGCTTGGACTTTTGTCAGGCCTTGCGGCGGTATTTCTGCGCCAAACGCTGCGCCGCAGCGTGGGCAATCCGTTCGAGATCGAAAACCACCTGGGACTTCCAGTCTATGCAATGGTCCCGCACAGCAGGCAGCAGAATCGGCTCGCGCGCCTCTCCCGCAGCACCACACTCAAACAACCCGCGGTGCTCGCAGACCTGCATCCGGACGATATCTCTGTCGAATCCCTGCGTAGCCTGCGCACCATGCTCTACACGGCGCTTGCCGACGCTAGCAATAATGTGCTCCTGATCTGCAGCCCGACCGCGGGGTCGGGGAAGTCGTTTATCAGCATGAACCTTGCCGCCGTTCTTGCGAGTGCTGGGAAGCGCGTGCTGCTGGTGGACGCCGATCTGCGCAACGGCCGGCTGCATGAATGGCTGGCTTTACCTTCCTATCGCGGGCTTTCCGATCTCGCCGGCGATCTGACGTCGCCCGGCGAAGTGGTGTCGCGGACACGCATAACGGGAATAGATTTTATTGCAAAGGGAAGAACTGTTTCACACCCATCGGAGCTTCTTATGGCGAGCACTGTGGAAGCTGC
>JACCXJ010000354.1 GCA_013697045.1 Gammaproteobacteria bacterium | reverse complement strand
ACCTGAAGCAGCGCTATACCGAGGCCCGGGTCTACGGGCTCGATATCTCCTCGATAGCCCTGGAACGCGCCGCCCGGCGGGCGCCGGACTGCACCTTTCGACGCGTGGATCTCAAGACCGCGGGCCTTTGCATCGACGGCGGCCGGCGCTTCGATCTGGCCGTGGCGCTGGACTGCCTCTACTATTTCGAGGACCACGAGATCCATGGCGTCCTCGCCAATATCCGGGCGCTCCTCGCCCCCGGAGGTTTCCTGATGGTGGGCTACCACCTGCCCGAGGACATGCGCTTCGGCCTCTACCTCCGCTCACTCGCCGATGCCGAGCGCCTGCTCATACCGCACGCCCTCGAGATCGTCTACAGCTTCGAGGTCCACAACCGGCTGGACCGCACCTACAGCGGCGCACCGGTGGGACGCCACCTATATTTCCTCGCGCGCGATCCCTCGTGAGGGCTGCTTGTCGAGGACATAGAGCCAGTCGCGGCCGCCGCAGACCTCGCGTGCGTGCCGCAGGTGGGCCGCGTAGGGGTGAAAGAGCCGATCGAGGCCCTCGGGGCAGAATCGGAAGTGGTCATTGGTCATGCCCTCGACATGGGTGCCCCAGGCGACGATCCGGGACAGACAGGACCACCGGGATTGCGTCAGGCTCTTGACCGATTCCGAGATGATCAGGCGCTGCAGCGCCGCGTCGAACAACTGCCCAAGGACCTCGTCCACGTCCGGATAGAACTGAAACAGGCTCGCCTGGCACACCACCACCTGCGAGCCGGGGAGGGACGCGCGGCGCAGATCGAAGTGCTCCACCTCCCGGCCCCGGTCACGGGCGCGGGCGACGAAGACAGGGCTCTGATCCAGGCCCCGGTAGCGAACCGACGAGTCCAGATACCCGGTCAAGGCCCCGTCGCCACAGCAGACATCCAGGACCTCGGCGCCCTCGGGGACCCATTGCGCCACTTCTCGGAAGCGCTCGCGGCGATGGACATGGTAGACGGCCGTCATGAGACCATGGTAGAGGAGGCTGCTCCGGTAGAGGATGGCCATGGCGGGGTCTTCCTGCCGAGTTATGGTTGTCGTTATGAGGCCGCCGCTCCCTGGCCGGGAGGGGCCTGGTCGATCTTTGCACAGCCGTAGTGCGCTGGGAAGTAGGGACGCACGGCTGTGTGCCCCCAGACGCCCTCTCACTGGTCCCGCGCCACCGTGACAAGGAAGTACGGTAAGGGGATCCAAGAGCCGTGCGCTCCCTACGGAGCTTGCTATAGTCCCGAAGCTCGGGCTGCAACCCTCAATGTCTCCAACGATCTCCCGAGCTGGCTCTAGCCAGCGGCCCAACCACTTCCCGAGCGCCCATCGCCACCAACGCCTGCTGGACATGGCCTTCGATATGCGCGAGCGGCTGGAGGAGGCCAATCTGCGCCGGGGCGCCGCGCGTTGCCCGGCTCCGTGAGCCGATAAGGCACCGGCACGGATCGCTTGTGGCTCGCGGCGCGCTGGCCCTGGCACGGTGACCTCACCGACGACTAGAATGATCGTGGATGTTTCGAGGCTGGCGCCATGACCATCACCGTTTCCATCACCGAATATCGTAATCGCACCGACGAAATCCTCGACGCCGTCATCGAGGGCGAAGAGACCGTAGTCGTCACACTCGCCGACGGCCGCAACTTCGTCCTGGTGCCGGGTCCCGAATGGCGCAGTATGGAGAGACCGCCTATCTCACGTCGACCGCCGCCAACCGTGCCGCTCTTTTGCAAAGCCTGAAAGAGGCGGAGGAGGGGCGGATCGTCGAGGTCGAGCTTTGAAGGTACGGTTCACCGAGAGCGCCGCCCATGATCTCGAATATTGGAAGCGGATGAGTCCGGCAATCGTACAGCGGATTAGAGCTTGCTGGGATCCATCCAGACATCTCCGTTCAGCGGGATCGGCAAACCCGAACGCCCTAAGCACAACCTGGCCGGTTGCTGGTCCAGGCAGCCCTGGGGACTGCCGAGGAACAGGGTGCGGGACGAGTCGGGGCAGTGGACCGTCGCCCCCGGCCTAATCCAGCGGCTCGATGTTAGCCTAGACCTCGTGCGCGGGGCCTTGGGTCGGGTTGCCTTTTGCGGCGCACGAGCGCCAGGAATCTGATAGCACCCAGCCAGCGTAGGGCGCGTGCCCGCGCCATTCCTTGGCGGTATGATTCCGTCATGCCCGATTACCGTCGGGCCCACGTGCCGGGTGGCACCTAATTCTTCACCGTCACAACCTACCGGCGCCAAACGTTTCTCATTGATGCCGACTTCCATCGGTATGTCAAACAGGGGTGGCTGCCGGCAAATTGGGGAAGCAACATCGAATCACTCAACGGCGTTGATTTCGGCGAATGAGTTGGCGCGGACAGGCGCTCTACGCTCACTAACGCCACAACACTTCGATGTCGAGGGTCACCTCGGGAACCTGCGACGCGGCGATGAACTCGCCATCTCGAGGTCGGAGCGCCTGTCGATAGCCTTGGGCGGTGGGTCCCAGATAGACCTCCAGACGCTCGTGTACCAAATCCACCAGCCACACCTCCGGGATCCCATGCCGGGCATAGAGCGGGACCTTGATGTCCAGGTCGTCTGAGAGAGAGGTATCCGACACCTCCACGAGCAGAAGCACGTCGTCCGGGCCTGGATGGGCCTCGGCATAATTGCGGTTGCGGACGATGGCGATATCGGGCTCGGGTTCCGAATGTTCCGACACTGAATCGGGTCCTGTACCCTCATTATCGCTTCCGTCTGCCGGTTGAACAGACGGTTCAAGCGACTGACACATTCCGCGTGTCGACTCCCGATGGGTGCCATACGAATCAACTCCCGTTCGATCAACTCGACGCGGTCATCTTCCCTCAAGACCCCGGCCTCACCCAGGCGATGGTATTCCTCGATGGTCAGCCGGCGTCGAGCCGGTATCGCCAAGGTTGCCATTGCCAAGGTTGTCATTGTGGTTACCCCTCCGAAACAGCCTCGGGACTATTGCTACGACAGGCGTAGACCAGGACGAAGCATGGTCGATTCCCAGCGAGACCGGCCGTTGGCCACCCTCGCACCCGCCGAGCCCGCCAGCGTCGTTGGCCCTTCGTCACTCTAACGTAGATCGCGGCCGCGGGAAACGGTACCCGTGGACGCCGATCTAGCACCGGCGAGCTACAAGCGTGCGACGTACGCCGTTCCGCCAAGCCGCCGCATCTGCTTGAGGATCCAGCCTTGGCGCGCGCGGACATAGCGCGAGGGACGGCGCACGCTCATGCGCGTGGGGTTCGGGAGCACGGCCGCGAGGAGGGCCGCCTCCTCACGTCTCAATGCCGCGGGAGGCTTGCGGAAATAGGCGCGGCTCGCGGCATCGATGCCGAACACCCCGTCGCCCAATTCGACGACGTTCAGGTACACCTCGAGGATCCGGCGCTTGGTCCAGAGGGTCTCGATGAGCACCGTGAAAAAGGCCTCCAGGGCCTTGCGCAGATAGCTCCGTCCCGGCCACAGGAACAGGTTCTTGGCCACCTGCTGGGTGATGGTGCTGGCCCCGCGCGGCGCGCGGTGCGTGCGGTTGTGGTCCAAGGCGCGGGAGAGGGCCTTGAGGTCGAAGCCCGAATGGCTCGGGAACAACTGGTCCTCGGCGGCCACGACGGCAAGCGCGGCGTCCCGCGAGATGCGCTCGTAATCGACCCAGTCGTAGCGTAGCGGGGATCCGTCCCAGCCCTCCGTGAGAGCGATGGCCCAGTGGCGGAGCATGAAGGCCGTGGTCGGCGGGGCCAGGAAACGCAGCGCCAGGACGGAGATGATGCTGAACAGGATGGCCGCCAAGAGACCCTTGGCGAGCCACCGCCAGATCCTGCCCACGGATTGCTTTTTCAGGCTGTCCCGAGGACTGTGAAGAATCAGACGCTCGCGACCGCGAGCGGCACATACAGCTCTTCGCGCGTGAGCCCCCCGTGCACGCCGACATGCACGAAACGCCCTTCGCCCGGCAGCCAGTCCTTGATCACATAGCGGTCCTTCATGAGGAGCGTATAGTCCCCGACTCTTTCGGCCAGCCGCGGGTGTGGGGGACCGATCCCGAAGTATCCCTGGTCGATGAGGTCCGCGCTGACGCAAAGCTGCGCCTGCCGATCGAGATGGGCGCCGACATAGCGCTCGAACGCGCGCCGGCGGCCGGGGCGGACGTAACAATAGGCCACGCGCCCATCGCCGCACAGCGGCAAGCGCATGAGCTCGGCCAGCGCGGGGTGCTCGCCGAGCTCGATGCGGTGCTCGGGCCGGATGTCGATGAAGCCGTGATCGCCGGTCGCGATCACGGCCGTGCCGGTGCCACGCAGGCCGTCCAAGAGGGACCGGTAAGCGGCATCGACTTCGGCGAGCCGGCGTCTGGCCTGCGGGCTGTCGATACCGCATTCATGCGCGCTCTTGTCGAGATCGGGATAATAGAGGTAGGCATAGTGCCGTCCGCCGCCCCGGCAGAGCGCCTCACAAAGCCCTGCAACGGCGCCCGGCAACGAGCGATAGGGCCGCACCACCCCGGCGCCCCGGTGCGCCTCGTTGTAGGCCGAGCCCGCGATGCGCTTCGGTACGAACACCGTGGAGCGTGCCGGGATGCGGTTCGGCAGGGGGGTCTGATCGAATATCGCCGGGGCGTGCCAGCGCGGTGTGCTCGCCCGGGGCGCCCCGGTCCGCGCCCGGAACGGGAGCACGGCCACGACCGTCCCCAGCGCCTCAATGTACACATGCCAGCCGGTCATGCCGTGCTGCCGGGGCGCCACCCCGGTCAGAAAGGTGGTGATAGCGCTCGCGGTGGTGCTCGGAAACACCGAGGTGATCGGGCCGACGGTATGGCGGAACAACGTGGATCCCGGGCCGGCGCGCTTGAGCCACTCATAGCCGAGCCCATCGATGACGAACAAAACGATGTTGCGATGCGCACTGAGCCGCGCGCCGTCGAGCGCGTCGAGCAGTGGATAGAGCCCGGGATCACCCCCGAAGGCCCCTGCGATCGACGCCATGAGGTTGACGATACCGCCCCCCTGGTAATCGGGCAGCGGGGCAGCAGCGTGGTCCTCGGTGATCTCGGCTAAGGCATGGGCCGGCATGGCGCCATTATATAGCCGGATATAGTTGGATCCCGCCGCCCCCTGCTCCGATCCTGGCGGAACCATGCGCGGATCCCCCCGCGCTCGTTACGGGGCCATGACGACGGGCCGGGGTGCCGCCTCGAGACTCGTACGACTACGCGGGAGGGCCCGCGTAGTAGCGCTCCCGGATGCGCGCGCAGTAAGGCGGGAGATTGGCCAGCGTCAGGGCGTGGTCCTTGAGCGGCGATTCGATGGGTGGCGCGAGGAGGTTCACGAGAAATCCATAGGCCACCGCATCGAACGAGGTCGGGGAATCGCCAAAGAGGTAGGGCATCGCCCCGAGCTGCACCGACAGGGCGGAGAGGTCCTGTCGGCCGAGGTCGTAGACCTCGTCGCGCGCATGGCGTCCGGTGCCCTCGAGCCATAGGGTCTTCTTCACCCGTGACCGGGCGAAGAGGGGCAAGAGGTCGCGCAGGATGGGAGGCAGGCCGCCGAAGAACAACGGTTTGATCACGGCCCAGTTCCGATCTTCCATCCAGCGGGAATAGACCATGGGCCAGTACAGACTCTCTTCCAGCATACGGCGCAAGGCGTGGCCGCGCGCACGCTCCTCGGCCGAGAGCCGGCCGTCGAGGGTGTCGCCGTAAGTCGCCTTCAGGAAATCGAGGATGAAGCCGGAATCCGGGATGGTACGGCCGCCGTCTGTGAGGTAGGGCAGCTTTTTCTTGGGGGCCTTGAACATCGTGGCGCACTCGACGCGCTCATAGGGCAGGGACACCATGCGCAAATACGTCTCGACCTTCACACAGAACGGGCTCGGGTCCGGCAATCCCCAGCAGGCCTTGAACTTATACAGTTGGATCATGGCAGTTTGATCACGGCTCGTTCTCGCATCGTCGAAGGATCCGCGCGTAGACGCCTCTTCCTGCGGAAACAGGACGCTTCTCAACTAACTTGGGTTGCGGCAGGCCTGTCCGTCGAGGGCGTGCGGTGCGCGAACCCCTTTCACTACACCCACCGGTGCAAGACCTCGGCGCCCGTGAAAGTGTAGCCGGAGCCGAAGCGGTAAGCGCCCAGCACCTCGACAGGCGCGAGCGGCAGATGCTCCTCGATCTCCGAGGGGAAGAACCTGAGCACCCCCTGTCCGGCCCACAGGTCCTGGCCGTAACGGAGGTCCTCGGCGTGGAGCCGCACCAGCTCCAGCACCGCGGCCGGCGCCTCCCGCTCGGCGCTCGGGAAGTGGCGGATGTTGAAGATCGGCAGCCCCATGGGCGCGGGCAGATCCGTCGGGCGGATCCGGCGTTCGATGGCCATCGTGGCTTCGATGAGACGTTCCCCATGGGCACAGACGTACGCCTTGAGCCGGGTGCCGGGGCCGAGCGGCCCCATGGCCGGGTTCAGGGGGTGGTGTTCCGTGAGATGGGTCACGCCCAGTTTCTTTGGGAAACCCATGAACCAGCCGCGCGCCAGGGTAAAATCGTTATCGACCCAGCAAAGGACACAGATCTGGCCCGGTGTGCCCCGAAACGAGCAACCGACCCAGAGGGCGCATTCCCGATACTGCGTGCGCTCGGGGTTGGTGTAAGCCATGTCGCGCTCGCCGTCCCACAGCGACCACCACTTACCGAAGGCCACGTACGCGCGATCGGGCTCGGGCCCGGGCGCCAGCGGCTCGGGCAGGCAGGCGGCGATGGCCGCGGGATCGGTGCGGTAGGCGACGTTGAGATACTCGGTCGCGTAGTGCCAGGGCGGTGCACCGCAGAGCGCCGCGCGGCCAGCGGGGGTGAGCGGGTGACAGTAACCCTTGAGGTCTTGGATGCTGGTCATTGCGGTCCGAGCCGGTGACAGGCTGGTACGCGGGCATGATGACGCCCGGCTCTACCGGTGGCGACCCTTGTACCGGCTACCCGATTGGCAGAACCGTGTTATTTCCCACGTCTCCGACTGAATCCAGTGTAGGAACGTTTTACACCAAACGGGCTTATAGAATATTGGATTGGATAGGAAATTCTCCTCCTCTCGCCTCTTCTTTTGAGCATAGAGACGTTCAAAGCGCTCCATCGCTTTGGTGCGGCTTTTTAAACGCATGTGTAGGATCATGAGGGCGACGGTGAGTAACAGGATTCCAGAAATGATAGCGTAGGAGTTGTATAGAACAAGTGCAACGACAACACCAAGAACGACATAGAGAAACGGAATTAGCTCATAGAGAGATTTTGGTAACATATAAAACCCTCGTGTAACGCGGCGAAGATTGTAACGGCAGGGTATCCCGGTACTGCGTCCGGTCCCTGTTACACCCTCCCAGGTTCCCCTTGGTCAGCCCCCTTCCCTCCACAACCTTCAGGCTCATTGGTCCGATTGGACTATAGTTCGCGTGGCGCTTGGCCGTCAAGTCGCCGTTTCAGCGCAAGCGTGACAGGACGCGCGGGGGCTCCAGCGATTATGATGGCCGGCGCGGCGCCAACCGCGAGCCGGACGCACCCCCCGGAACCATGCCGACTTTCGACTTCGCAGCCATCAGCCAGGCGTTTTCCATGGAAGGTGAGTACCGCAGCGCCCGCCCCCACGGGAACGGCCACATCCACGATACCTTCCTCTTCACGTGCGACGCCGGCCGCCGGCGTTATCTTGTGCAGCGGATCAACGAGCGCGTGTTCCTCGACCCGGAGCGGGTCATGCAAAACATCTCGATCGTGACCCGCCATCTGCACGCGACGCTCGCCGCCCGCGGCGTCGCGGACCGCGCGCGGCGGGTGCTGACGCCGGTGCAAAGCCGCGAGGACCGGCTGCTCCATCGGGACGCCAGCGGATACTGGCGCGCCTTTGACTTCATCGAAGGGGCCCATGGTTTCGATCGCGCCACAGGCGAATCGATGGCCTTCGAGGCCGCGCGCGCCTTCGGCGAGTTCGCGCGCGACCTCGCCGATCTGCCGCCCGAGCGCCTCACCGAGACCCTCCCGGCCTTTCACCACACACCTACCCATTACGTGGAATTCGAACGCGCGCTCGGGGCCGACGCGCACGGGCGAGCCCGGCAGGCCGGGCCGGAGATCGCCTTTGCCCGCGCGCGGCGTGCGCTTGCTGAAATACCGTCGCGGTTGGTTCGGGAAGGGCAGATGCCGTGGCGCGTGACGCACAACGACACCAAGCTCGATAACGTGCTGTTCGATGAAAAGAGCGGCGCGGCCCTGTGCGTCGTGGACCTCGATACCGTGATGCCGGGTCTTTCCCTGTATGACTTCGGCGATCTGGTCCGCAGTGCCGCGCACCGGGCCGCGGAAGACACCACGGATCTCGACACGGTCGGGATCGAGATCCCGCTGTTTGCGGCCCTGGTCGCCGGTTATCTCGCCGGGACCGGCGGATGCCTCACTCCGGGTGAGCGCGATCATCTCGGGTTCGCGGGCCAGATCGTGGCATTGGAAACGGGGCTCAGGTTCCTGACCGATTATTTGCTGGGTGATGTCTATTTCAAGACCGATCGCGAGCACCACAACCTGGAGCGCTGCCGGGTCCAGTTCCGGCTCGTGGAATCGATCGAGGCGCAGATGGCGGAGCTGGAGGATGTGGTCCGGCGGGCCGGGCGCTAGCGGTTTTGTCGGCGTACGATCGGTATGGATACAATGGCCCCCAGGCCAATCGGAGGTCATTACGATGCACGATGGGATCCTCGTCGGTAAGGGCGAAGCGCCCCAGCACCTCTTGTTCGCCATGGCCAATCGCCATGGGCTCATCGCCGGCGCCACCGGCACCGGTAAGACCGTCTCGGTCCGGGTCCTGGCCGAAGGCCTCGCTCAGGGCGGTGTGGCGGTGTTCCTGGCGGATGTGAAGGGCGATCTCTCCGGGATCGGCCAGCCCGCGCTCGATGACCCCAAGCTCGCGGAACGCGCGCGGGCCACCGGGGTCGGTGAGTACGTCCCGGCGGGCTGCCCGGTCGTGCACTGGGACATCTTCGGGAAGAAGGGGCACCCCATACGCACCACGATCTCCGAGATGGGGCCATTCCTGCTGGCGCGACTCTTGTCACTGACCCCCGCGCAGGAGGGCGCGCTCAACATCGCCTTCCGGATCGCAGACGAGGAGGGGCTGCTGTTACTCGACCTCAAGGACCTGCGCGCCATGTTGGAGCACATCGGGGCCCACGCCGCCGAACTGACCGGCCGCTACGGCAACGTCGGCAAGTCCTCGGTGGGCGCCATTCAACGGCAGTTGCTGGCGCTCGAGCAAGAAGGCGGGGAGGCCCTGTTCGGCGAGCCGGCTTTCGATATCCAGGACGTCATGGCGACAGATGGGCAGGGCTCAGTCCACCTGCTCGCCGCCGAGGACCTGATCCAGCGGCCGCGCCTCTACGCGACCTTTCTGCTGGCGCTGCTCTCGGAGATCTTCGAGGAACTGCCGGAGGCCGGCGACCTCGATCGCCCCAAGCTCGTTTTCTTTTTCGACGAGGCCCATCTCCTCTTCGGCGATGCCCCGAAGGCCTTGCTCGATAAGATCGAACAGGTGGTGCGCCTCATCCGCTCGAAGGGGGTCGGGGTGTATTTCATCTCCCAGAGCCCGCTCGACATTCCAGAGGCGGTCCTCGGGCAGCTCGGCAACCGCATCCAGCACGCGCTCAGGGCCTTCACGCCGCGCGACCAGAAGGCCGTGCGCGCGGCCGCCGAAACCTTCCGCGCCAACCCCGGCCTCAATGTCGCGGAGGCCATCACCGAGCTGGCCGTGGGCGAAGCCCTGGTGTCGATGCTGGACGAGAATGGCGTGCCCACCGCCGTCGAGCGCGCGCGGATCCGCCCGCCCGCCTCGCGTCTCGGCCCCGCCACGCCATCGGAGATCGCACAGGCGATCGCGAACGGGCCGCTCGCCGGCAAATACGAGAAGGCCATCGACCGCGAATCGGCCTACGAACATCTGAGACGCCGCGCCGAAGCCGCGCTGCCCTCCGCGATCGGCGAGCGTAAAGGCCCCACAGGACGCCGTCCAACACAAGGCCGCGAGACGGCCATCGAGGCCCTCGCCAAGGGCGCCGCGCGCAGCATCGGCAGCACACTCGGCCGCCAGATCGTGCGCGGGGTGCTGGGGGCGATCCTGCGGGGCAGGTAGCGCTTTCGCGCCAGCCCACGTGGATCGGTAGGAGGGAACCTCTCGCCTAGCCGCGCCGCCGACCAACTCCAGCGTAGCGCCGAATCAGCAGTACCATGGGATCATCGCCAACCATCGGAGAGACACGGCCATGACCAGACTACATGCCCACCTCGTGGGAGACGCGGCCGTAATGCCACGCGCGGAGTTCGAGCAGCTTGTCGAATTGGCACGGCGAAGCACAGAGGTCACAGTCGATATCGAGGAAGATGACACGCCGGCCGCGGGCATCCGGGAACTTGCTGAACAAGGAGGCTCTTTTACTTGGCTCGCCGAAGAACCGGACATCTACTTCGTTGATGACCTGCGGGTGCGTTACCGATGCGGTGGTAAGCCCTGAGTCGGGCATTGTTGCGTGATGCGCAACGCGCTATCATCGCAACGTGATCGAGTCGTTCAGACACAACGGTTTGAAGAAGTTTTTCGAGTCTGGAAGCCTAGCGGGCATACAACCCCAGCATGCATCACGCCTCCGAATGCTACTGACAGCCCACGACACCGCACAAACCATAGACGATATGGACATCCCGGGGCTTCGCCTTCATCGGTTAAAAGGCACCGAGCAGGCCCGTTGGTCCGTCTGGGTCAATGGCAACTGGCGACTGACCTTCGAATTTCGTAACGGACACGCAAATGTTCTGGACTATGAGGATTATCACTGATGGCCATACATGATCCCCCTCACCCTGGCGAATTCATCATCCAGATATACTTGGAACCAAACCACATCAGCGGTCGGGAGCTCGCTGCAAAGCTCGGTGTGGCAGCGTCGACGTTGAATCGTGTCCTTAAAGGGACCAGCAACCTCAGCCCTGAAATGGCGCTGCGTCTATCCAAAGCGCTCGGGCGTTCTCCTGAAAGCTGGTTGGCAATGCAATACAACTATGATCTGTGGCATGCCAAGCAACGTGTGGACCTGGGCGCGGTAAGCAAGGTCGAGCTTACAGCAGCCTGACTCACGCTTACGGGGAACCGGCCTGACCGATCGCGCAAGGACACGCTGGCCACGACGGGCCGCCGCGCCCAGGGCGTGATCAACCAGGACATCGACCGCTCGGACGTCTTCGTGCTCGCCCTGCACCGCCGCTGGGGCCAGGAGGCACCGGACGCTAAACCTTACTTACATGTCCTACACCGAGGAAGAGTTTCACCGGGCGATGGACGGGGCTGAAGGTCGGACAGCCGGCACGCTGCACGATGTGGTAGCATCGGTACATGGCGCACACCGAGTCGCCGAGCGTTATTCAATCCTGCTGGGCAACCGCGGCCGACTCGTCCTTCCTGCCGAGGTACGGCGCCGGTTGGACCTGCACGACGGCGACCGGATCATCCTCTCGACCGACGAGGAGGGTTCCGTGCGCCTGGTCAGCGCCTGGCAAGCGGCGCGACGAACGCGGGGTTTGCGGCGGAGGATCGCCCCGGCCTTACAGGATCGCCGTCTCGCGGAAGAACTGATCGCCGAGCGCCGCGCCGAGGCCGCCCGTGAGTGAGGTCGTCCTGGATGCGTCGGCGCTCTTGGCCTACCTCAATGAGGAACCGGGTGCCGAAGCGGTCGAAGAGGTTGGCGCGAGCGGCCTGCATCGGGGCAGTCAACTGGGCGGAAGTGCTCTCCAAAGCAGCGGAAACCGCGGTGGATCCGGAAGCCTTCCTTCGCGAGCTCAAGGCGCGCGGCATCCTGGATCAAACCTTTGAGGTCGTGCCCCTCCTGCCGGAAGATGGGGCCGGCGATCGCCCGCCTGCGGCGCAGGCCTCGTGCCGCCCCCCTGCCGTGCCTGGGCTATGCGATACCTGCTGCTGCAGCCCGGTGGCTGAGCGCGCGAATCATGCTCTCCCGGTACTCCGCGTTCGATTCCCAGAAGCGCGGCGCGCGGATCCTCTCGCCGTCGAAATCCGTCAGGATCTCGATTCCCTGAGCCGGATCGTTCTCCCTGAGGTAGTCGACCCGCGCCCGGTCGACTCGCACCTGGAGTTCGGGGTTGACGACGAAGGCGGTTCCGTCGAAAAGTTCGTGATGGTTGGGACACAGGGCAATCCCATTCCAGACTTTGTCGGAGCTACCCTTCTCTCTCACCGGGATGATGTGCGCGCCCTCTGTAATCTCGAGCTGCAAGGTGCAAACAGCACAGGCGTAGTCGTACTCTTTCCTCACGAGAGCGCTGAATTTCCCATCCCGCACGAGACGCGTGGCCGCCACCCGCTCACGCTGTTTCTCGACGTACTCCTCCAGATCCTTGGCTCTTGTGGGAAGCGGCGCCTTCGCGTTTGGGGTCTGCGCCAGGAAGTGCGCCTCACGCCACTGACCCTTAAGACCCCGCTCGTCGGCAGCACGACTCGTCCGAAGGAAGTGTGGAAGGTTCCCCGCACTGAAGGCTACTCGGACCTCTTCCGCGCGGCGAGGAGGCGCGACGGCCCATCCTGTGCCCCTCGCTTCTCGGAGGAGTTCTTCACGGCACTGGACATTGGGGCTATAGGCAAACTGCTGGTAGAGGGGCGCCTCCCACGCGACGAAGACCCCGAACTCAGCCGAGTATCCGAGCAGCACCGTGTAGGCGCCCTGCGTCTCAAGAGACGCTTTCGTGCGCTTTTTCTGGCCTGGAAGAATCAGTTGGATCTTGTGCTCGCCTGCCGGCCGAGCACCTTTGGCCGACCGGTCAGGTGTCACGGTCCAGAGGTAGAAGCGGACGCGCCCCACTCCAGGCACGGACGCCAGTGCGGGGTGGACGTCTTCGGGACCAGTGTCGAAACGCGTCTCTTCAGGAAGAGCACCGGCCAACTTGGAACGGAGGACACCGTTCGGTAGCGCAGGCATGCCTAGCCTACGCTAAGCGGCGATTACCCTCACGACGCTCGCCCCCAAAGATCCATTTGCGCCGCTCGTGGCCGAGAGGTCTTCACGGGCTGGGCCTTCGCCGCGACCGCATTGAGTGGTGGCCGCTTCTTCCCGCCGTCCACGGCAAGCGACGCCTCGCGTACTCCATTCCACGTGAGGCCGGGTCGATAGGCTTTGTAATAGCCGGACTCCTCGTGGTCGCCCTGGACTTCTTCCATGCGCTTTGGAGCGCGAGGCGCCTTCTTGAAGCGCCCTACGGCTCCCTGTAGGTACTTCTCGACGAGGTCGATACAGACCCACTTCCTCCCGAGCCTTTCGCAAACCTCGCCCGTGACACAGCTGCCGCCGAACGGGTCCACCACGAGGTCGCCCGGGTCCGTCAGCATCCGGATGAAGTACTCGGGAAGTTCGGCAGGATAGCGCGCGGGGTGGGCTTTGATTCCGAGTTCCTTGCAGTAGCGAAGGTATTGCCCGTTGCTCTCTGTGTGAGCGAGCGCGATGAGGTTTGGCGGAATGGCTGCCCCGTTGTCTATCCCGAATTTTTCACTGATGTCGTGTCCCGAAGGCCGCTTCATCGGCTTGTAGCCGTTTCGCAGCAAGTCCCGCATACTCTCGCTGTACGGCTGGAGCACCCTCCGGTTTTCCGCACGGGGCCAAGGCGTCGGTGACAGCCACCAGACGCAGTTGATGGCGTCCTTCACCCGGATCCGCCGCACCGTCACCCACTCGGCCGGCGTCGGCAGCTTCGCCGGGTTCCACCAGTAGAACTCCTGCGCAAGGTGGAAGCCGTATTCCTCGCACAGCATGATGAGGAGCTTGAAATGGTACAGGCTGCGCGTCGGCTGTCCCGGGATCCAGGCGCCCCCGATGTCGATGACGAGACTCCCGTTCTCCTTCAAGACTCGCTTGAAAGTGTCGGCGAACGGACGAAACCAGCCGAGGTACTCGTGAGCGTCGGCGTTCCCGTAGTCCTTCTTCCGCACGAGCCCGAAGGGCGGGCTGGTCATGATCAGATCGACTGAACCAGGCTTCATCTCATGGCTCAGGACCTCCCGAGTCGCCATGGAGGATCTTCCCGAGACGGGTGGTGTAGAACGGCTTCATCTGTCCCTCTCAGGCCTCCCAGACCACCGGCCAGATCATCGCACAAGGCCCGGCCGGCCGAGGACCAGGATTAGCGACCAACGTTCGACGCGGCATCGGGCGCCGGTACGAGCCGTGCGCCTTTCGCTGCCGTCTGCACGGCGAGTGGCGGCGCCATCCGGCGCGGCAAGCCGGCCATGCAGCTCGGGGCCGCGGCCCGCCAGCCCACGGCAGGATAGGCGATTCAACGCGGTTTCGCAACGCGTATCGCTGGGTGAGACAGGCCGGGCGGCGACGGGGCGACCGCCACTGCGACGGGGAGAGTCGTTTGGGCTGGCTGTAGCTGGCTTCCAGGGGGCGGTGGGGGGCGCAGAGGCCAGTATCCGGTACCCGGTTGCGAGGCTACCGGCGCCGGTCAAGGGTTCTTGATCGGCAGGACGGTGCGGAGCGGGGAGGCGCCAACCAGCGTGAAGCATCCATCCCTGGATTGGTCGGCAACATCCTTTTACTCCGACGCTGCGCGTTTAATTAGGCGAACGTATCGCCTTCGGCGATGAGTGAGTGCTTGCAAACTGTTCGATTTTCAATACACGAGGACGCTCGAGTTTTCCATTGGGCTGAAGCGTTGAAAGCGGGCACGCTGTACAATGCGGTATCATCGGCGCATGGCCCACACCGAAGGCCCCAAGCGTTATTCGATCCAGTTGGGGAACCGCGGCCGACTCGTCCTTTGGCGGAAGTGCTCTCCAACGCAGGACACCTATTAAAAACCCATCTCCCACCCTCCGCCCAAAGCCTTGTAGAGCGCAATCAATCCCGAAGCCACGCCCTGGGTGCTCCGTACCAGGGCATCTTCGGACACGTACAGCGACCGCTGGGCGTCGAGGACACTCAGGAAATCCCTCCGTCCGGCCACATAGAGCGTCCTGGCCAGGTCTACGGCCTTGCGGTTGTAGGCCACCGCTTCGGAGAGCGACTGTCTGCGCTCTTGTTCCTTGGCGTACGCCACGAGCGCAGTCTCGACATCTTTCAGGGCCGTAAGCACCGTCTGCTGGTAGGCGATCAAGGTCTCTTCCTGGAGCGCCTTCTGGACCTCGATGTTCGCTCGGATCCGGCCGGCGTCGAAGACCGGCCAGCTCACCGTCGGCCCAAACCCCCAAAAGCGGTTTGCCCAGTCGGTCAGGGAGCCGGCCGTATTTCCGGAAAGACCGAAAGAGCCGGACAGAGAGAACCTCGGAAAGAGATCGGCGGTGGCAACCCCGATCCTGGCGGTCGCGGCGTGCAACTGGCGTTCGGCACGGCGGATATCGGGGCGCCGGCGCAGTAGATCGGAGGGCAATCCCACCGGCACCTCGGGCGGCGTGACGGGGATGGGTGTCTGCAGAGAGAGCTCTCGGGCCAAAGCCGCCGGCTCCCTTCCGAGCAACAGGCTCAGGTTATAAATGGCCGCCTGCGCGGCGGACTCGACCACTGGGATCTGTGACTGGGTAGTCGCTTCCTGAGCCTTGGCATTGGCCACGTCCAGTGCGCTCGCAAAACCGGCTTCATGGCGTTGTCGGCTGATCTCCGCCGTGTGCCGCTGGGCCTCCAGGTTGTCGCGGGCCGTGACGATCTGTTGCTGCAGCCCGCGTAGATCGATGTAATTGGTGCCGACCTCGGCCGCGAGGCTCACCCACAGGTCCCGACCATCATCCACCGCCGCCTGAAGATCCGCGTCGGCGCTTTCGATCTGTCGCCGCACACCACCGAAGATGTCCAGTTCCCAGGCGGCATCCAGCCCGGTCTGAAACAGGTCGCGCGCCCCTTGACCGTCCCCGGAGGGAATAAAGATCGAGCCACCGGAAACGGAGGCGCCGGATATCCCTGAGGATCCGCCACTGAAACTCCGCCGGTACGTCGCCGAGACATCCACGGTCGGCCATAGTCCCGCACCCGCCACGCCGCGGGCCGCGCGCGCCTGACGAATACGGGCTTGGGCCTGGCGCATGTCGAGATTGGCATGTATCGCCCGCTCCACCAGCGAAGTGAGGGTAGGATCTTGGAAGGACTTCCACCACTCGACGAGTTGCACAGCGCCCGCGGTCGGCACGCTGGGCTGAGAAGGCGTGGACGTAGCGAGGCCCTGCCAGGCGGGCGGGACTTCGCGGTGTGGAGCAAGGAAATTCGGACCCACCGCGCAGCCTGGCAGCAGCAGCCACGGCATTACCCAGCGCACCGTTTTCCGGGGCGATGGGCTCGGGCCTCGGGGCGGCACGCAGGATTTCAACGCTCGCGCGCCACTAGGTTTCGTGCAGGGCAATTACTCATAACGCAGGGCGGTGATGGGGTCTAGCCTCGAGGCCTTCCAGGCCGGGTAGTAGCCGAAGACGATACCCACCGTCACGGAAACGGCGAAGGCAGCGATGATCGCGTCCAGCGACAACTCCGTCGGCCATTGCAGCACCGCCGTGATCAGATGAGACACACCACGCCCCAGCAGGATCCCGGCTATCCCGCCACAGAAGCACAGGAGCACGGATTCCAATAGAAACTGCTGCAAGATGTTCCGGCGCCGCGCCCCGACGGCCATGCGCAGCCCGATCTCGCGCGTCCTCTCCGTCACCGACACCAGCATGATGTTCATGATCCCGACTCCGCCGACGACCAGAGAGATCAATGCCACGGCCAACAAGAGCTTCGTGACCATGTCGGTGGTGGTGGATAGGGCCTTCGTCATCTCCGCCATGTCCCGGACACTGAAGTCTTCCGGTTCGTCCCCGTGGATCCGATGCCGCTCGCGCAGGATCTCGGTGATCTGGTCGATGGCGGCCGGGATCTGCCCCGTAGACCGGGCCGCCACCGAGATCTGATCCACGTTGATGAACCGCACCGGCAGCGGCGTTCCGGTGGCCTGATTCGTCGGAGGCGGGGGATAGAGATTGCTCTCCACGTTGGGATAAAGCTGGCTCAGCGTGTTCGCCGGTTGCGAGGTGCCGGATCCGGATGCGGCGGTCGCGCTCGCGCTCTGGTTGGGGTTCGCTAGAGAAGACCCCGTCACCCGGAACTTGATCGTGGTCCACGGCGCTAGCAAGACATCATCTTGATCGATGCCCATCATGTTGGCGCCCTTGCGGCTCAGGACGCCGATTACCTTGAAGGAAACGTTTTCGACCCGGATCTCTTGCTCCAATGGAGATTCCCCTTGGAAGAGCTCTCGGACCAGTCGCTGCCCGATCACACATACCTTGCTGGCGTTGCGGACGTCTCGCTCCGTAAACGAATCTCCTTCCGCGAGGCCCCATTCGCGAATGTCGAGATACGCGGGGGTCGTCCCATAGATATAGATCGGCACCCAGTTGCGGTCCCGGTAAATGACCTGGGTGCGGGCCCGTACAATGGGCGCAACGGCGCGCACCGCCGAGGATTGGCTAGCGATCGCCTCGCTGTCCTCGGGGGTCAGGGTCAGCACGGTCCCGGCCCCGAAGCTCACGCCGCCGCTCGCGGCGGTGCCTGGCAGGACAAGAAGGTTGTTGGCGCCGAGGCTCGCGATGCTGCGCTGGATCGCGCTGGACGATCCCCGACCTAGCTCCATCATGGCGATGACGGCGGATACGCCGATGACGATCCCGAGGGTGGTCAGGGCGGCACGCAGGACGTTGCGCCGCAGGCCACCGAGGGCGGTATGGAGGGCTCCCCTGAAGCGCCCGGCCGGCTCGCCGGCGCCCGATTGATCCTCCCGTGGGCTTACGGTCGTAGGCGCTAGCACAACCTGGGTCTTGGGGGAAGCGGCACCGGGGCCTTCCGCTTCGATCCTGCCGTCCCGGATCCGGATAACGCGTCGGGCGTAGCGAGCCACGGCCGCATCGTGGGTAACGAGGAGGATGGTGACGCCTTCTTCCGCATTGAGCCGCTGGAATATCTGTAGGACATCGTCGCTGGTATTCGAATCGAGGTTGCCGGTCGGTTCATCGGCCAAGAGCAGCGCCGGGCGGTTGATCAGGGCCCGCGCAATGGCGACCCGCTGTTGCTGGCCGCCGGAGAGCCGCGCGGGCTCATGGTGAAGCCGATCCGCAAGGCTCATCCGCTCCAAGAGCGCCTGGGCCCGCTGGCGGGCCTTTGCGTCGGACCAGTGCTCGGCCGAATACGAGAGCGGTAACATCACGTTTTCGAGGGCGCTGGTGCGCGCGAGCAGGTTGAAGGTCTGGAACACGAAGCCGATCCTTTGCATACGTAGCAATGCCCGCTCGTCGACAGACAACTGCCCCACCTCCCGACCCTCTAGCCAGTGCTGCCCGCCGCTCGGTCGGTCCAGGCAACCGAGGATGTTCATGAGCGTAGTCTTGCCGGAGCCCGAGGCGCCCATCAGGGCGACAAACTCCCCATGCTCTATGCTCAAGGAAACGTTTTGGAGCACCGGGACGGCGAGCTCGCCCGAATGATAGGTCTTGGAAATATCGCGTAAATCGATCAGGGCCATCAGCATGCCTGCTCCGGCTCGGTTGCCGTCAGACGTTGCACGTGCCCTTCGGCTCCTTAGCGGTCGGGCCGGGTACGGCTCTCCCTCGAGAACTGTGGCGCGAAGGGACTGGTGTAGCTAAGACCGCTGGCTTCGTCTTGCAGTTCGCCGACCACCAGCGGCATGCCTTCCTTGAGCCCCTCGCTCTCCACCTCGGTGAGGGAGCCGTCGGTCAAACCGATGCGCACCGCGACGGGTCTCACGGCGCCTCCTTCCTGCACCCAGACTGTCCCGCGGGCCTGTCCTCCTTTTTGTGCGTCGCGTGCCGAGTCGAGCGGCGAGGAGCGGTCCTCCTCCGAGCCCGGATTCGGTTGGTCCGAAAGCATGCGCTCGGGTGCCGGGGTAAAGCGCAGGGCGGCGTTGGGGACTAGCAGGACCTCGTGACGCTCGTCCACCAAGAACTTCACGTTTGCGGTCAGGTAGGGCAACAGCAGGCCATCGCGGTTGTCGGTCGTGACCTCGACCGTATAGGTCACGACGTTCTGGCTCATCGAGGCGTTCAACCGCATCTTCTCCACCTGACCCCGAAAGACCCGGCCGGGAAAGGCATCTACGGTGAAGGAGGCGGCCTGGCCCGGACGGATATGGCCGATGTCCGCTTCGTTCACCGCAACCCAGATCTGCAGGCGCGTGAGGTCCTTGGCGATCAGAAACAGGCTGGGTGCGCTCAGACTGGCGACCACCGTCTGACCGGTATTGACCCGGCGATCGATGATCACCCCCTTGACCGGCGATCGGATGGTGCAGTAGTCGAAATTCTGCTGCGACCGCCTCAGAGACGCTTCCGCCTGGGAGACCGCCCCCTGGGCCTGAGCGATCGCGGCCTTGCCTACCGCCACGTTCGCCTTGGCGACTTCGTAGCCCGAGAGGGCGGCATCGTAATCGCTCTGCGACAGCGCTTCGGAAGGACCCAGCTTGCGGGCTCGGGCCCAATCCCGGTCCGCTTGCATGAGCCTCGCCTGGAACTGCACGAGGTCCGCCTCGGCCCTCCGCACTCCCGCCCTGGCCTGCTCCAGTTGCGCCCGTGCCTGGTCCACGTCCGCCGCATACAAGGCGTCATCGATCCGGGCCAGCACCGTCCCCACCTCGACGACCGAGCCGTAGTCGATGATGGCACCGTTGTTGTCCTGGCCGAACGCTACGACCTTTCCCGCGACCTGGGCGCCCACGTCCACCACCTCCTCGGGCTCCACGGTGCCCGTGGCGCTTATGGTCGCGATGAGGTCCCCCCGCTTTACCGGAACCGTGTGATAGGAATGTTCGATACGATCACCTCGGCCCCAGTACCATAAGGCCGAAAGCGCGATCACCCCTACGAGAAGGACCGCAACGAGTCTGGTCCGGAAGCGGCTCACGCCCTAACCATCATGACACGTCGCGGACGCCATGTCTCACTGAGACTGCGCGGCAGGCGCGACGTTCCTACCGAATAGGAGTGGCCCCGCAGGGCGGAGCCGACAGGGACTCTTACCCGGCTCGCGGCCCGTCCGCAGCAGCTAAAGGTTAGGCGGCGTGTCGAAATGTTGACACATCAACTCCATTTCTTACCTAGTTCGTCGAGCCCGGCTCGCTGCAGGTCCTCCGGGCTCATGACAACCCGAAACTCGACATCGGCCTCAAATGTGAGAAACCACGGCTCGGCCAGCGCCGCGATTTTCGATGGGTCCGGCAAATCCACGATGAGCACTGCTCCCCGCTGACCATTCTGCTCTGTGAAATAGACCGCCTCCGGTTTAATGGCCTCCAGAATCCGACTCAACGTTGAACCGGCCGTGCCATCTTTCACCGCCGCGTTGAATGGTTGATGTGGGATTTTGACGTTTAGTAGTATTCGCACGGTTATTCCTCTTTCTGGTGTTTGGTGAGTAGCGCCGCCTATGCGCCGCATAGGCGTACGCCACCATCAGCCCGATGTCGTGCCCGACGAGCGCCGCCGGCTGGTCATAACCGAGTTGATGCACGAGCTCTCGAATGTCCTTCGCCATCATCTTCTTGTCATACCCTCCCGGCGTGCGCTCCGAGCCCCCAATGCCCCGTAGGTCGGGGGCGATCACTGTGTGAGACGTGGCCAGCAACGGCATGAGCGGGATCCACATATGGCTCGTCTGCGTATACCCATGGAGCAGGACGACGACGGGGCCGCTGCCTCCAACCTGGTAGTTAATCCTGACTCCGTTCGCCTTGGCGCTTTTTTCCGTGAAGCCCCTCGGCAAGCGACCGACCGGGGCGACACCTGTCGCAATTGGGTTGGCGTCCTGCGCGAGAGCGGGCACGCTGGCGAGTCCCGCTACCCAAACAAGCACCAGCAAACAGGGCCACCGTGGGATCGCGACTCTTGCCGACGTGCTGGAAAGGTTCGATAAAGCATTCATCGCAATTTCCTTAGTAAGCCGTATGCAAGGACACCCATGACACGTAGCGACCATGATCGACTAACGGGCGGCTGGGAGTTATCTGGCCCGTCGCCGCTTGTCCTCAGGATTCGAGCCCAAGAATCGGCGTGTCCAGCGCCTTGGCCGCACGCGCGGGATCGAAATATTCGCGTAGGAACGCGATCTTGCCGTCTGCAGCACGCAGGAACAGCACATAATCCTGGAGATAGATACGCCCCGTGGACTTGATCAGCGCCTCCGCCTTGACTTCGGCGACTGCGGCTTCCGGATCGGCTAAGGCATACACTTTGAGGTCGAAGAAGCGGAAATTCTCTACCGCGCCCAGGAACCAGGTTACATGACGCACCACCTCCTCCCGCCCCGATAGCCGCGCCGGATGGCCGATGGCGGACGCGTAGGGGAGCTCCCACAAAAGATCATCGGCGATCAGCGTCTGCCATTGCGCGTTGTCCTCGACGAGTGTCTGGATATGTCGTTGCAAGAGATCCGAGGCGATCGTCATCTAAGTCTCCTAGTTCACAGTCGGGTTGCGGACAGATCGGAAGACAGATCTTGCCGAACCATTGGTTAGCCCGACCAGCTTAATGCGAAAAAACCGCCCCGGCGGTCAGCGTAAGGGGCGGGGCGCGGAGGTGCGAAGCGGGATTAGGCCGTTCATGTTCGTTACCCTTCATGGCACCTGGTCAGGCCAAACCGCCGTTGGCCCCAATGTTCTGCGCGGAGATCCAACCGGCCTCGTCGCTGGCCAGGAACAGCACGAGGTTGGCGATGTCTTCCGGTTGGCCGATCCGTCCGAGCGCCGCCATCGGCCGCCAGGCGCTGGATGTCCGCTTCGCTCTTGCCCTCGGTGAACAACTCCGTGTTGGTCGGCCCGGGCGAGACGACGTTGACCGTGATGCCGCGCTGACCGACCTCCTTGGCGAAGATGCGCGTCAATTGCTCGACGGCCGCCTTGGTCGCGCAATAGCTCGCGTAGGTCGGCAACATGAGCCGGGTCGTCGATGAGGAAAAGTTGATGATCCGACCGCCGTCTTCCAAACGCCCGACGCTTCTCGCAGTGCGTTGAAGACACCCTTGACGTTGACGGCGAAAAGCCGATCAAACTCGTCGTCGGTGGTCTGATCGAGCCGTTTGTAAAGGATGATTCCGGCATTATTGACCAGGATGTGAACGCGACCGCTCCACCGTGGCATCGAACAAGGCCCGGACGTCCTGCGGCTTGCTCACGTCTCCTTGAACGGCCAGCGCCCGCCCACCGTCGGCTTCGATGGATTGAACGACTTGCTCCGCGGCATCTCGTCGGCCCGCGTAGTTGACAACGACTCCTGCGCCTGCCTGTGCTAGCCGGTTGCTATTCGCGCGCCGATGCCTCGGGAAGACCCCGTCACGATTGCCACCTTGCCGCTGAGCGAGGACATGATGCACCTCCAAAGAGTCATGCGTCCGAAGGGCGCAGCCCTTTCGACGTCCCCTCAATGGAAGGGTTAGGCCGCTGTTCCACTGAGAACGCCTTCGTAGACCGCGAGGTCGCTGGCGGAGAAGCAACAGAAGATTACCTCGCGAATGGCGGAGAGCTCCTGCACCGACGAGCGCACCGTGGACACAGCGACCTTCGCAGCCTGCTCGACAGGGTAACCGTATATGCCAGTGCTGATGCTTGGGAAGGCCAGCGTAAGGGCACCGTTCGCGGCTGCGACTTCGATAGAGCGGCGGTAGCAAGACGCCAAGAGCTCCGGCTCACGGCTGGTACCGCCACGCCACACTGGACCGACCGTGTGAACGATGTACTTGGCCGGCAGCCGGTAGCCCTTGGTCAGCTTGGCGTCACCGGTCTGGCAGCCGCCTAGAAGGCGGCACTCGTGCAGCAGTTCCGGCCCGGCGGCACGATGGATTGCACCGTCAACGCCACCGCCGCCAAGTAGCGATGAGTTCGCGGCGTTGACGATGGCCTCGACCCACAACATGGTGATGTCAGCTCGGAGGGCACGAAGTGTTGCGGGCATGGCAGGACCGCCTGGGTTAACCCCTGTGGGGCGCAAACCATTGACGACGAGGGAGGGTGATCAATCACGAACGCGCGCCAGGCGCTCCTGGGTAGGATCTACGGCCCTACGGTCCCGGGGACACATCACCCTCATTCGAAGAAGCGCACACTACCCCCGCGGCAGGCGGTCGATGGCCTCGATGTCCGAGGGCTCCAGCGTGAGGTCCATGGCCGGCAGGCTGTCCAGGATGCTGGCCGGCTTGCTGGCGCCCGGGATGGGGAGGATATGATCGCCTTTGTGGAGCAGCCAGGAAAGCGCGATGCGCTGCGGGGAACACGCGTGCTTCGCGGCCAGCCGGGCCAACAAGGGATCGGCGCCCAGGCGCTGGTAGCCGAAATGGCCGCCCACGGGGCTGTAGGCGATGTAGGTTATCCCACGCGTCTTGCAGAGATCCACGAGACCGTTCTTGAAATCCCCTTGCGAGAACGGATTACAGCGGTTCTGGACCGAGGCGATGGCGGTGTGCGCTAGCGCCGTCTCGATCTGCCCGGCGTCCACGTTCGAGAGGCCGATGTGCCGGATCTTCCCTTCCGCTTTGAGCGCGATGAGCGCCCCCAGCGTTTCCCGGAAATCCACCGCGGGATCCACGGCATGGAGCTGGTAGAGGGTGATGACGTCCGTGCCCAGGGCCGCGAGGCTCTGCTCGCACGACACGCGCAGCCACTCGGGGCTGCCGTCCACGGTCCACTCCCCGCGCGGCCGGCGCAGCCCGCCCTTGGTGGCGACCACGACCTCGTCGCGCCGTCCGAGGCGCGTCAGGGCGTAGGCGATCAGGCGCTCGTTATGGCCGATGTCGCCATCGTCGAGGCAATAGACGTTGGCGGTGTCGATGAAATTCCCGCCGGCATCGACGAAGGCCTCGATAACCCGAAACGCCTGTTCCGGTCCCGGGCGCCCGGCAATGGAGAGCGGCATGGCCCCGAGGCCGATGGCCTTGACGCGTAATCCGCTGCGATCGATCTCGCGTTGCATGGCAGATACCTCCGATGGGAGACACGCTAAGCCGCGCGCGTGGCACTGTCAACCGGCCGGCCCTTATCAAACCGGGCCGCGTGGTGCCGGTGAGGCGGGGCATCCACGGGCAGGTGCCCCTACCGATGGGGTCGCCATCAAACCGGGCCGTGCGGCATCGGTGAGACCGCTCGTCTATCATTAGGGAGACCCCGCAGGCGAGCAGCGACATGGCCGACAAATACCCCCGTCCCCCGAAACCCGCGCGCGGCGCGCTCGATGCCAACAAGCTCGATAAGGTCGTCGCACAGGCACGGCGTGGCTACGCCGAGCGCATGGAAGGCTATCGCGCGCAGGCGCTCAAGCTCTACCCCTGGGTATGCGGTCGCTGTGGGCGCGCCTTCGATCGCATCAACCTCCACGAGCTGACCGTCCACCATCGCGACCACGACCACGACAACAACCCGCCCGACGGGAGCAACTGGGAGTTGCTGTGCCGTTACTGCCACGACAACGAGCATGCCCGCCATGCCGATCTCGTACGCGGGGAGGGTATGAGCCTGAAACACGAGGAGACGGTGGCGGCCACCCATCGCCCCTTCGCCGCGCTCAAGGACCTGCTCAAACCCGGACGCTGACAGGGGCGGGTTTTGTACCCGCTTCGACTTACGCGCGCCCCTTGCGCTCCATCAACATCTGCGGCGCGACGTTTTCGACCCCGGGCAGAGCGGCGAGCCGGGCGAGCCCGGTAAGCGCCTCTGCCACGTTGCCCGAGGCGGCACGCAGCCACGCCGCGAAGGGGGCATAGGTAGGTACCTCTACCACCTGGTATCCAAGGGCCGTGATCGCTACGCCGCGCGTCTCCGCCATGATGGTCTCGGCGAAGCGGATCCACACGAGACCGGTCGGGACCGCGAGCGGGCCGGCCGGTTCGAGCCGGTAGACCGGGGTCAAGGTCTGCGCGGTTCCAACGGCATCGTCCGGGTCGCCGCAAAATACGGCGATGGCGCCGTCGTTCAAGACCATGACCGCCCCCGGCGCCGGCGCACCCACCGGCCGGTGATGCACGGCGTAGTATCCCACGACGCGTCGGTACACCGAGGCGGGGTGCGTGCTGTCAGCGTAAACTTGACAGGGGTAGTCCGCAAAGCAATCATCGCCGGCCACGAGCATAGCGTAAATCCGAAAAAGGGGGTCTCCACTTAGCTGTAGTATATACTCAACAGGCACCCTCAAGGACATCATCGCCAAGCCCTGACCCCAATATCTTGTAGTCACTGCAGCTAAGTGGAGACCCCCATATCCGAAAAGCCCCGGCGCAAAGTCGTTTTTCGAGAAGCCTCGGCCGTGAAGGGTCGAGGGGAGGTGTCGGATGTACAGCTTCTCTTACGGTGGTAAGACAGGGCAGCGGTATTCCCTCCTCGTGAGCGAGGACCGTGTCGCCGTTCGTACCCACAGCCGTGCTAGGGTAATCGAAGACGCGCCCTACTCCGGGATACCGATCTCGGCAGAGGCTCGGGACGTGCTCGGCGACTTCGAGCCGGAACTGAGACTCCCCGAGGCCGGGGTACAGGTTCTCAAAGCCCGGAGCGCGCGGAGACGGACGGATCTGCGCGATCGCGCACGCGAGATCCTGAAGAAGGAACCGGAGGTGCGCTTCGCCGGACGGGTCCTTTGCGAGGCCAAGAGCAAGGCGCCGGTCCTCTACACCGAGAACCTCTTCCTCAAGTTCGATGACGATACGAAACCCGCAGAGCACCGCAAGGTCGGCAGGCGTTTCGGCCTCGCCATCAAGCGTGCGCTCGATTATGCACGCAACGCCTACTTCGTGGCCGTCGCCGAGGGCACCGGTGTCGAGGTCTTCTCGATCGCCGAGGAATTGCTCGCCGAGGCGGTCGTCGAGTTGTGCCACCCGGAGCTCGTCCGCAGCATCCGCCGGCGCACCGCATTCGAGCCCCAATGGCATCTGAAAAAGACCGTGGTCAACGGACAGTCGGTGGATGCCCATGCCAACGTCGAGGCCGCCTGGGCGCTGAGCGAGGGGGCCTGGACCATCATCGCCGTGATCGACGACGGCGTCGACATCGACCACGAGGAGTTCCGCTCCTCCGGCAAGCTCGTGGCGCCGCGTGACGTCACCCGCGGCAGCAACGATCCGCGGCCCGGCAACCGCAACCACCACGGCACGGCCTGCGCCGGGGTCGCGTGCGCGGACGGACGCTTCGGCGCCTCGGGAGTGGCGCCCAGGGCACGCCTCTTACCCATCCGTCTCGATTCCGGTCTGGGCTCGCAGGCGGAGGCCGATGCCTTCATCTGGGCGATGCAGAACGGCGCCGATGTGATCTCATGCAGCTGGGGTCCCGAGGACGGCGATTTCACCGATGCGAACGATCCCCTGCACCGGCAGCGGGTGCCGCTTCCCGACAGCACCCGCCTCGCGATGGACGCCGCCGTGCGCAACGGGCGCAACGGCAAGGGCTGCGTGATCGTGTTTGCGGCCGGCAACGGCAACGAGAGCGTCGACAATGACGGCTATGCGAGCTACGACAAGGTGATCGCCGTGGCCGCTTGCAACGACGTGGGAAAGAAGGCGCCCTACAGCGATTTCGGCAAGGCCGTCTGGTGCGCGTTCCCGAGTAACAATGTCTTCCCTTCCAAGACCCCGGGGATCTGGACCAGCGATCGCTCGGGGCCCGTGGGCTACAACCCCGGTGCGACGACTCGCGGCGACGCGGCCGGGAATTACACCAACAGCTTCGGCGGCACTTCGTCGGCTGCGCCGGGCATGGCCGGCATCTGTGCCTTGATCCTGGCCCATAACCCCGATCTGCGCTGGGACGAGGTCAGGGACATCCTCAAACGCTGCTGCGACCGGATCGACCCTGCGGGCGGCGCCTATGACGCCGACGGCCACAGTCATGTCTACGGCCATGGCCGTGTCAATGCGAAAAAGGCGCTGGAGCTGGCGCGGCCGGCGCAACCGGGACTGGTCGCGATCCGTTCGGCGATACAGGATGTCCCGATCCTGGACCTAGAGACCGCCCGGCTGGCGGTGGCAGTGGCGGACACGATGCCGCTGCAATCACTCAAAGTCACGGTGGACATCGAGCACACCTACATCGGGGATCTCCTCGTGACCCTGGAACCGCCGGCGGGTACCGGGATCGGGCAGGTGGTCCTCCACGACCGCGAAGGCCGGGGCACCCACAATATCAAGAAGTCCTATGACCCGGTAAGTACGCCGGCCCTGGCCGCGTTCCAAGGCAAAAGCCCGGAGGGCGAGTGGACCCTCATCGTCAAAGACATGGAAAAGATCGACACCGGTCGGATCCGGGCGGTCAGCTTGGCGCTGAGCTTCTAGGGCCCTCGGGTGGCGGGTGCCCACATGCGGGCAGCCCTACGTGTGTCCGTCTTACCAAGGCGACCGCAGTGCAGGATATAGGGGCGCACGGCAGTGCGCCCCCCTATGTCCTGGCCCTATGCCCCTGGGCCATCCCGGGCCACTCGCTCCCGCGCCGCGGGCGCCGGAGTTACCGATCCTTTGGTGCTTCAGGTCCCGGGCTCCACGATGTCGGCCTTCATGGGGCCCAGGATCCCGAGCAGCTCCTCCTTCTCCGCGGTGGGTACCTTGAACTTGTCCAGGGTCTGAACCAGGTCCTCGACCAGGGCATCGAACTCCGCGTCGGTGATCCCCATGCCCGCGTGCGTGGTCTTCATGTCCCGACCGGTGTAGACGCAAGGGCCGCCGCTGCCGGCGCAGATCTGCTCGACCAGGAGGCGCTTGAACCTCGGGATATCGGTGGTCGCAAAGCGGCCGTTGATACGCGAGTCGGCGGCCACGTTGGCGACGAAGTCATCGACCACGGCGGTAATGGCCTCTATTCCCCCGAGTCGTTGATAGAGGCTGGTCTCGGGTTTAGGGGGCGTCGACGTGCAGCCCGCGGCCACCAATAGGGCCGAGAATGCGGTGATCGAGAGAAGCTGTCTGAAACTCTTCGGATGCATGGGTGTTCTCCTTCTTGGCTAGAGATGTCGGGACCGCCCGTCCCAGGATCATTGCACGCTCGGCCCAGTTGGATGTCCCATTGGTATAGGTCCAGCGGGGGATGTCCGGCTGAGGATGTCCGGGACGCGATCCCCGGGACCGCTGTCGGGAGGCGAACGGCGCCGCCATTATCCATACTCTTAGGGGGGTAGACTAGCGTGACCGTGGACCTAGAGGGGTTTCGACAAGCCGTACGGGCCTTCGCCGAGGCCGAGGTTGCGCCGCACGCCGAGGCCATCGACCGAGACAACGCGTTCCCGGATCAACTTTGGGCCAAGCTCGGGGAAGCCGGCTTGCTCGGGCTCACCGTCGCTCCCGAATACGGGGGACGCGGGCTCGGATACCTGGCGCACGTGATCGCCATGGAGGAGGTCTCACGCGCCTCGGGATCGGTCGGCCTGTCCTACGCGGCCCACTCCAATCTGTGCGTCAACACCCTCTACGAGAACGGCTCCGAGGCCCAGAAGGGCCGTTACCTACCACGCTTGTGCCGGGGTGAGTGGGTGGGTGCGCTCGCCATGTCCGAGGCCGGTGCGGGATCGGACGTCATCGGGGCGATGGGCTGCCGGGCCGAGCGGCGCGGCCGGGGCTTCGTCGCGAACGGCACCAAG
>JACCXJ010000342.1 GCA_013697045.1 Gammaproteobacteria bacterium | reverse complement strand
CTGTCCACGCGGAGCACTTGCAGTCGTACCTTGAGGAGTTCACTTTCCGCTTTAATCGTCGACGCTCGCGCCCGACGTGGCCTGCTCTTCTACCGCCTCATCCAGCAAGTGCTCGCCACGCCTCCGGCACCTTACAAGGACATCATCGCCAAGCCCTGACCCCAATATCTTGTAGTCACTTCAGCTAAGTGGAGACCCCCTTACTTTATTGCCGTAACATTGGAACCAAGCGCACGTTTCCATGACCAGCCTCCAATTTTGTGTTTGTGCTGCACGTTTTTTTCAGAAAACAGCGTGCCCTGGAAGGGGACGCTTGAATATGCTCGCCAACAGCTAGGCAACACGAGGCCTCCGGGGGGCATCGGTACCCGCTAATGCTGCGAAATCTCCTGCACCCCTACCCAACGCCACGCACGAGCACCGGCCTGGTGCTAGCTAGGCTGTGCGCCCACGAGGGTGCTTCATCAGCACGATGCTAGTCCGTGTCGGAGTAAACCTCCGTAGCCGAAGGTCACTCCGGAAGGTCCCGGACGCACACCCGACCTCCGCGGCCCCGGCGTACACGAACCCGAAGTGGCTCCCGCCGGCAGTAGCTCGGGAACCAATCGCCAGCCAGTTCTCAGCCACCGTCCTGTAGTGCAGACCTAGCGAGATCCGTATGAGTGATATCAATCACTTAGGACCTCGGTACCGCCCGAATCGGCTAACTCGGGCTAGCCGGGAGGCGGTGCGGCATTCGGCGGCAGTGCCCGAGGTCGCCTCCGTCGAGACCATACCTTGTGCCAGCGCAACTCACGTTCGGTCCCCGCAAGACCGGTGGCCTGCCACCGGGGAATGGGCTCTGGATGCCTTCACAATGCCCCGCATCACCGATTCGGTGATCCGATGGGCGGGTTGTAACGCGATCGCGGGAGCTTGTCTGTGAACTATTTCACAACCCACAAGTGCGGCTGGCCGGACTAGCTAGCTAGGCTCCAGCGCGATGCGTACCACCACGCCGCCCATGACATCACCTCTGCACCGCGTGGTGCGCCCACCGCGGGGCTGGCTTCGAGGCCTGCCGGTGTCTCTCATCGAGGACCTGAAATCGGGCGCGTGTTTTGGCTGGAAGCGGGGGGCGCTGGATAACGGCACCCGCTCGGGGGTAGCACAAAACACCAGGCGGATCTGGCGTTTACACTATCCCGAAGAACGGCTGGACATCGACCAGGGTGCCGGGCTCGACCCGGCCCCCAGTCGTGGGGCAGGACGATGAAGCAATCGGCCTCGCTCATGGGGCGCAGGATGGCAGAGCCCTGGGGTCCGGTGGCGTGCACCAGGAGGGCGCTTCCCCTATCAAGACCAACTCAAACCCATCGCCGAGCTCGATGGCAATAACAAGTCGTCACCCGCTTCGTCTACGGCGACAAAGCCAACGTCCCGGCCTATCTTATCAAGAACGGCATCCTTACGAGGAGCTTCGGCAGCGCGTCGCGCCACGCCTCGGCATCGCCGGGGACACCCTCATGCTGGCCCCCTACCCCGAGCCCGACGGCGCGCGGGCCGATCCCCAGGCCGTCGTGGCCTTCGTGAGAACTGCGCAGAGGTGATGCCGATCGGGCGCATCGAATCCATCGAGCCCCTCGAGGGCGAGGCCGCGTCCGACATGGCGGTGGCGCTCGCCGGTGCCACCCAGATCCTGGTCCCGCTCGCCGGCCTCATCGAGCGCGACAAAGAGCTCAGGCGCCTCGACGCCGAGATCGAAAAGCTCGTGCGCGACCACGCGCGCTCCCGCGACAAGCTCGCCAATACCGATTACCTGGAGCGTGCCCCCACAGAGGTCGTCGCGCGCGAGCAAGGCCGCTCTGTCGAGGCCGCGATCAAGCACCTCCGGGAACAACGCCAGCGCGTAGAGTCGCTGAAGTAAGGCCACAAAAGGATTGGGGCCGGCGTCGAGACGCTTCCCTACCTCGACTGCAACCCCCCTTCTTCAGGAGATTGTCCAGCCAGATCCCCGAGAGCTTTTCCTGCACGGAAGTTCTGTTTGAGGCGGGCATTGAGGCTGGGAAAATCGACGCGGTCGAGCTCTTGGTCCTGGTTGTAGCAGGAGATGCTGCGCAGGTAGGAAAGCCGAGCCGAAAGGTGAGACGACCGAAGGCCCTTGGGGAGTCGGATCACTTCATAGTACTCCGAGGTCGGGAAAACCGATCACAAGGGGAAGGGGTGACAATGATACGAAGCGCGCAAAGGCAACTCGCGCCGGACAACGTAGGACCGGGGATCGACGAGACCACCTCCATGCGGGGGATAGCGGCAAGGCGAGACACGACAAGGAGCATCGTTTTGGCAACTGCCGTTTCGCCACCGTCGTCCGTGGAAAGGATATTCGGCAGTCTTCCCTGCCCGAGCACGAACCGCCAGCTTCAGAGGGCCGGTTGACGGTCGTTCTAAATATAAGAGAGCCGCACCAACATCTAAGTGCTGATGGAGATCGTCCCTACACGTCAGCGCGCCGCGGGGCGTGGGGCCGCGGGGAATATGGAATAGACGAGGTCGAGGGACAGATCGAATCTGCGCAAGGCCTCGTCGAGGGTCGAGCGCGAGAACCTGTGCTTTTGTATGACCACATAGGCTTCGGCTACCAGGTTGCCCTGAAAAAGCGTGCGACCGAGCGCCGACATGCGCGTCGGTGCGGTCGCTCCCTGCGCTTCGATCGCGTCCAGGAAGCTCGGGGGGAAATTCCAGTGCCGGGCCAAACGGTGCGAAAGCTCGTTGGCGTATCTTTGCACGATGCGCGCGACGATCCCGGCCCGGGGCGACACCGTTGCGCTGGTGGCCCGGAACGCCGAGCACAGGAGCTTGAAGATCACGAGCTTGCCCGCATCGTGGACGAGACCGAGGAGATAACCGTCGTTCCCGTCTATCTGGTGGTTCGGCGCCAGCGTCTTGCAAGCCGTCGCGCAGTCGCGGGCATGATCCCAGAGGGGCCTGCCGACCAGGTTGTAGAAGATCGGTTTGATCGGTATGCTCGGTCGCAGCAGGGCCTTCAACAGGATCGTCCGCAACTGCTCGATCTCCAGTACCCCAAGGGCCTGTTCCAGGCTGGTCACAGGCTTCAGCGAACGCTTGAGAAAGCCGTCATTGGCGAGCTTGATGACCTCCGCCGCGAGCGCCGGGTCCTGCGCGACCATCGGCTCGAT
Organism: Gammaproteobacteria bacterium; assembly: GCA_013697045.1. Lineage (GTDB taxonomy): Bacteria > Pseudomonadota > Gammaproteobacteria > JACCXJ01 > JACCXJ01 > JACCXJ01. The sequence goes on along the minus strand of JACCXJ010000342.1, from coordinate 16,620 downwards.
GCGCTCCAAGCTCACCTCCGAGTCGTTCAAGCGGGGCAACAGGGCGGAAGCGGTGGTCGGGAATATCGGCAGGCTGTCCAGGGAATATTCCCCATCGATCACCGCTTTCACCTTCTGCTGCAAACTGATCTCCAGACGGTTCAACGTCATATCGTCGCTATCGTCGCCGTCGATATAAAGCCCGTTGAGTGCGTCGGCCAGGAGATCGTAGTTGGATGCCCGTGGGGCAAAGTTGTTGACACTGACTGCGTTCATCGTTCCCTCTTTGATCCTGGAATTCCCTTACGTGGTGACGGGGTTCGGTCCATGCCGAACCGCGCCACTATCGGCGGCCGCTAACCCGCCTTGATGGGGATCAGGTCGGATCGCGTGCTCGGACCGCTCGGCCGCGCCGACCCCGGTCGGCTGGCAGCGGCCGGAGACGGTCCAGGCCGTCGGAAGCGGCGCGTCAAGCCCTAGGCGAGATCCACGCCAACCTCGATCTCCGGCCATCCATGCGCCTCGGCGCTCGAATCACCCTTCGGTCTCAGGTGGCCTGCCCGGTTCGCCCCGCAGCGCGGGGCATTCCGATACAGGAGTCGCCGGGCTGTGGGTCCAGGTGAAGGCTAGCACGTTCCATTCTTTGGGAAGATCGACGGCAACGGCATGAGCACTGAGGAAGCGGGCCGCCTGCGCCGCGATCCCGGTCCGAGCGTTGTGCCACCGCCACCGGTCGGTGACGAACAAACCCGAGGCGTGGCAGGCGACGATACGCTCCAACGACCGCCGCGTGCTGATCGCCGGCCGTCCCGTCTCATGGTCGACGGTAAACTCGCGGCGCAACGGATCCGCCTCCGCGAGATGGCTGACGTTCATGTCAAAATCGTAATCGCCAAGGTAATAGATCGCCGCCAGCGCGTTGGTCGTAATGACCACATCGGAGCGACCGGCTATCGGTTTCAGTACCTCGCTCGCCGCGGCCCAATCGACGGAGTAACCGGGATGGAGATCGATGGGGCCGTAGCGCAGGATGCGGTAGGATTCCAAAAAAGCCCGATTGCTGCCGACGAGGAATAGCCCGGCCGCCAAGACCGCCATCCCCTGCACCGAGGTCGCCATCCGCGCCGGCAGTCCGAAGCGCGCTGCCTGGGCCGTCGCCTCGCGCAGCAGCTGTCCGATGACCGGCACGAGCTCCGCCAAGGCCATCCCCCAGATGGCGAACAGGAACGGCGTCGTATAAAACACATAGCGGGCCGCCTTCATGCCACCGAAGGAATGAAACGAAAAAGCCACGACGAGAATGCAGGCGCAGAACAGCGTGGGACCCGGCCTTCTCACGAACGCAACAAGCGCTGCCAGGGGCAGCAGGCTCCAGAATGTGGGGAAACTGCCGGCGAATAAGCGATGATAGAAACGAAACCCCATGCCCTGCGCCCAAAGTGCCTGTTCGTTATACAGCTTCCAGAGCCGTGCCATGGTTCCACTGTGAAACGCCAGCGCCACGAGCAGGACGCCGCCAACGGCGATGGCGGCCGCGACCCACCGCAGCGCGGGATTGTCCCGCATGGCGCAGAGCGCTTTCGGTCCGAGGACGAGGGCAGCCCAACCGAAAAGACCGGCGAGACCGATCGCTGTCGTGATCTGCAGGTGCATCGCGAACGACAGACTCAATACGCCCGACGCCGCCCAGGCCGCCGTCCCGATACCGGGCCGGCCCCATCGAGCTACCAGGAAATAGATGCTGATCGCGCCGGCGAAGAATGCGAGGGCGTGCAGCGTGTAGAAACGGATGAACTGAGACAGGGCAATCGCTTGAGGCGACAAACACAGGAACAGCCCCGCGATCCACGCCGCGCGTCGCCCGGCCACCGCTCGGGTCCAGACGAACAACGCCGCCACCAGGCCGGCGCCGGCCATGAGCGGGACGACCCTGGCCACCGTCAGACTCTCACCGAAGACCGAGAACATCCAGCCGGTGAGGGCGCTGAACATCCAGGATCTCCGGTATTCGCCGTCGGCGATCCGCAGCGTCCCCTCGGTGCTCCACGACCTCCCGGTCAGGACATGGTAGAGCTCGTCGTATATCGGGGGGTGGTCCAGATGGGGGAGGCGAACGGCAACCGCGAGGGCGCAGAGGGCAATGGCTTCGAGCCACAGCGTACGCCGATCAGCGCCCGTCATGCCGGGTCTCGCGGGGCTAGCTCCCTCTCCAACAAGTTCGAATCTATGCAGAACTTTGCGGCCCAGTTTACATACTGGTACTTCCCGTAGTCGCCGTCGACCGGAAAGGAACCTTTGACCGCCCCGCGAGTGTCCGGTGGTCCGTCTACATCGATGGTGCAGCGAACCCACCGATTCACCGTTCGCCCCGCCTCCAGGTAGCGCGTGTCTCCGGTATAGCGGTAGAGCATGAGCCAGCACTGCGCGATCTGCGCGGCCCCTGTGAGGCACACCCAGCTCACCTCGGGTGACCAATCGTCGCGCAGACGGCCGGCCAAATATCCGTCCGGCCTGCCGGACTTGAGGAGTCCGTCGGCCGTCATTCGGGCCGCGGACAGGAAGGCGCTGTCCTTCGAAAAGCGGTAGGCCTCCAGGATACCTCGCAGAAAATAACCGATGGTGTGCGTCAAGGGCCGCACCGGATCACTGAGACAACACTTGTCCGGCCATCCGTTCTCCCGCTGGTTGCCGAGGGCCCAGCGGACATTGGCCAGGGCCGCCTCGGCATAGCCGCGCCGCGGCGCTATCCTCTCGCCCTCGAACAGGCCCCACGCGACGTGGGTCTCGTAGGCCTTTTCCCCCGCTTGGGCGAATGGCGTCGGATGGCGACGCCAGCAGCCGTCTGGATCCTGTGTTTCCAATAGCCAGTCGGCGGCGCGCTGCATTGGCTGTCGGTAGTCGCCGAATTCCTCGGCCCCGGCCGCAAGCCCGATGAGGATCTGGCCGGTGTTGAAGGTCACGGGTGATCGGTCGCCCGTGTCCACGCACCCCCCTTGATACCCGCCGGACGGCAACTGAATCGACACCAGCCAGTCCAGCATCGTGCGCGCGCGGCGCCGTGCTTCGGCGTTTCGTTCCAAGGTCGCGTACGCGATCAAGGTCGGGACGATGTAGCCGGTCGTTTCCGGATAAGACGACGCCCAGCCGCTCACCAGGCTGTAATGCCGTGCCACCCCGCCGTCGCGGGATGCGGAGCAATCCTGGGCGCGATACAGCCACAGGATCCCCGCTTCGATGACACGCTCCGGCCCAGGGTCCATACCCGGCCATCCTTGCGCGTCGCGGAGGCGCGCGGCCCGTGCCGGGGCGGGAAGCGATATCGGTGCACGCTTGAGGAGCCTGCGAATATTGGAAATCATGCTGTAGGTCTTCCCTCGTGCCGGCCTAGGCGTAGCCCAGCGTTTTCAACGCGTGTCGATTGATCAATCCGATCATCGCGGTAGTGAGTGGGTTCAAGCGTTTCCTCCAATCGATTAGCGAATCCGTGTTGAAACCCGTCCTCAGCCCTCGCTCTCCCCGATACGACGAATTGTACTGCAAGGGGTTGGACATCTCAGACGCAACCTCGACCCCGAGGAACTCACATAGGCTCCGGACACGCGTTACCGGATCGGTGACGAGGTCCTCGTATCGGGACAGGAAATAGTTGCCGGATCCCTGCATCCGGGTGTGAATGCGGGCCGTCCACCAGGACTGCACGGCAATGTGCATGAAATGGAGAATGCGGAGCCGGGCGCGCTCGTATAGGGCCTGCCGGGGGCGCACGTATTTCGAGGCTTGCGAGGCATAGACCGCGCGTGGGTCTCGGACCGTGTGAATGATCTTGCAGTCGGGGAACCACTCTACGAGGAGATCGACATAAGAGTAGTGCACGGGAAACTTGGCGCCGCGGATAGGTTTTCCCTTGGCTTGCGCATGCGCCGTCAGGATCGCGTCGAACACCCCACGCAGGGTCGGTTCCGATTGCAATAGCGCTGCCCGCAGGGCCTCCGGGGCCAGGTCTCGATCGATCACCGACCAGAAGTACCCGAAGGGTTTTTTCGAATACATCAGGTCCATCAAACGATCTATCGCCCCCTGTTCCATCAGAGGGCCCACCGACCGTTCGAGGTGGGTCGCGAAGTCCGTGTGCAGCCATGACGGGCACAAGAGCCACATCTCCTCGACCAGGTCGATCCGCGGAGAATGCGTCAGGATGGTCCTGTGCAGCTCGGAGCCGGTCCGAGATCCGCCGACGATGAAGATGGGTCCGGATGTGCCTGAGTCGCTCATGTTGGTGTCTCGGTTGGATTAAACGCTGTTCGGCGGCGGCCGGGACAACTGCCGGGGTGCGCGGTCCGCAGGGCGTTGACCCTCCCGGCACGCCCGCAACAGGCAATATCGGTGCCCAGCGCAAAGGGATCGTTAGTCCGAACTTGGGGGGCGGCAAGCGGTGGGAGGTCCAAACGCACGGGGGACGTCCCTTCCGCTGCGCCGCTCGCGCGACGACGCCGACCGCTGATTTCAGCCCCTGTCAGCGGGAGATGGCGTGCCTGTCGAAACTGAACACCAGCCCTATGATCCCGGCGTTGCTCTCGGCGTTGTCGGGCGTTCCGGGCCCGCGGTCCTGGTTGTTCAGTCGATACCGGTACGAGATGTCCAAGGCCAACTGCCGGGAGAACTGCCAGCGCAGCCTGGGCACGATCTGTACGTAGGTACGGTCGTCGCTGCTGTTCGCCTCCTCGATGGAGTCCGTTTTAAATGCCTCACCTGCAAGAGAAAAGAACCACCGATCCGGGACGATGATGGTATCCCAGAGCACGTCGAGCTGGGTGCCGCGACGGGCCACGCCGAAGCCCCCGCCACCGACATCGCGCTGGAAGAAGGCGGCCACGCTGCCGGTGCGCAGTTCCTTCTCCACCGTCAGATACACCGCAAAGGTGGTGTCGTCCCCGGAATTGGCTGGGTTGCCGGCGCTGGCCTCTTCCTTGAAGGTCGTATAGGTCGCCCCGAGCAGCAGTTCCACGTCGAAGGTCTCCGAGAAACTGTGGCCGAGGCCTCCGAGCGCGCTCCCCTGGTCGAACACGGAGGCGTCGGAATCGAAATGCGCGTATTTCCCGCGCCCGATGAGCGTGTCGATGGGCGTCAACTGGTAGGCCAGTTCGCCGAGCATCGTGTGCACCGTGCTGTCTTCGAGAGTGGTCCCTGGAACGTCTTCGAACGTCGTCGAGCTGAACCGATAGCCGAGCTCGAGGTTGAGCCTTGGCGTCAGCACATGAGTCAGAGTAGGCCGGAACTTCACCTTGGTCCTCTGTACCTCCTGGCGCACCAGATCTCTCACGTCGGCATCCGGCCGTTCATCCACGTCGGGAGCCAGTGATTCATCGGCAAGCGGCTGTCCGACGGCTTCCTCGGGGTCGAGGATCGAAGTGCCGAGCGTCGAATCCTGACGCCACTCCACTGCCACGTCCCAGAGGTCGCGCGGCGTCGTGTAGGTCGTCTTCAGGCGCATGAACCCGTTGGTGCGATCGAGCTCGTCATCATCCGCCTCGATGATCTCGGCTCGCGCGATCCCCGAGGTATTGACCGCCGGCGTTCGGACCCCGAACAAGAGCGTGGGAAAGTACCGCTGGCTCGTCACGGTCTTTGGATTGACCGGGTCCAGGCGGCGGTTGTCATCGTAGTCCAGCCCGGCGCTGATGATGGGGCGCACGAAATACTCCGCCGCGTCCGTCGGCGAAGCAAAGGCGAGCAGCACGGCGAGGCCGGGGAGCGCCGCGCGGGCAACCCTCCTGAGGCCCGCCGCCCACCCAAAGGCCCGCGGCCGGGGACCGGCCGTGTCGGCGCTTGCACTGGCTCGGCGGATCATCGGGTCGATCGGCGCAAGCTTAGGCGCCCCTGCCAATCGGCGCCGCCGGATGATCGACACGCGCGTCGCACCCAAGGGCTACGATGCGAGTAACGGCCGTCCCGTACCCCGCGCATCATCGCTGAAGAGGCGCCACTCGTGATCGCCAACGTGGGTGGGTCGGTCGGCCGCTCGCCGCTCAGGGGACCACCACGACGTCGCCCCCCTTCAAGAAGATGTTCTGCTCCAGGCCACGGCCTTTCTTGACTTCGGCGTACTCGAACGGGAATACCTGCTCCTCGGTACCCTGGCGTCGCAAGATCTTGATGCTGTTCTCGGCCGCGAACGGTGTCAGCCCCTCGGCCAAGGTCAAGGCCTGCACCACGTCCACATAGCGACCGATGACATAGGCCCCGGGTCTCTTGACCTGCCCGATCACATAGATCTTATTGCCGATCTCCTTTACGCTCACTGTGACCACCGGGTCTGGGATATAGCGTTCGATCTTCGTGGCGATGTCCCGCTGGACCTGCTCGGGGGTCCGGCCTGCGGCCGCTACATCCCCGGCCAGCGGAAAGGAGAGCTTGCCGTCAGGCCGGACGATCACCTCCTGTTCCAGGCCCTCTTCTTTCCACACGGATATCACCACGACGTCTTCGGGCCCGATCAGGTAATCGGTCGGCGGCTCCAGCGAGCCGGCCGGTCCGCCGACCAGAGAATCGCCTTCGAACCACGCGCAGGCCCCAAGCGACAACGGGAGTAACACCCCGGCCATGAGCGACCTCAGGGCCTTCCGAGGGCATCTCGTTTCACTGCTGCGATCATTTATCATGGAAATCCTCCCGACCCGCTAAGATAGGTGAGGTTAGGCACGTATCTTCCGGCATTGTAAGCAATTCACACCTGAGCGCAAGCGCCGCCCCAGAGGACCCCGCCAGCCCTTCCCGATGCCAGGCGCGGCCGCCATCCGACTCGCCGTGCCCCGCGGACCGGCTCGCCGACCGACGGTCAACCGGTTGTATTTCTTGGGCGCGGGCGCCGGTCACACCGGGCCATACCGGCGTACCGGGCATTCTGCCGCCTGCCTGGGTGCATGGCAAACCCCAGCGAACCCCGTGCGCCCAATCGTGGCCACCCGCGTGGGCTTGCTGGCACCACAACGGGGGTCTAGGCTTCTCCCCTTCCTCATAATAAGGGCACCGCTTCGGTCTGCGGCAACGCCGGCGCTATCGGTCGCGGCACACGGCCCGGAACGGATGAGATCTCATGACCCCGGCGGAGCCACCTCCACTACTGCGCGCAGAGTCCGAACGCTATTGGGAGCAACTCCACCCGGCCCTCGGCCCCGGACCCGACCCGGTCCTGGGCCAGGCGCTCAGGCAGGTGTGCGCCTGTAGCCCTTTCGTCGCGTGTCACTTGGCGCGTGATCCCGACCGTTTGGCGGAGCTCCTCGCGAGCGGAGAGCTCGGGCGCCGGCTCACGGCGGCCGAATACGGGGCACGGGCCGAGGCCGCGTCGGCGGGTGCCGAAGATGAGGCCGCGCTCATGAGCCGCCTGCGCCGGTTACGCCATCGGGAGCTGGTACGCATCGCCTGGCGCGACATCCGGAGCGATGCCGGGCTCGCCGACACCATGGCCGAGCTGTCGGACTTCGCCGATGCGGTGCTGGCGGCGACGCTCGGCTGGCTGCACCGGGCTCAGGTGGCGGCCCTGGGAAGCCCGTGCGACAGCACCGGCGCTCTGCAGACCTTGATCGTCCTTGCCATGGGCAAGCTGGGGGCACAGGAGCTCAATTTCTCTTCGGACATCGACCTGATCTTGTGCTATCCCGCGGACGGTGAGACCCGCGGGGGACCGGGCACCTTGTCCAACCAGGCCTTCTTCGAGCGCCAGGGGCAACGGCTCATCCGGGCGCTTTCCGAGGTGACCGCCGACGGGTTGGTGTTCCGTGTCGACATGCGGCTGCGCCCGTTCGGCGACGCCGGACCGCTGGTGATGAGCTTCGACGCCCTGGAGCGCTACTACGCGACCCACGGGCGCGACTGGGAACGCTATGCCCTCATCAAGGCGCGGCCCGCGGCCGGCGATGCCGCCGCCGGACAACGGCTGCTCGCGCGCCTTTTGCCGTTCGTCTACCGTCGTTACCTCGACTTCGGGGCCATCGGGGCGCTGCGGGAGATGAAGCGGCTCATCGACGACGAGGTGAAACGCAAGGGGCTCGCGTCCAACATCAAACAGGGGCCCGGGGGGATCCGGGAGATCGAGTTCATCGGCCAGACCTTTCAGCTCATCCACGGCGGACGGCAGCCGATCCTCCGGGCCCGCCCGATCCTCGAGGTCCTCGAGCACTTGGCGAGGCTCGGACACCTGCCACCGGCGGCGGTCGCGGACCTGTCCGGCGCCTACGCGTTCCTGCGCACCACCGAGCACCGCCTCCAAGAGATCGACGATCGCCAGACCCAGGCCCTGCCGGAACGAGAGAAACCCCGCGCCCGGATCGCCTATGGCATGGGGTATCCGGATTGGGCGGCGTTCCTCGCCGCGCTCGACGGTCATCGGGAACGGGTGCAACATCACTTCAACCGCCTGGTGCTGCGCCCCGAAGCGCCGGATGGGGCCCCGTGGCAGCCTTTGCAGGGCACCGCAGAGCGCATCTCACGCCTGGCGGCGCTCGGTTTCACCGATCCCGACCCGGCCCTCCGCGCACTGGATACCCTCTATGCCAGCGCCGCGGTGCGCCGCCTGACCGCGGTGGAGCGCGAGCGCCTGGATCGCGTCCTGCCCGCGCTGCTCGCGGCGACGGCCCGGCTACGCGAGCCAGCCACCACCCTCGGGCGGGTGCTCGCCATCGTTGAGGCGATCGCCAAACGCAGCGTCTACCTCATCCTGCTCGAGGAACACCCCGCCGCGCTCCGACAATTGGTCGAGCTGTGCGCGGCCAGCCCCTGGATCGCGAGCTACCTGGCGCGCCAGCCCGTCCTGCTCGACGAGCTGATCGACCATCGGACCCTGTATGCGCCGCCGACCGCCCGCGAGCTCACGGCCGCGCTCGCGGCGCAGCTCTCGCACGTGTCTCCCGGCGATCTCGAACCGGAGATGGACGCACTCAGGCACTTCAAACACGCCCAGTTCCTGCGGGTCGCGGCCGCCGATCTCGCGGGGGTCCTGGCGGTCCCTGCGGTAAGCGACCACCTCTCGGCGATCGCCGAAACGGTGTTGAAATCGGCGTTGACCCTCGCGCAACGAGACCTCGAGCGGCGCCACGGTCCCGAGACCGACGCGGGGGCGTTCGCGGTCGTCGCCTACGGCAAGCTCGGCGGCATCGAGCTCGGCTACGGTTCCGATCTCGACCTCGTATTCCTGTACGAGGGGCCGGCCACCCTGCAGGAGCGCTACACCCGCCTGGCGCAACGCATCATCCATCTCCTCGCCACCGTGACGCCGGCCGGCAAGGCCTTCGACGTCGATAACCGCCTGCGCCCGAGCGGTGCCTCGGGGCTGCTCGTGAGCAGCCTCTCGGCCTACCGCGAGTATCAGGCGCACGACGCCTGGACCTGGGAGCACCAGGCGCTGGTGCGGGCGCGGGCCGTGGGGGGCGACAGCCACGCCGCGCAGCGCTTCTCTTCGATACGCACGGAGACCCTCGTGCGCGTCCGCGACGGGGCTCTGCTCCGGCGCGAGGTGCGCGAGATGCGCGCCCGCATGCGTGCAGAGCTCGAGGACCGCACCCCCGGCGGCTTCGACCTCAAGCACGGCGAGGGCGGGCTCACCGACATCGAGTTTCTAGTGCAATACGCCGTCTTGCGCTGGGCGGCCTCCCGGCCGGCGCTCGCCACGCACACCGACAACTGCCGTCTCCTCGCCATCCTCGGGGACACCGGGATATTGACACGCGAGGACGCCGCGGCCCTGACCGAGGCCAATATCGCCTACCGCAAGCGGCTCCACGCCCTGGCCTTGGCGGAGCGCCCGGCGCTGGTGGGCGAGCGCGAGCTCGAGCCCGAACGCGCGCGGGTCGGGGCGCTTTGGCGGCGTATTCTCGAAGAATAGGGCCGGTGTCACCGTAAGGCGAGCGCGGCCCTCGCGGCCCGAGCTTAGACCGAGACCTGACCTCGTCCCTGCCAACACACGCCAGCTAGCGCCCCCGAGGAGCAGAGCGAGCTGGATGAGGCAGTGGACTAGCTAGCTGCGCGTGCTGCTCACCAACGGCCTCGTGGGGTCCAAGGAGATCCGCTCAGGTCGTGGTCAGTACGCGACGCTCGCGCTCGACTTCGAGCGCTGCATCGACGGTCGGGTCAAACTGCCTGCTCACGCTTCGGCTCCTCGCGTAGACGGCCTTGAGCGTCGGATCGTCGGTGAGAACCTGTTTCATCGCCGCGCGGTAGTCAAGGCGCGGATTCTCTTCCGTGAGCGTCCCACCGGGAAGGAAGCCCAGGGCTTTGCCATCTCGGGTGTTTCGGATCTCGGAATCCTTGCCGATGTACCCGGCCAATGCTGCACGTATGCCGATCATGTCCTGTTCGCCTCGGTACTCACGCATGAAGCCTCAACCTATGTCGCCTCCGCCACACGCTCCCAGCATCGCCACCCAAGGGAGATCCACCGAAGCGATCAGGCGCCACTACGACATCGAGAAGACCCTCGCGGCCCGGCTGCGTGGGGCATCCCGTGAGGAGCGGTCGTCGCTGTATCGAACGGTGTACGACGATCTGTTCCGGTTGCTTCCGGATCATCCACAGCTCGTCAGGAAGCAGTCGCCGGAACAGGCACGTCGCAAGATCACGGCACAACTCGGTTTACTCGGTCCCTATCTACGCAGTGATGCCGTCTTCCTGGAGTTGGGTGCCGGTGATTGCGCCTTGTCGCTGGAGATCGCCAAGCGCGTCAAACAGGTCTTCGCCGTCGATGTGTCCGAGCAGATCACGGCCGGGGTCCAGAGACCCGACAACCTGACGGTCGTCAACTGCGACGGGTGCACGATCCCTCTCTCTCCGAACACGGTGGATGTGGTATACAGCAATCAGCTCATCGAGCACGTCCATCCCGACGACCTGGTGCAACAGCTCGGGAGTGTCCGCAGCGTGCTCAGACAGAACGGCACCTATCTGTGTGTGACACCGAATCGCTTGAACGGACCGCACGACATCTCGAAGTACTTCGATGACGAAGCGACCGGCCTCCATATCAAGGAGTACACGAACGCAGAGCTCCAGGCCCTGTTTCTCGCGGCGGGTTTTTCCGATTGCTGCGCCTATGCGGGGGCCGAGGGCCGGTATCTGAGATTGCCCGTGTCGCTGCCTGTCATGATCGAGATGATCCTGCAGCGCTTCCCCATCTCGATAAGAAGATCCATCGCGAGACGCCCGCCCTTCACCTCCCTCCTTGGGGTTCGGATCGCCGCACGCGCCTGAACCCGAACGGTATCGCGCCGGCAGAAGCTCGGCGTATCTTGCGGGGTGAAAGTCTCCGTCGGGAAACGGCTAGCCACACCCACCCGGTATAGAGTCTTGCATCCATGGCGGAGTCAGGCTCAGAAGCCTGGCGAACAGATGGACTAAGCGTAGGTAGAGCATCCTGTAGGCCGTAGGGTGACGCGTACCCTGAAGCGTTGGTACAGCTTCGAGATGAGTTTGTTGCGGATGCGCCGCCACGTCCAAATCCCCGAAATGCCCGCCGAACTCGGCGATCAATAGCGCCGCTTTCGCGCCCAGATGCATCGCCAGCTTCGCCCGCCTTGCCGCCTTTAGCTTGCTCTCGGTCGGTTCCGCCTTCGCCGCTGTCCCCGCCTTCTTCGCGTTGCTCGCCATGCTCGATTCCTCCGATTGATTCAGTCCGAAACCCGCCATTTGGTCGCTCGCGCGCGCCGGGGGCTCAGACCGCGGAAGATTAGCTCGCAGTCGACGGCTCAGGACAGAATGCCGTGGACGCTGGAGCGTTGGCACCAAGCCGGATTCGAGAGTCGCGGTCTCCGGAGATCAAGACACTCGACGCCGCCACCGGTGCGAAGACCCTTCCTCAGTTCCCCCCCAAATGAGGGGATGCAGAAACGCTTGAGCGCCGTTACTCTTCGCCCTCCGCTGGTACGCTGTATGCAACGGAACAATCGCGGCGGAATAGGTACCCCGAATTTGTCCGGGGGGGTGCTACCCCCGAACGGACTCTGAATCCGGGAGGCGTTACAACGTGGACAACTGACCGGCACACAGAGCGTTTCGCAGACGAGATTGAGCGAAAACTGAGTATTCGCGTCGAAGCAGGCCTGTCGGCGGCTACCAAGGGATACGGCCATTTGACTGACGGCACGATAGAGATTCCTCCCGTGACCAGCGCAATTGAACCAGTGCATGGGCGTGTCAAATGGGAGTTCGGGGGGAAAGTAAGAGGTAACTATGGGAGCGACCTTACGCAGGCACCTGTCAAGTTGACGGGATACCTCAGGGTTAAGGTCGACTGGGATGATCCGAATCTGCCTTCTACCAGACTGTGGCTTGCATAGCCTGTTGAAGGTGTTATTCGCATCAAGAATCGGGTGGGAAGAGGGGCTGGTGTTATCCGAGCGTCATCGAAACAAGCGGGTAATTTATCAGCTCCGCGTCACTAACAGGAGAAGGCTTATGAGACCGATTCGTACTCGTGCTTGTTACCATGAGCGAGTCGTACGGGGCTGGCTTGGAGTTGGGCTGATACTCTCCCTCTTGCCAGAGGTCACGTACGGAGATTCCACCGTGGGCTCGTGGGGGCCATTACAGACGCTAAGTTATCGTCCCGTACATTCTACCCTGCTTGCGACGGGCAAGGTATTTTGGTGGGGCTCTTCCGGCCAGAACCCCAGGGTATGGGACCCGGCAACCGGTTTGGTCACCAATACGTCCACAATAAATGATAATATTTTTTGCGGGGGTCATTCGTTGCTCTCGAGCGGCGCAGTCCTCGTTACGGGCGGGACCATCACCATTCCACAAGGCATCAAAGCCGCAAGTTCCTACAATCCATTGACAAACACCTGGACCCGACTGCCCGATATGAATGCTGGCCGCTTCTACCCCACCAATGCAACTTTGGCCAACGGGGACGTGGTCGTGATTTCCGGCAATAAGGAAGACGCCTCCCGGAACCTGATACCTCAAGTTTGGCAGGTCGGGAGCAGATCTTGGCGGAACCTTACGAGCGCATCGGTGAATCTTCCGCTCTATCCTGCGGCGTTCCTGGCCCCGAACGGTAAGACCTTCGTAGTGGGGACTGCCCTTTCGTATTACGTAAGCACTACTGGTGCGGGTGCCGTGATTGCGGTAGCAGCGCAAAATGCTTCGCGCCGCGACAATTATGGTTCGGCCGCCATGTACGACTATGGCAAAGTTATGTACACAGGCGGCGGTAACACTAGTGACGTTCCGCATTCCAGTGTCGAGATGATCGACCTCACCGCGACCAATCCAGTCTGGACCTACGCCGCCTCTATGCCCCAGCCTCGGCGGCAGCATAATGCCACCCTCCTACCGGACGGCACGGTGCTGGTGATCGGAGGCAGCAGCGCCAGCGGCGCGAATACCAACGATGGGCCCAAGCCTGCGATCAACTGGGATCCAGCCACCAACCAGTGGACTATTTGGGCAACCGAGACGCGGTACCGGGGTTATCATTCCGAAGCGTTGCTGTTGCCCGACGCCCGCGTTGCCAGCGTTGGCGGTAACGGCGAGGCGAGCCTGCAGATCTTCTCGCCTCCCTACTTGTTTGAACCAAATCGGCCTGAGATTACTTCGTCGCCGGCCAGCGTAGCCTATGGCGCGCAGTTCCAGGTAGGAACACCCCATGCGGCTGATATCGGCAAGGTCAACTTGCTTCGACCCGGCTCAGTTACGCATCAAAACAACATGGACCAGCGGATCTGCAAGCTGTCATTCACGACAGGGGCCAATGTGCTTAACGTCACGGCACCGTCGACCGGTAATATTTGCCCACCTGGCCACTATCTGCTGTTTATCCTGAACGGGAGCGGCGTCCCTTCCGTCGCCAAGTTCGTCCAGCTCGTCGGCACGGCAGCCCCCGACACCCCCCCGCCGACCGACACCCCCCCGCCGCCCGACACCACCCCGCCGACCGACACCCCCGTTCCGTCTCCTCTCCCCGACGTCATCGTCTGCTCGCTCTCCTATGCCAGCGGGGTCTTCACGAGCACGGTGAAAAACCAGGGTACCGCAGCGACCCCTGCAGGCATAGCCATCGGCGTAGGATATTCCGTGGATGGCGTCTTCAGAACCTGGGGTGGCGTAAGCGGGCCCCTGACCGCAGGAGCATCCGTCACCATCAGCACGAACGGTGGACGCGACACCATTCCCACCGGCACCCACGCGATTACGGCTTACGTCGATTACGTCAACGGCTTTGCGGAGTCGGACGAAACCAACAACCAGCTTTCCCAGCCGATTACGGTTCCCCTGACTTGTCGCGGCCGAGTCGCCAACATCTCGGTCTCCAACAACACCATTTTTGGCGGCCCCGATAGCGGGGCACCTTATACAGGGACGCTCCGCGGCACAAACGACAACGACGTTATCGTAGGAACCGACGCCAATGACTCGATCAATGGAGCGGGGGGCAACGACATCATCTGCGGTGGCGCCGGACGCGATACGCTACGAGGTGCGCAAGGTCACGACCGACTATTCGGGGAGAGCGGTAGAGACCGGCTTTTCGGAGGTTCTGGCAGGGATCTCTGCAACGGCGGCAAGGGTAGAGACAAGGTGAGCGGTTGCGAACGGCTCAAATGAAGGGTGCGCGCGGCGCACCCTACGACTGCCCAATCTCTTGGAACACCACCACGTGCCCTCATGCCCCGGTTGACCACCGGGTTTGCGCTCGCTGGATGAACGACATTGGCGGGCTGCGCAAGGTGAAGCTGCGCGGGCTTGCGCGGGCGGCCTCATAGTTGGGCTTTATCGCCTTCAACCTGCTGCATCTGCGCAACGTGCTCGCGCGCATCGACGCTGCGGATCTGCACGAGGCGCCCCTTTGAGCCGCCGCCATGGGGTAATGTCTCTTGCGGGCGGCAAAACCGCTCAACGAGGCGCCAAAAGCGACCTCAAAACCATAAAATAGGCAAGGAGGCCAATATGGGTACGAGAGTATCACGAAACCTTACGGCAATATTGTTTTTGGTATTGCTGGTTATCATTGGCAGTCATAGTGCCCCGAGTTGTGGAACAACCTTGCATGTTGATTTTGGCGATCCAATAGAAGGCATAGATGCGGACATAATCGAGTCGTTTGAGCAGGGCAGGGAGAGCTTTAGACAAGTTGTCGAGATCGGAGGAGGTTTGGGGCCCGGCTTTAACGCGCGCAGCTGTGCGGAATGTCATTCATCGCCGGCGCTCGGTGGATCGAGCACCGTTACTGCAATCCGATTCTCCGCCGGTCATAAGGAACTTCCCGGAGGGTCTTCCCTGCAAAGATTTTCTATAAATCCAGAGGCATGTCAGGAGATCGTTCCAATCGAGGCAACCGTTGTCGCCGGTCGCCTGACGACCCCGATATTTGGTGCCGGTTTGATCGCATCGATCTCGGATGCGGATATTGAAGAGGAGGAAGAGCGACAAACCCAGTCTAAAGACGCTATCAATGGAAGAGCAGCCCATGTCATAGATGTGGCGACCGGCCTAAGACGCGTGGGGCGGTTTGGATGGAAAGCACAGCAAGCGACCCTTTCCTTTGGCGCGGAAGCCTTTCTCAACGAGATGGGGGTCACTAATCCCCTATTCCCTAAGGACACCGCTCCTAACGGAGATAATCATGCATTGCAAGCCTGTGATCAGTTTGATGACTTAGAATCCACGGACGACGATGGTGAGGGGATCGGCAAGGTCAATATATTCATGCGCCTTCTGGCCCCCCCGTCCAGAGGAACCGTAACCGCCCAAGTACATCGCGGGGAAGACGCGTTTAGGGCGATTGGCTGTGCCGTTTGTCATCGGCCTGAATACCGAACCGGCCGTAGTGAATTTGCCGCTCTGCGTTATAAAAACGTTCGCCTCTTTTCAGACCTCTTGCTCCACGATGTGGGAACTGGCGATGGCATTAGACAAGCTGATGCCCGCGCATTCGAGCTTCGAACGCCTCCATTGTGGGGTTTGCGGGCTAGGCAGTTGTTCATGCACGACGGAGCCACTTTTACGCTCGCAGGCGCCATTGATAGGCACGCGGGCGAAGCGGCACGCGTGACACAAAGATTTCGAAGTTTGTCCTCCGCCGATACCGCAGACCTGTTGGCCTTCTTGAAATCACTATGATCCGACGCGGTGTGAAGCTTATAGCTGCAGAAGCCGCGGAACTGCGAATGAAAGAAGGCTAGGAGCATACCAAGCCTCGATCACAAACGGATGGGTCAAACGAAGCGTTTCGATCGCTTCCCGCAGCGCCGAGCGCACATCGGTATCGGTGAGAAAAGTTTGGCGCATTCGCCCCTCTCCCCAGCCTGCGCTCGCTAAGCCGCCTGCAGCTTGAAATCGACGTGCACGGCGTCGAAAGGGAACTCCACCTTGCCAGTCTCTGTTTTGCGCAGGATCCCGGCATGGAGTAACGCACGGACGTCTCCATGTACCGCCTTGACATCGCGGCCTGCGCGTCTTGCCGCCTCACGGATGGTCATCGGCCCTGCGCCGGTCATGCTCGCGAGCAGTTCCCAGCGTTTGCCGGAGAGCACGCGGAACAATAGCGCTGGAGTCTCGAAGCTGATGCAAGCACCTTGCGCCTTGCCCTCGAACGCCCGTACAAAACGGCGCTTCACGTCCTCTAGCGGGCATACCTCAAGCGTCACGGTT
>JACCXJ010000335.1 GCA_013697045.1 Gammaproteobacteria bacterium | reverse complement strand
TGACAAGTGGCAAGGTCTGTCCCATGCGTAAAATGAAAAACCACGGCTTTGCTTTTCAATGTGTTAGGCACGCCGAGCACGTGAAATCGACGGTTTGGAAGGGCCAGTTGCGAAAGTTGGGCTAGCGCGGCCATCCCGGCGGCAGCCGACAAGCGTCGAGCTTTTCTTCAACGCAACCAAAAGCGGGGGCAATTGCGGAGAGCCGTCATCGACTTCCATTCCGCGCGACCGATCGAGCAGATCAAGCCGTACGGATTTTCGTGGGACTTCCGCGACCCTTTGCGTTGACTGAACACTTTTTTGACGTCGACGTGACAAAGTAAGCACTTGGCGCACTACCCAGCGACAGGCACTGTCATCGCCAACGACAGAGGTGTCTGATGTCGCGAGTTGAACAACGCCTTTCCGCACTCGGGCTGGTGCTGCCGCAGCCTTTCAAGCCACCGCCCGGCGTAGTGCTGCCATTCCAGGTCGTACAGCTGTTCGGGAATCGGGCGCTCATCTCCGGTCACGGGCCCAATGCAGGAAGCTACCATTAGGGAGGTTGCAGTTTGGCTGGGCAGAGGCAACCGGTATCCGACAATACCGGACGCCTCGGCAGTCGGCAAAGCACATCGCAATCGAAGGACCGATCTCTCTTTTACGCGATACGCTTCGTTTGAATCATCACTGCCGGGCGATCGCCGACTGCTTTCCACGCAATACGTACTTCTGAATCTTACCCGTCGCAGTCTTCGGTAATTCGCTCACAAAACTGTACGCCTTCGGCGCCTTGAAGCCGGCTAGGTTGGCGTGGGCGAATTCGTGGATTTCCTTTTCGCCGGCCGCGACGCCGGGACGCAAGACGACGAAGGCGTGCGGCGTTTCGCCCCATTTCTCGTGCGGCAGGCCGACCACCGCCACTTCCAGTACCGCGGGGTGGCGCAGCAGCACCCCTTCGATTTCGACGGAGGAGATGTTCTCGCCGCCGCTGATGATGACATCCTTGAAGCGGTCGCGGATTTCCACGTAGCCGTCGGCGTGCACCACCGCCGCGTCGCCGGAGTGAAACCAGCCGCCCCCCATCGCCGTGGCGGTTGCCTCGGGGTCGTTGTAGTAGCCCGCCATGATGACGTTGCCGCGCGCGATGATTTCACCGAGCGTGGCACCGTCGCGCGGCACGTCGCGGCCCTGTTCGTCCACCACCCGCAACTCACCGGAAGTAATCAGCTCCACACCCTGGCGCGCCTTCTGCGTCGCGCGTTTCTCCGGCGACAACTCGGCGAACTCAGGGCGGGGCTCGTTGATGGTAATGAAAGGCGCGGTCTCGGTGAGCCCATACACATGGGTGATGGTCCAGCCAAGATCTTGTTCCACGCGCTCGATGGTCGCGGCGGAGGGCGGCGCGCCCGCAGTCATCACGCGCAGGCCGCGCGGCGTATTGCGGCGGATTTCCGCAGGGGCGTTGGCGATACCAATCAGCACCGTCGGCGCCGCGCAGAACATGGTGATGCGCTCGCCCTTGACGCGCTCGTACACGGTCGCGGGTTCGACCTTGCGCAGGCACACGTGCGTGGCGCCGGCGGCGGTCACACTCCAGACGAAGGTCCAGCCATTGGCGTGAAACATCGGCAGCGTCCACAGGTAGCGGTCGGCCGTGCTCATGGGATGGTGAATGATCGTGCCCACCGCGTTCACCCAGGCGTTGCGGTGCGTGATCATTACCCCCTTGGGCTTGGAGGTCGTACCGCTGGTGTAGTTGATGGCGAGCAAGTCGCTCTCGGCGACTTCGGCCCGCGGGAATTCCGTGGCGGCCTGCGCGAGCAGCGACTCGTAGTTCAGCCAGCCGGTCTTCGCGCCTTCGAGCGCGACGAAGTGCTCGACCTCGGGGCAGCGCGCCCGCATGCCCTCGACCATATCCAGATAGTGCGAGTGCGCGCAGACCACGCGCGCGCCGCTGTGATTGATGAGGTAAACGAGGTCTTCCGCGATGAGCCGGTAGTTGAGCGGTACCACGACGGCGCCGAGTTGCGGCACCGCGTAGAACTGCTCCAGGTGTGCGGCCGTGTTCGGCGCGATGGTGGCGACACGGTCACCCTTGCCAATGCCGAGCTTGGACAGCGCGGCGGACGCGCGGTCGCAGCGCTCGAAGAATTGCGCATAGGTGAGGCGCAGCTCGCCATCCACCACTGCCTCGCGTTGCGCATACAGCTTGCGCGAGCGACGCGCGAATTCCATGGGAGTCAAAGGCGTTTCCAGATTGCGCTCCTTTCGTGGTGGCAAAGGACTTACCGGGTTCCGTGGCCCGACACATCCGCCCAACGCTGGCGCTCAGCCGCTGCCGGAAGTGGGAGCGGAGCGTACACTGTAGGGCGTCGGCTGCAAACCCTTGTTCAAGTAAGCCGCTGCGCGGCAGGGTCGCTTCGCCACCGTAGCCCCTCAATCCATGCAGTCCGAGGGTCTGGGCCACGGCACTCGCCGCGGCCGCTTGTGGACTTCTGCCACCTCCCAGCTGCAGGTAGCCTGAGCCGTTGCCTCGTGGCTCCGCAGTCCGCCTCTGGCACGCCCGCCACGCGCCACCCCCGCCTTGAACGTGCACATCGCCTGTTATAGACTGGCTGAACTCGCCGACGGCTCGTTTCCCCATCCTCCGAACACTGTCAGGCTACCCCGGTTTGCACTGCCGGAAGCATTCCCCATATATATAGTCTCGCCCCCATCCGGGCTTCTTGAACAACGGATTGAAACGACCTTTCAGGTCGTCTCAATCCATACTGGTAGGCAGCAGTCCTCAATCTGCCACAAGCTACCGCTTTTGTGGCGTGGGTAGGATTGCGTCGAACAGCGGCTGCGTTGGTACAACCGTGCGGCGATGCGTATCCGCGGTCCTGACGAGATCGGACACCACGTCGGGGTGAGCGGCGGCAATATTGAAGCGCTCCCCAGGGTCCGTCGCGAGGTCGAAGAGCAGCGGAGGCGTGTACGTGGTACGTGGCTCGCCCTCGCCGTAAGCACCGCTGGTGATGAAGTGGGCCTTGTACCTGCTTTTTCGAACGGCCCGCAGCTCATTGTCCCAATAGTAGAACAGCTCGTGTCGCGGACTCGGCCCGGTTCCCTTGAGCACGGGGCTGAGATCGAAGCCGTCCATGGTGCGATCGGACGGTGGCAGGGCGCCGGCAAGTGCGGCGGCGGTCGGCATCACGTCGAGCCCAGACCCTATGTCTGTGACCACGCCGGGCCGAACGGTCCCGGGCCACCAGAAAATGGCTGGCGTTCGGACTCCGCCCTCCCACGTCGTGCCCTTTCCTTCGCGTAGCGGGCCAGCCGATCCGCCGTGGTCGCGAAATGGAAGCCATGGGCCGTTATCGCTCATGAAGATCACGAGCGTGTTCTCCTCAATGCCTGCTTGCCGCAATGCATCGAGTACTGCCCCGACGCTCCAATCGATCTCCTCGACAACGTCGCCGTATATGCCTCCAGCGCTATGCCCGACAAAACCGTCCGATCTCGCCAGCGGAATATGCGGTAGGGAATGTGCCACATACAGGAAGAACGGCCGGGTCCTTTTCTCGGTAATGAATCGGACCGCCTCGTCCGTATACCTCTTGGTGAGCGTACGATGGTCAACGGGCCGTTCCAGCACCTCGTTGTTTCGCATCAGCGGAACATCCCAGTACTCTGGTTTGGGCGAGTAGTATGCCTCCGTTTGCAGCCCTTTGTCGTGCGGCACTGTCATCCGCATGTCGTGCGAAAAGGGCACGCCGAACCACGAATCAAATCCCTGGCGCATCGGGAGAAACTGCGCCAGCTGCCCGAGATGCCACTTGCCGACCATCCCTGTCGTGTACCCCGCCGACTTCACGAGTTCTGCTATCGTCACCTCCTCGGTCGGCAAACCTTGAGCCGCGTTGTCGCGAAACACCTTCGGCGCCGTGCCGCCAGGGGCGCCGAACATGCCGTTGCGCACCGGCAGTCGTCCGGTGAGCAACGCGGCTCGGCTTGGTGAGCAGACCGGTTGAACGTAGAAGCTGGTCCACTTCTGACCTTCGGCCGCCATCGCATCCAGCCGAGGCGTGCGAATGTTCGGGGCACCGAACGTGCCTATGTCGGCGTACCCGAGATCGTCCGCGAGGATCACGATGATGTTCGGTCGCCTCTGAACCTGCGCGGTCACGCTCTTCACCGTCAGAACGCCGAGTGCGACGCCGACGACAAGTGTTATGGCCACTTTCATCCGAACCTCCTCAGTCGAACCCATGGCTGCCAACGACCAAGGTCAGCCGTCACCCGCTTTTGGGCGGTCGGCTGGAGCGCCTTGTTCAAGTAAGCCGCTGCGCAGCAGGGTCGCTTCGCCACCGTAGCCCCGTCAATCCATGCAGTCCGAGGGTCTGGGCCACGGCACTCGCCGCGGCCGCCTGTGGACTTCTGCCACCTCCCAGCTGCAGGTAGCCTGAGCCGTTGCCTCGTGGCTCCGCAGTCCGCCTCTGGCACGCCCGCCACGCGCCACCCCCGCCTTGAACCTGAGCGCCTGTTATAGATAGACTGGCTGAACTCGCCGACGGCTCGTTTCCCCATCCTCCGAACACTGTCAGGCTACCCCGGTCTGCACTGCCGGAAGCATTCCCCCATATATATAGTCTCTCTCCCATCCGGGCTTCTTGAACTATGGATTGAAACGACCTTTCAGGTCGTCTCAATCCATAGTGGTTAGGGCGTGGGCCTTTCCGATACCACCGACGCTTGCCGAAGCCGCAGGGTAGACCGGCCCGAGGGACACGATCGGCGCAGCGGACCGAAGCCCAAGTGCTGAACGATAGCCGATGGCGGTCAGGATTGCCACTCGGCGAGCCGGAAGGACGAAGCGGTTTCCGACGTCACGGCGCTTATCGAAGGGGACGACGGTCGGGAGGGCTTGCGTGGTCATCGGCTTGATGGGAAAGGGTTGCGATGCTTTGCCCGCGCTCTAACGAAACAAGATCAGCCCCGCCGGGCAAGAAGGCTTGGAAAGGCGACGGCGATCCACGGCGTCGGCTGCAGCGCATGGTTCGGCCAAGGCGCCTGAGATCCGCCGGAACTTTGCCTCGGAAAAGCGCCGCTCGAAGCGGTGGACGGCGAAGCGCCGAAGATCGACAGCGGGCCTGGCGAAGGAGCGCTTGTGTTCCGCGCCTCGTGTAGGCACCGACCTCGCCCCCGGGCGGCGCCCGGGCATGGTCGCCTTCATTTTGCCTTTGGTCGAAGGCCATGGGCTATCCAGTTCCTATTTACCGGAGACGACTCCGACAATGCCTTTGCTGTTTCTTGCTTTGATGCTTCCTGAAGCCCAACGCCACCGCTCCCGCGCCGCGTTTCTTAACGCGGTCGCGTGCAGCGGTTTGTTGGATTGCATTACGCCAAGCTTGCGCACAATGACCTGAAGGCAATCGTGAAATCCTGTTGATATTTTTCCACTACAAAGAAATATCGCTGACCATCATGCCCGAGCCCCGCATTCAGGACGGAATTTGAACGCATGGCAATGATGCAATCCTTCTTAACATAGAACTCGTGCGCAAGGCCGCAACGAAATATCCTGTACACGTTGAGCTGCGCGAGCAGTTGCCTATAACCAGCACCGAGATCGGAGAAGAAGGAGTCAAAGTTCTTCCGAGAATTGCCGTCGGAGAAATCATTGTTCTTCAAACGACCCGCGTACTCGGTATAGGAGAGAAGGGCCAATGCGGCCATAAAGTTGCCGCCGCCCTTCGGAATCTTGGCCAGTCGCAATCCCACGCGCCCCAGCACACGCTCAGTTGAGTCTGCGAGCGCAATCTCGCGACCAATGTCGGCGAACATGAACACCGACGCTTGTTCTACCGCTGCCTTATCCATGTGTCATTCTTTGCAATCCAACGTATTGCGTCAGCCGCGCCCGCTTGCTGGCGTCGGCTGACGCAAGGGTTAGGCACGCGATAGAAAATTAACTGACGAGCTTGCCTGCTCATTCTCCCTTCTCGCTCTCACGTCCGATCCACCGCCTCGTCGACGACGGCAATTGCCTCAATCTCGATCAACGCCTCCGGGGAATACAGGGACGAAACCTCGACGATCGTGTCGGCCGGATACGGCGCGGTGAAATAGCGACCCCGAAGCTCGACGATCTTCGCAAAGTTCGACATGTCCCGGAGGAAGATCGTGACCTTGATGACGTTCGCAAGGCTCGATCCGCCAGCACGGAGAACCCGCTCGAGGTTCGCGAAGACTTGCTCGGCTTGAGCATCGAAATTGCCGACGCCGACGAGCTGTCCGAACCCATCAATCGCCGCCTGGCCCGAGATGAAGAGAAGGTCGCCAGCGCGATAGCCTTGCGCGAGGCGGAAGGGCTCGTACGGATCGGGGTCGATCGAGATCCTCGCTACCTTCATATGCATTCCTTCACAAGTTGGGAGCTTTGTTTGACGCCTAACGTCATGTTGAGCGGCGCGCCTCAGCGCGTCCGCTCGAACTAGGGTTGGGCGTCACATGCGCCAAGAGGCGCACTGTTCTTCCCTCATTCGACCACGCCTGTGCCGTGCCCGCGGAAGTAAATGGCCTCGGCACCAACATAATCTTCCGGTTTCAATGAGATCGAAATAACGGATCGGTCGTCGAAAATCAGCCGACACGCGACAGACTCTGAAAACTCCACCGCGCGGACGCACTTATTGATCTGGCCGATAAGAAGATTTGCGAAGTCAGGTTCACCGAGT
>JACCXJ010000324.1 GCA_013697045.1 Gammaproteobacteria bacterium | reverse complement strand
AGATCACAGACGCGCAACTGGCCTCGCTCAATCTCAAGCCGGACAACTTTCATGGCGACTGGAACTACACGGTCCTGCCGACGCGAAGGACAACTTAGTCATGTTATTTGTGCGCGACGCCTTAGGAAGGATCTGCTGAATGCTCTCAACGAAAGTTTAGCAAAGACCAAAGCGGCGATAGAGGACTTAATGGCGGATGGGCACCCACGAGACCCTAATCCCGAGGTTACCCGTCAACTCATCGGTCTCATCGATGATGAAGACCGAGAAGAGGCCGAGGCACGTGCGAGATCCCGGGAACGTCTTTTGAAGCTGCGATCACTTATCGGCGGCGCTTTTCCGGGATGAGGGCAACCAATTACTGATTTGAACAACCCGAGGTAGACGACGATGACGACTGTAACGAAGTACACCACCCCCCACGCGGCGGGCGCCGAGGTCAACGCACGCGCCGAGCGTCACATGGGGACGAAGGGCGGCAGCTATCAGGATGCCGTGCATGCCGTGCTCACGGCCGATCCCGATCTGGCGAGAGCCTACGCGCAACCGGCTTCGCGGGTGACCACAATGGCAACGAAGCCCGCGGTGCCGGTGCCCGCGGTGCCGGTGACCAGCAGTGACGAGCGGGAAATTCTCGATTGGCTCATGCGAGCGCTCAAGGACAACATGGCGGGCGGCTTACCGGGGGAGATTGGCGGGCTAGCCCGCGAGGCAGACCAGTTCAAGCGGCTCGGCCTGGGTATAGAGGAGGCCGCCCGGCGTGCGATGGATGGCAACCCGCATCTGGTAACGGCGGCCAAGCTGTGGCTTGCGGACATCCGGCGGAATGCGCCCGGTAAGGCAAACGCGCTGGCACAAGGCAAGACTCCGGGCGAGACCGTCCACCTTCGCGCACAGGCACTCACGGAGACGCATGCCGAGCTTTCATACGCAGAGGCGGTGCATAGAGTTCTGAACCAAGACCCGGCCCTCAAGGCCGCATACGCGAGGGTATAAGCATGAGCAAGAGATTCAACGAGCTTGTCACCGAGGCGATCGAGGTCGAGCGGGATCTACGCGCTCTGTCCGGCGACAAGCCGAGCATCCGCGGCTGGGTTTCGGCGTGCCTTTCGCGTGGGGGGTTGGTCTACGCGGATGCCGAGGCCATCAAGGAGCGCTTGGGCGGGGACTTCCTACAAACGCGGATGGTCGATAGCGGCGCTTATTGCCGCGACCTGCGGCGGTACATCGTCAACGGGTCGGTGCGGGAACCTCCTCGGGCCGACAGGATCGGCGCGATGTATTTTTCCCAGCGGGACGGGGCTATCGCCGAGCTTGGAGGCGATCCTAAGATGCTGTTTGCCTTGGTCGCGATTGTGGCGGAAAGGGCTTACCAAGAGAAGCCCGAGCTTTTCGGCGGTATCGACGACATCGATGCGCACCGCGAACGGATCGCGGAGCTAGAAGCGAAGCGCGCCGAGCTCCACGGGCGGTTCCCGACCATGTGGGCTCATGACGACCTGCACATCGGGAAGATCACCAGTGACGGCGCGGCGCTGATCACCTTCGCCAAGGCACCGGACGAGGTGCCGGTGCATCCGCCCGCGACTGCGGGCGAGCGGCTCGTGGACTACCTGCTGAGTCAAGAGCGTGAGGTAGAGGAGGCGAAGGCGGCGTAACGCTGGTCTAGGTTCTCAGGGACGAGGAGCCCCGAGACAAGGTCGCCGTGGATCGGGATTATGCGGTCCACCACGCACTCGTGACCAAGCGCGGCGCGCTCGGCGTAGATAGGAAGGAAGTCGGCAGGCGTGCCAAGCCATCGGCCGTTTCATCTCTTGTGTGCCGCAACTCGTCTTACCCGCCCTGCGCCACCCGCAGAGCCCTGGCCATTAAGGGGGGCAGGGGACGAGCTGCGGCACGAGATCGTAGCGGACCGTGGAGGGAAGCCTTTAGAGTGGCGGGGACCAGACGCTTGGCGACCGGGCGGCGCCACAGCCGTGGCTATACGGGGTTGCGGGGGGCTTCACGAGGAGGTCGTGCCCTCTGTAGGAGGACAGCCGACAGTAGCCAGCAGGATGGAGTCCATCCCTGGACAGGGAGCATCCACCTACGCCGTGGCTTCCGCGAGTCCTTTCGCTTGGGAACCGGTCGGTGCGTTGTTCTTAGCGGTCCCTGGGGACGAATGCTTGAATCGGCGGGCCAGGGAATTATACAGGGCTTTGTTCCTCTGAAATGCTATCGTCCATTTTACACACCGA
>JACCXJ010000323.1 GCA_013697045.1 Gammaproteobacteria bacterium | reverse complement strand
AGAGTTTGTGAAAAAACCTACTGCGCTCGGGATGTCGTTCCGGCGGTGCTCGGAATCCTCATGTATTTCAACATACACTCCGGTTCCTGCGCTCCGGCGGAACGCGACCTCCCTTCGCTCGCGACGGTTTTTTCACAAACTCTGAGTGAGCGTGGATCCCACCCCGTCCGTGGTAGAAGAGGTGGGCGCGGTCCTGGCCGCGGCCGAGCGACTGTTCAGCCCGGCGGAGGTCGAGGCGGCACTGGGCCGTATGGCGGCGGAGATCGGCACCGAGCTCGCCGACCGGGATCCCGTGGTCCTGTGCGCCATGGTGGGCGGGGTGATCCCGACCGGTCTGTTGTTGCCCCGGCTCGGCTTTCCCGTGGAGGTCGATTATCTCCACGTCACGCGCTACCGCGGCCAGACCTCCGGGGGGACGCTGTCCTGGTTCAGGCGCCCGGATGAGCGGATCTCGGGCCGCACGGTCCTGATCGTCGATGATGTCCTGGATGAGGGCTACACGCTCCGCGCCATGGTCGAGGCGTGCCGGGAAGCAGGCGCGAGCGCCGTCTACAGCGCGGTCCTGGTCGTCAAGGACGTGCCGCGCTGCGTGGGATCGCCGCGGGCCGATTTCGCGGGCCTCCTGGCCGACGACCGTTATCTCTTCGGCTACGGGATGGACTACAAGAACTACCTGCGCAATGCTGCCGGCATCTACGCCCTGGGATCATGACCGAGCTGGCCATCATCGGGGGGACGGGGCTACGCACCCTGAGCGGTCTCGAGGTCACCCGGCGGGCGGTCCAGCAGACGCCCTACGGTGAGCCGTCCTGTCCGTTCGTCTACGGCATGTATTGCGGCAAAGAGGTGGTGTTCATGGCCCGCCACGGCGTCGCCCATGTGATCCCGCCTCACCAGGTAAACTACCGCGCCAACCTCTGGGCCCTCAAGCAACTCGGCATCCATCACGTTATCAGCATCAATGCCGTCGGGGGGATCCACCCGGAGCTCGCTCCGGGGCGCATCGCCTTCCCGCATCAGATCATCGACTACACCTGGTCGCGCCCGCATACCTTCTTCGAGGACCGCATGAGTCAAGTGACCCACATCGACTTCACCGAGCCATACTGCGAGACCCTGCGCGGGGTGCTGATTGGGGCCGCCGAGCAGGCTGGATTGGAGGCCTGGCCGCGGGGAGTCTACGGGGCGAGCCAGGGGCCGCGTCTCGAGACCGCCGCCGAGATCGACCGCATGGCGCGCGACGGCTGTGACATGGTCGGCATGACCGGCATGCCCGAGGCGGCCCTGGCCCGTGAGCTCGGGATGTGCTACGCGAGCTGTGCGGTCGTGGCCAACTGGGCCGCCGGCCGTGGGGAGGGGCCGCTCACGATCGGGCACATCGAGTCCACCGTCGAGGTCGGGATGCACAAGGTCCGCCGCTTGCTGGAGCATGCCATTCCCCTCGTCTGAGGGCGGGGCTCGGGTTGACATCACGCTATCGAGGGGCTATCTATGTATTGGCCCCCGTTTCAACGAGGATGGAGGTATCCATGAATAGACTATCGAAACGATCGGATCTCTGCCGCGTGCTGGTGCTCGCGGTCGGTGTGGCCATATCCCCCGTCTCGGCAGCGGCCGAGGAAAACGCGGGTGACCCCTGGTACGGCGGCGAAGAGCAACAGTACGGCGAACGCGGCCATTCCGCCTATGCCAAGCCGGCGCACGACGCCGACTACATGGTCGCGGACGGGCTGATCGCGCGTCCCCTGGGGATCGCATCGACCATCATCGGGACGGGTCTATTCATCGTGACCTTGCCCTTCAGCCTCATCGGAGGCAACGTGGACGAAGCGGGGCAGGTCCTGGTCCAGGAGCCGGCGACGTATACCTTCGGGCGCTGTCTGGGATGCTTCTGAGGGCGATACCCCGGACGGTCATAGATCGCGCTTTTTGATCCCCTCACCGTGGTCCTGTCCCGTAGGGACAGAAGGGCTGAAGGGGATAACCGGCGGCATGCGCCTGCCGGTCGAAACGGGCGCCGTTGCGAGTCAAAAAAACGACTTGAGGACCAACGCAACGACGCCGCCGAGGAGCATGCCTAGCATAAACTTGATGAGCTTGAATTCCCCATCGTGCTCGATCAGTTTGCGCTCGATGCGTTCCAAATCGGAGTGCGAAGCGAGGCTCGAATCGAGCGCCTCGGCGAAAACCTCGCGCTGGGCCTCGGCAATGGCCTTGGCCTGCGCCTCCGGGACCCCGGCGGCCTTGAGTCTTTCGACGAACTTCAGGGTATCGAAGGTCACCGTCGCCATGCCCTCAGTATAGCATTGCGTCAGGGTTACCTCGCCGGGCCCCCCACCCCACCCTCCCCCGTCCGCAAACAGCACGGACAGGGGAGGGAGATCCCCGTTCCCTCCCCTGCGCAGCGGGGGAGGGTTAGGGTGGGGGCAACGCACTTTCCGCCGGCTACCGCGTCTCCGCGCAAGCTACCGCGCCGGCTACCCCCCTGCCTTTGAATCGGCGGCTCGGCGGAAGCCCGGAGGAATCACGCTGCAATTGCCATGCGGTTATTCGGTGGCCCGCGCCAACACCTCAGCCGCCCATTGGTTGAGGCTTTTCCCAGCGGCTTGCGCGGCGATGCTGGCGGCGGCATGAACCTCGGGCGGCACCCGCAGCATCAGCCTGCCGGAGGCGGGCTTTTGCGGCACGCGCTTGGTTTTCGCGCAGTCCGAAACGTAATGTTCGATGGCATTATGAAACGCCTCGCTCAATTCGGCGACCCTATCTCCGTGAAAGGTGATGCTGTCGGCGACGCCCAGCACGCGCCCGACGAAGATGTTGTCGCGCGCGTCGAACTCGATGCGGGCCGTATATCCCCGGTAGGTCATCGTATTCATCATGGCGTGATCCCCTGCTGTTTGAGCAACTCGCGCAGTTCCTCCACCTGATACTTGCGGGCCTCCTTGCCAGGATGGGGCCCCATGCTCGGTACCTCGACTGGATCAGGATGCCAGTAGGTTATAATTATTTTAACGGCCCAACAGGCTCTGTCATCGATAGGCGTTGACCTCATGAAGACCACGATCCGGAAGATGGGTAACTCGCAGGGCGTGATCATCCCAAAACCACTGCTGGCCCAGGTTGGGCTCCAGGACGAAGCGGAAATGGTGGTCGAGGACCACGCCATCGTGATCCGCAGGCCAAGAGGAGCGATTCGAGAAGGTTGGGCCGAGGCCAGCCAGGCGATCGCCGCTGCCGACGATGACGGGCTCGTTTGGCCGGAGTTCGGTAATGAAGACGACGCGCACCTGCAATGGTGATCCGTGGCGAGGTCTGGTTGGCGACGCTAGACCCCACCGTCGGCAGCGAGATCCGCAAGACCCGGCCCTGCCTCATCGTGTCTCCGCCCGAGATGCACGATCATCTGCGTACCGCGATCGTGGCCGCTATGACGACCGGCGCCAGATCGGCGCCCTACCGAATTCCGGTGACCTTCGGGGGGAAGAAGGGTTCGATCTTGCTCGACCAAATCAGAACGCTCGACCAGGCCCGTTTGATCAAACGCCTCGGGGCCGTGCATCATAAGACGCTGGCTTCGACCCTGAACATCCTGCAAGAGATCTTTACCACTTGACTCCGACCGCACGACCCTGCGACCGTCCTCCAGACGCTTCCGCTCTTACCCCATCCCCGCCCTCCCGTCCGCGAAAAGCACCGACAGGGGTTTCCGAGTCCCCTCCCCTGCGTAGCGGGGGAGGGTCAGGGTGGGGGCCAAGCCTTTCAGGCGCAGACGAGGCTTGATCAACACGTGAAATGCTGTCGCGCCACAAGTTGACGCCCCTCGTCACGAGCTGACGCGCCGCGTCAACTCCGCCGGTTGCTCAGCCCGTATCATCAAGGCCCAACCCGCTCGGCGCGGCATTCAATCCCGCCCATTCCCGCGTTCCGCCTAGCTCGACGCCCGCAGAGGGCAACCTGGCACACCCGCTGCACTCAACCCGGTGCCCGCCACTAACGACCGCGGGCGGCAGGGATGATGCCCGGTCGTGTAGCTCAAGTTCGATCGTCACGTTACGACACTGTCCAGGGCCATCGGACCACCCAACACAGTTCAATCTCAATTTAGGAGTGTTATACATGAAGAAGTTCCAGCAAGGTTTCACGTTGATCGAGTTGATGATCGTCGTGGCGATCATCGGTATCTTGGCGGCGATTGCCATTCCGGCGTATCAGGACTACATACAACGAGCCCAGGTCTCCGAGGCGTTCACGAGTGTAGACGGGATGAAAACTGCGATCGCGGAGTTTGCACAGAGTAACGGGGCTTACCCGGCCGTAGCCGACATCACCGGAGTGACGGGCATATACAGTAGCGCTGCGATGCCGGCGGCTGACGGGGTTATCGTAGTCACCATGGGTGCCGCAGGCACAGTTGGTGCCGATATTGCCGGAACGACCGTTACATTTACCCCGCCCGCTGCTTTGGCAGGCTTAGCAGGCGTGTTTACGTGGACATGCACATCGACTGCCGCGCAAAAGTTTCTGCCGAAAAATTGTACCAGCGTCTAATTTGCAATAAAAACAAGCAAGCGTAGCCCGGATGCAGCGAAGCGAAATCCGGGTAACCTAAGGCAACCCCAAAGCCCCTCCCCGCGAGGGGCTTTTCTTTTACCGGACAGGTGGTCGTTCCTGAGTTCCGCTGCGCTTCACCCAGGCGACGATCCTACCCAACGCGAATAGGCTGCGTCCCACCCGCGAAAAAACTCCGGCCGGAGATCCGACGGCGATTGAATGGTGCGCCGGCTGTGCACCCGACATTCGACTGACTGCCGGCGCCTTGATCCGCTTTCCTGATCCAGATAGTATTATGGTAAGGTCTATTGGGTCCATCGCTATGATCGTCAAACTCACCGGTAAACGTCAGATCACCTTTCCCGCCCGCGTCCTTGAAGCCTTGGGCGTGAAGCCCGGCGACCGGCTCGAGCTCGAGCAAAGGCCCGACGGATTCATCCTGCGTGCGCGTCGGATCGATCGTGCGCGGCTCGCCCCGTTACGCGGCAAGCTTCCCCACGGCGAGGGCGCCTTCGATCTCGAAATCTTCCGCGACGAGCCTCATGACGGTACGCTTCGGGATTGATACGTCCATACTCGTTCGGCTTGTCACCGGCGACCCCAAGGAAGGCTTTGAGCTCTGTGTGCACAAGCTGAGCGCACTCGTCGAGGGCGACGACGCCGAGGTGTTCGTGTCCAATCAGGGCATTGGCGAAGCCTACGTGGCTCTTCAACACCACTACGGTGTATCCAAATCTGAGGCGCGCGCCGCCTTGGTGAGCGTGCTGAGGAGTGGGCTTGTAGCACCGCTCAATGGGTCCCGGGTGTTGGCTGCGTTGGAAATCGCCACCGGCTGTGGTGTGCTCGACCGGCTCATTGCTGATGACTACCGGCGCGCCGATCTGATCACGCTCACTCTCGATCGCAAGATGGGCGCTCTCGCCGGCGCCCGGCTCCTTTAGCTATTGTAGCCTGGAGCGACGCGGAATCCGGGAAACCACCCTCACAGCGACCATGACGCCTCCGCGGGTATCCACGGGAAACCGCAAAGGCCCTCCCCGCGAGGGGCTTTGTTCTTGACCATGCTATACTGCCTCCATGACAACCGTTACCTTCGATACCCTCAAGTTCTTCGAAAGGCTCAAGGCCGCTGGCGTCCCCGAGGCCCAGGCAAAGGCTATGGCGGAAGCGCAACAAGAGGCGCTTTCGGAATCGGTCGCCACGCAGTTGGCAACCAAGGCAGACCTCCCCGAGCTCAGGTTGGACGTGATCAAATGGATGGTTGGGCTTGCCCTCGCGCAAATATCCCTGTTGGCGCACGTCGCAAGGACCGTAGGGCAGGTTCGTAAATTATGTAGCAGGCCGTAGGGCGCGTTAGCGGCTTCATCGCGTAACCCGCCTTCCGGTAAGGCGGCGCAGGACCAAGAACTTTCCACCATGCCCCATGACATTTGCGCGCATGTTCCCGATGGCTCGTATTTTTCACGGTCGCGTTACTGGAACGGCGTGTCATGGCGCGTATGGCCGCCGCTTTTTTTGCCTCCGGCTCTTACTGTTCAGGAGGCGGAACGGGCGAACCGATTAATTATCGCCCTCGAGCCGATCGAGCTTATCCAAGAGCTCCAAGGCCCGCCCGGATTTCCTTGGGCCGCCAGGGCGCGAAAGTGCGTCTCCGCATCGAACGCCGCCAAAGCGACGGTCGCGAGTTCCTCGATGAGCTTGTTGACGCTGATCTTGCGGGCCCTTGGCCAGTTGCTACAGCCGCTCGTGTTTCGGGTCGGGCAGACGGATTCTCACGGTGCACATGGGAAGCCCTTTACTAACCTTTGACCTGATAGGATCGTAAAGATGCCCTCCGAGCTCGCAGCTTCGCGCACCCAATCGGTACGAACGAGCACCTCGTGATTCCAGAAGCGGATGACTTTGAAGCCCCTGCGTTCCAAGTACGCGGAGCGCTCGGCATCGTGGGCGATGGACTCGGCATGCTGCGATCCATCAATCTCGATTACCAGCATGGGATCGAAACAGGCGAAATCGACGATGTAAGGCCCAATGGGTTCCTGCCGCCGAAACTTCCGGCCGAGGATCTGGCTTCTGCGCAGGTGTTGCCACAGCAGCGACTCCGCTTCCGTGGGGTGGTTACGCAGTTGTCGGGCACGGAGGTTGGGCATCGTCGGGCGGCGGCTCGTGCAGACCATTTTAAGATGCGCTGCGCGGTTTTTTGATCGCCCACCCCCTAACCCCCTCCCGTCGGGAGGGGGAATACTTCAAGGCGGTCGGTGCAGCGCCCCAGGTGAAGCAGGTCCAGGCGTTACTCGACAGCTTGAACAAGCCAAGGGCGGAGCGATGAGCCACCGTGGCCCGGATGCAGCGAAGCGACTTCACCCCATCCCGGCGCAAGGATCCCCCCTCCCGACGGGAGGGGGTTAGGGGGTGGGGAAATGGCTTCGCGCACCCAATCGGTCCGGGCGAGCACCTCGTGATTCCAGAAGCGGATGACTTTGAAGCCCCTGCGTTCCAAGTACGCGGAGCGCTCGGCATCGTGGGCGATGGACCCGGCATGCTGCGATCCATCAATCTCGATGACCAGCATGGGATCGAAACAGGCGAAATCGACGATGTAAGGCCCAATGGGTTCCTGCCGCCGAAACTTCCGGCCGAGGTCTGGCTTCTGCGCAGGTGTTGCCACAGCAGCGACTCCGCTTCCGTGGGGTGGTTACGCAGTTGTCGGGCACGGAGGTTGGGCATCGTCGGGCGGGCCGCTCGTGCAGACCCATTTCCCACCCCTAACCCCCTCCCGTCGGGAGGGGGAATAGTTCGCGGCGGCCTATTTCACTAGCCGGCCATCGCACGAGAGGGTCACTTTATGGAAGCGTTGAAGATGTTGGAGAAGCCTACCAGCTCGCTCTTCATGCGCGTGGTCCCTTTTTCGAAGCCTCCTCCACTACATCGAAGTCGATGCGCCGCCGGTCCAGGTCGACGCGCACGACCCGTACCCGGATCGGGCCGGCCAGGCGGTACACGCGGCCGCTGCGCTCGCCCCTCAAGCGGTGGTGCACGGGGTCGTGGTGATAGTAGTCGTTCTTGAGCGAGGTAACGTGGATCAGCCCCTCGATGTGGATGTCCTTGATCTCGACGAACAAGCCGAACGAGGTGACGCTGGTGATCACACCGTCGAAGACCTCGCCCACCTTGTCGAGCATGTATTCGCACTTGAGCCAGGTGATGGCGTCGCGCGTGGCCTCGTCCGCGCGCCGCTCGGTGCTGGAGCAGTGGTCGGCCAGGACCGGCATCTCCTCGCGCGGATAGAGGAACGGCCGGCGGCGCTTGGAGAGCAGGTGGCGCAGGGCGCGGTGGACGAGCAGATCGGGATAACGCCGGATGGGCGAGGTGAAGTGCGTGTAGGCGGGGTGGGCCAGTCCGAAGTGGCCGATGTTCTCGGGGCTGTAGACGGCGAGGCGCAGGCTGCGCAAGAGCACGGTCTCGATGAGCCCGGCGTCCGGTCGGTCCTGGACCGCGGCGAGGAGCACGGCATAGTCGCGCGGGTGCGGTTCCTCGCCGCCGCCGAGCGTCAAACCCAACTCGCCGAGAAAGGTGCGCACATCGGCGAGCTTTTCCCGGTCCGGGCGGTCGTGCACGCGGTACAAGCTCGGGACCTCATGGGCCGCCAGGAATTCCGCGGCCGCCACGTTCGCCGCGATCATGCACTCCTCAATGAGCCGATGGGCGTCGTTGCGGTGCAGCGGCACGATGCGATCGACCTTCCGATCGGGGCCGAAGAGGATGCGGGTCTCGTGGGTATCGAAGTCGATCGCGCCTCGCGCCTCGCGCCGTTTCTTCAGGTGCCGGTACAGGGTGTGGAGCGCATCCAGGTGCGGGGCGAGGGCCCGGAAGCGCTCGCGCAACGCGTCATCGCGCAGGGTGACGATGCCGTGGACCTCGGTATAGGTCAGGCGCGCCGCGGAGCGCATCACCGCCTCCTGGAAACGATGCGATCCGATCCGACCACGCGGCCCGATGTCGAGGATGCAGCACAGGCACAGGCGCTCGACCCCGGGGTTCAGGGAGCACAGGCCGTTCGACAGCGCCTCCGGCAGCATGGGGATCACCCGGTCGGGGAAGTACACCGAGTTGCCGCGGTTCCGGGCCTCGCGGTCGAGGGCCGTGCCGGGCTTGACGTAGTGGCCGACATCGGCGATCGCGACATAGAGCCGCCAGCCGCTGCCGTTGCGTTCGCAGTAGACGGCGTCGTCGAAGTCGTGCGCGTCTTCGCCGTCTATCGTGACGAGCGGCAGCCCGCGGAGATCCAAGCGGCCGACAAGGTCGCGGCGGCTCACCGATGTCGGCAGCGCTTCGACCTCGTGCTCGACCTCTTCCGGCCAGGCAGAGGGTAGCCCATAGGCGCGGATGGCGACGTCGATCTCCATGCCCGGCGCCATGTGATCGCCCAGGACCTCGACCACACGGCCGAGCGGCGGGCGCCGCCAGTCCGGCTGCTGGACGATCTTCGCCACCACGATCTGGCCGTCTCCGGCCCCCCCGGAATCGGCGCTCGGGATCAGCACATCCTGATGCAGGCGCTTGTTGTCGGGGACCACCCGCCCGATCCCGGCCTCTTCGAAGAATCGCCCCACGACCTCCTGGTTGGCGCGCTCGACCACCTCGACCAGGGCGCCTTCCGTACGGCCGCGCCGGTCGATCCCAGTGACCCGTACTACGGCCCGGTCGCCGTGCAACAGGCTCTTCATCTGGCGCGCCGACAAGAACACATCGTCGCCGCCCTCATCGCGGACCAGGAAACCGAAGCCGTCGGGGTGGCCGATCACCCGGCCGGTCAGGAGATCCATCTTGGCGGGGGCGCCGTAGGCATCGCGACGGTTGCGGATCAGCTGGGCGTCGCGTTCCATGGCGTTGAGGCGGCGCCCCAGCGCCGTGAGTTGGTCGTCGCCGCGTACGCCGAGGGCCCGGGCGATCTCTTCGACCGTGCGCGGCCCGTCGCAGCCCCCGAGGTATTCGAGGATGAACTCGCGGCTCGGCACCGGGCGGGCGTAACGCTCCGCCTCGCGTGCCGCGTAGGGGTCTTTTCTGGTTCGGCGGGAAGGCCTGGTTCGGCGGGTAGGGCGGCTCATACGGCTTGCCATTGACTCACGCCGGGGGCTTCGGTAGATTGCGCCCGCCTCGGCCGAGGTGGCGGAATTGGCAGACGCGCAAGGTTCAGGTCCTTGTGGGGGCAACCCCGTGGAGGTTCAAGTCCTCTCCTCGGCACCAGTTGGGTGCTGATCGATTTGCTAGATTTGCGGCGCACGGCACCCGACCGTCCCAATTGTCCCCGATCCCATGCCTCACCCGCCCGCGGGCGGTTCCCCCTCGAGCCCGGCGCGCCGCGCGGCGCGGTGACGGCGGAGTTGGACGAGCGTCATGACCGGTCCCGATGCGGCGTATACCAGGAATCCGAGGAACAAGAGGAGCGGGGGAGAGAGCGAGACGAACACGAACACCAAGACCACCAGGAGCCCCGCCACGAACGGCAGGCGGCCCCGGAAGTCGAGCGTCTTCAGGCTGTAATAGCGGATGTTGCTGACCATGAGGAGCGAGGCCAGCACGGTCAGGAGGATGGTGAGGGGCGCCAGGAAGCGTCCGTCGTCGAGACCGCTGTCCTCCCCGAGCCACACGGCACCGGCCAGGAGCGCCGCCGCGGAGGGGCTCGGCAGGCCCTGGAAATAGCGCTTGTCCGCGCTCCCGACCTGGGTGTTGAAACGCGCCAGCCGGAGCGCCGCGGCGGCGGTGTAGACGAAGGCCGCGAGCCACCCGAGCTTCCCCCATGAGACCAGCGACCACTGGAACATGACGAGCGCCGGGGCCAGCCCGAAGGAGATCATGTCCGAGAGGCTGTCGTACTCCGCGCCGAAGTCGGTCTCGGTGTTGGTGAGGCGCGCGACCCGGCCATCCACGCCGTCCAGGATCATCGCGACGTAGATCGAGACCGCTGCCCCCAGGAAACGGCCGTCCATGGCGGAGACGATGGCGTAGAAACCCGCGAACAAGGCCGCCGTGGTGAACAGGTTCGGCAACAGATAGACCCCGCGGCGGCGGGGTCCGCGGGCGGGGGGGTTGACCTTGAGCATGGGATCGGGAGATGGGAGTCGAGCGCCTAGGATAGGAAATCCGGTGTCGTAACGCCACCGACGAAACCACCCGACCTACGGCACGCGATCCCTGAGGTAGACCGGCAGCGCCTCCTCGGCTAGCACCCCCCGTCCTTTCCGCAGGGTCTCGAGCCCGAGCAGGGCGACGTCGCGGGCGTGCGGATACGTCTCGGGCTCGATTCGCGAGGGGCTTCCCGCCAAGGACTTGCACAGGGCACCACCATGGGCCTTGAAGCCGCTACCCACGCCCGTCCACGCGCCCGTGAGGGATGCCGAGATCGCCGCCGGATCGATCACGGCCTCGGCCCGGAGCGGCCGCAGGGTCGTCGCCGCGCAGATACCCGTTGCGCCCGGCGCGCAGATCCCGCCCATTGTGTAGATCCCCCCCATTGTGTAGATCCCCAGGTAGACCTCACCCATGCGTGCATCGAGGGCCGCGACGATGCACTCCGGTCCGCCCGGCCGGAAAGCGCCCTGTGCCAGGGCCGCGAGCGTCGAGACCGGCGCGACGGGCAGATCCGAAGCGAGCGCCAGGCCCTGGATCACCCCGGTCGCGATGCGCACCCCGGTGAACGATCCGGGGCCGCGGCCGAATGCCAGACCGTCGAGCTGACGCAGGCTCACGCCGGCCTCGGCCAGGACCTCCTCTACCATGGGCAAGATGAGGGCGCTGTGCCGCCGCGGCGCGATCAGGAAGCGCTCGTGCACCTCGCCCGCGACGAGGATCGCCGCCGAGCAGGCCTCGGTAGCGGTGTCGATGGCCAGAACGCGCGTCGTCATGGGCAGGGGTTCTAAATGTGGGAAAGGGGCGGCCTCGTCAGCAATCCGAAGTCAGGGGGTCACAAGGACCATGCCGGATTACGCCGGACCGCCGGGGCATTGGCGCGGACACGCGCTCTACGCTCGCTGCTCCTCCTGCAACACCCGGCGCATGGCGGAGACCGCGGGGCACCTCGTGGACCACGTGTTTCCCCAGACCGGTGGGGCATTGGGCTTTGTCCCTGCTTTGACAGCTCGCATTAAAATTGCTATCCTTTATCCTTCATGGTGCGGGGCTTGCGTCGGTTTTGGCTCCCGCCAACAATTGGACCTATGTAGGAGAAATATCATATGAGTACTGAAACACCTAAACAACCTGGAAAGGAGATAGGCATGAGCCATCTGTTCTTGCTCGCCCTATTGGCCTTGCCCATGGCAGCTCCTCAGGCTAACATTATCACGGTCAACACAATTGAGGACTCAATACCGGGAACGCCTGGCAATTGCTCACTCCGCGAGGCAGTCCAGGCGGTGATCGATACAAGTCCACAAGATGGATGTCCCGCCGGTAGTCCAGAAGGTCCTCCCGGTAGCTTCAGCGGGAGAGACACCATTAACTTCGCTCTACCGACCCCCGCCACGATCACCCTCACTGCCCCGCTGCCGGTCCTGGACAACCTCGACCACGGGGTTATCATCAGCGGACCGGGCTCCCGGCTTCTCACCCTGAACGGCAATAACCAGTTTCAGATATTCAGAGTAGAGAACGCTGAGGTAGTGACGATCGAGGGGCTGACGATTGCCAACGGGCGTGCTCCTAAAAACGGCGGCGGTATCTTGAACTCCGGCGGACGGTTAACCGTTAACAACGTGAGATTTACCGGAAATAGTGCCGTAGAGGACGGTGGCGGCATCTCCAACGAGCGGGTGACCGGTACGCTCGTCGTTTTGAACAGCACGTTTTCCGGAAACGCAGCCTTCGACTTTGCTGAACAGGAAGAAGAGGGCGGTGCTATAGTCAATATTGACGGGACTGCGACAGTCGCTAACTCTACGTTCTTCGGCAACAGCGTTCCGAACATGGGTGCAGCTCTCTTCAATTCCGGTAATAATGACGGCACGGGTAAATTGACGGTAATCAATTCCACGATTCACAACAATACCAGCGCGCTTGGCGGGGCTGTCGTCACCGAGAAGGGTGGCACTATAATACTGCGCAATACCCTCCTCGCAGGCAACCCCGGAAACAACTGCCTGTCCCAAACTGGCGGCGTGGGCAACGTGATAGGCGTGATAGTTGATGAGGGCGGTAATCTCGATGACGGTACCTCGTGTAACTTCGGCACTAATTCATTGTCGAGCGCTTCAAGCGCCGCGCTGGATTCACTTGGCGTCCAGAACAACGGTGGCCCCACGGACACGGTCGCGCTTACTACGGGCAGTGATGCCGTTGATTTAGGGTTGAACACCGTCTGCGCTGCTGCACCCGTCAGCAATTTGGATCAACGCGGAGGTACCCGACCGATCGGACCCGCCTGTGACACTGGGGCCTTTGAGCTCGGTTCAACGCCATCGACGCCACCGGGGGCACCATCACCCCCAGCGCCAACTGCACCGACGCCTACAGCTCCATCAGGGCCAGTTCCAGATCCTGGTACCGAGCCAGCACCGGTATGTTCCGGCAAAACGGCAACCATCTATGTGCGGACCACGGGCGTCATTAAGGGTGGGCCGGACAACGGACTGGTTTCTAACGGCCGACTGCGCGGAACCGCAGGCGCGGATGTCATGGTCGGCACAGCAGGAAACGATATCCTTATTGGTTCCGGAGGAAACGATCGAATCTGCGGCCTCGGTGGGAAGGATACTCTCAGAGGTGGCGCCGGACGCGACACGCTCCTCGGCGGTGCTGGCAAGGACAAGCTTGTCGGTGGAGCCGGATTCGATCGCTGCGTAGGTGGACCAGGCAAGGACAAGTTTACCACCTGCGAAGTCGTGAAATGAAGTGTAATAGGGCGCTCAATCGATAAGAGAGAATCCATTATAAAGCCAGAGGCCCCTCGTGGGCCTCTCCCTAAGCCTTCTTTGTCTGAAGTTGGTTTAGGCGGTCGATGCAGGGCACCGTAAGTCCTTGACCTAGCAGCCTGTCGGACTAAGGTTGAACGGTAAAGCGGAAGTGCAGGTGCTGGGCGCGACCATCGTGGGTCGGGCGGTCATTGATGGCTGTAGGGACGGTGAAATGATGATGATCGGATCGATCCCTACCCGGTTTTCAACCCTTCAGCACCGCCATCCGACGGATGTTCCACGTCATGGTCACCAACGACCACTCTCCGCGCACGGCCTCGA
>JACCXJ010000312.1 GCA_013697045.1 Gammaproteobacteria bacterium | reverse complement strand
GAGCCCCGCAGCCGGATGGCCGCCCGGGCTACCTGCGCATCGACAGCGTCCACCAGGGCGATGAGGACGGAGTGAAGGGGGTCTACCACATCAACGCCGTGGACTGCGTGACCCAGTGGGAGATCGTACCATGTTGGAAAAGACTGGCCTTTGACTGCCCGAGGGAGTTGCAGTACGCTCGAAGCACCCTCGCGAGAAGGCCCACGCCGGCTTCTGGATTCGTCCCGAGGCGCCAGGACAGCGAGACGGTGGCCTATGGACGATGAGACACAGGGACCCTGAGACAGGGCGACCCAGAGGAGGACGTCATGCAGCGCAGCATTTCCATCCCGGTTTTTTCCCTGTCCATCGCCCCACGTCCCGGGCGAGCCGTTCGACTCAAACTGCCCAGCATCGCCTGGGCCTTGGCGCTGATCGCGGTGGGCCTCGGTCCCGCCTCGATGATCGCGGAAGGCGAAACTCCGACCACGAACATCACGCTGCACAACGCCTCCGGCGTCCTCGGGATCGGCGCAGACGAAAAGGCCCACAGCAAGGCCGGAGGCAACCTGCGCGCGCTCTACCGCGAATATCAGGTGTATCTCCAGCAGGCGGACGCCCAGGCGCGTGGGCCGTCCGGGTTCCGATCGCGTAATTTCATGGCACCGACCTCCGCGGGGTACGTGAGCGTCGACACCGCGGCCACGGGTGACCCCGAGGTCCTCGCGGCGGATCTGGAAGCACTGGGCCTCCAGGGCGCAGCGGTGTTCGGGCGCATAGTGTCGGGCTTCCTGCCGATGTCGGCGATCCCGGCCCTGGAGGCACTCGATTCCCTGCAGTTCGCCTACCCGGCCTATGCCATGTCCCAGGCGGGCGTCGTCACGAGCTCAAGGGGATGCGGTGATACGCGCGGACATCGCCCGCAACACCTTCGGCGTGGACGGCACGGGGGTGATGGTGGGGGTGCTATCCAACACCTTCAACTGCCTCGGGGGTGCGCCGGCAGGGGTGGCGAGTGGCGACTTGCCGGCGATCGCGGTGCTGGAAGAAGGTCCCTGCGGCGGCCAAGGTTTGCTCAGCGCGTTTCCCGACGAAGGCCGGGCGCTCGCCGAGATCGTCCATGACGTCGCCCCTGGGGCCGCGATCGCCTTCCACACCGCGGACGGCGGACAGGCCAATCTTGCCCAGGGCATCGTCGATCTCGCCAACGCCGGGGCGAAGGTGATTACCGACGATATCATTTACTTCGCCGAGCCGATGTTTCAAGACGGCATCGTCGCCCAGGCGGTCGACCAGGTGAACGCGCGCGGGGTCAGCTACTTCAGCGCGGCGCAAAACGATGGTCGGAGGTCGTATGAGTCTCCGTTCCGCCCGAGCGGCTTCGGCTTCGATTTCGGCGGCAAGCTTCGGGAGTTCCACGACTTCGATCCCGGTCCCGACATCGATACCTGTCAGCAGATCACCGTCCCCGTGGGAGAGGGCCTGAACTTGGTCTTCCAGTGGGACCAGCCGTTCGCCTCCGCGACGATCGGCGGGGCGGGATCGCAGAGCGATATGGACATCCTCCTGACGAACGCGGCATGTACTGTATTTTTTAATGATAGAGGGGGTCAAGGTGGGGAAAACAACCTCGGAAACGATCCCGTAGAGGTGGTCCAGTTTTCCAACGAGGGTCCCGCGACCACCTTCGGGTTGATCATCATACGGTTTGATGGCCCGGCCCCAGGATTGATGAAGACGGTGCTTCTGGATAGATCCCGCGCCGCCCAGATCACGATCGATGAGTTCGACACGCGGAGCGGCACGTCCTACGGTCATTTGAACGCCCAGGGTGGGCTCGGCGTTGGCGCCGCGTTTTACCGGGAAACACCCGCGTTCGGCACCACCCCACCGGTACCACGGATCCAGGCCTTTTCCTCGGCGGGCGGGGTCCCCACCCTGTTCGACGCCGCCGGCAACCGCCTGCCCGTGCCGCAGTTCCGCCAGCAACCCGCCCTCGTGGCACCGGACGGCGTCAATACGACCTTCTTAGGTCCCATCGACGTAGAGGGCGACGGCTTCCCGAACTTCTTCGGGACCTCTGCGGCTGTGCCTCATGCGGCCGGTGTCGCGGCCTTGCTGAAGGGCTTGAATCCTGCCGCAAGCCCAGACCAGATCTACGCGAATCTCAAGGCAGCAGCCATCGACATGGACGACCCGGACATCCCGGGATTCCAGACGGGCTTCGACTTCCGTAGCGGTTTCGGGCTGATCCAGGCGGATGTCGCGCTCGGTGCGCCGCCACCGCCCTTCGAGGCCGAGCCTGCTCGCCCGCGGTTTAACTGCCGAAGCGCCGCCCGGTGCCGGGTACCGGTCAGCTGCAACCTCGCGCAGATCGCAGGGAATTGCGGCAACCGGATCGATGTCTTGGTGCCCTCGAGGGCCTTGCGGACGGCCGGTGAGGCGTTGGTCAAAGGTCCTAGACAGATTCAATTCGGCGCCAGCGTCACGAACGTCCCGCCTGGTGCGACCGGGAACGTGCGCTTGACGCTCCCAAAGCGGATCAGGAGCTTCGTTCGCAAGACCCAGAAGAAGAGCATCCGTGGCGTGATGCAGATCAGGAGCGCGGGCGGGACCGCGATTGAAACGAGACCGATTAGAATCAGGCTGAAGTGACAGAGCTAGGCTGACTAACAGCAGCCACCCGTCCCACAGCCCCCGGCTCCGTTGACCGAAGTTACCAGCGCCCCTTTGGTGTCGGCGGCCGCGCGCCGCGTACCCGCCGGCGCGCACCAGGGCACGGGGTCGCGGGGCGTCATCGGGGTGATGCCGATAAAGTCGTCTCGATAGGGCCCCTCGGTCAGGAGCCTGAAGCTCCGTTCGCACACGGCGATGCGCGCCCCGCGCGTATAGACGTGTCCCTCGTCGTCGCTCACCGAGGCGTAAGGCCCGCGGTAGACGACCGCCTGGCCTACATCGAGGCAGGGCGTACCCGCGCCCTTGACCGCGGTCAGGACCACCGAGCGGAATTCGATGCCCTCGACCACCTGCCACGGCTCCTTGCCCCACTCGGCGTAGCGGACCGCGAGGAAGCCCGCGTCCAGAAACGCCTTCAGGAAGCCCTCCTCCTGGAAGGCCCCCGACAGGCAGCCGGTCCACAGCAGCGGGTCCGCCTTGAGCCGTTCCGGGACCGGCTCGTCGCTCACGATGTCGGAGATGGCGACCCGCCCGCCCGGTTTGAGGACCCGATGGACCTCGGCGATGAGCGCGGGTTTGTCCGCGTCGGGCACGAGGTTCAGCACGCAGTTCGAGACCACGAGGTCCACGGAGCCATCAGGCACCAAGGGGTGCTCTCGCCGCTCTCGCCTCTCGAGCTCCCTTAGCGCGGCCAGATCGCCGAGCGATCGGACCGGATGCCGGTGCAGATGCTCGGCCAGCCTTTCGAGGTCGAGCGCGAGGTCCTGGATGCGCGCCTTGCAGAAGCGCACCCGGTCGCCGCCGAGCTTCATCGCCATCTCGCCCTGGTACTTGCGCGCCAGGGCCAGCATGTCGTCGTTCATGTCGATCCCGATGACCCGGCCCTCGGGCCCCACGATCTGGGCCGCCAGATAGCAGACCTTGCCGACGCCGCTGCCGAGGTCGAGGACCACATCGCCCGGCCGCATGTAGGGCGTCGGGTCACCGCAACCGTAATCGCGCTCGATGATCTCCTCGGGCAGGAGGGCCAGGAGCGCGGGGTCGTAGCTCGTCGGGCAGCACAGCGCCGCCTGTTTCGCCTTTGCGCCCTCCGAGTAACGGTTCAAGACCTCCACTTCGACATTCATCGCACTCCTCCAGGCATCGATAGACTGTTACTTGAGGGGCGGCCACGGGGGGCCGCCCCTACCGGTTCATTGCCATCCTCCCATCATCGCTAGACCGTTACTGTAAGGCCCCCCCGCAACTGCTGCCCTGGCCGGCGGTACAGCCGTAGCAGTGGCCCGCGACGGCGATCGGCCGGCCCGCAAACCCGCGACCGATGAGGTCCTGAAGCCGGGTGGGGCGACCGCCGTTCGGGAGCGGGATCCCCAACATCTGATTGAAGTCGCAATCGTACACATGGCCCCGCCAATCCACGCTCAGGAGCGTGCGGCACATAACGGTCTCCAGGTTCTCCTCCCGGTGTGCCGCCCGCAGGAGCGCCATATAGCCCTGGTATTCGCCGCGCGCACAGAGGGTGCGCGCGAAGCGCTCGATGGGCATGTTGGCGAGGGCATAGAGGGCGTTGAAGACGATGCCGTGCTCGCGGGCCAGTCGTTCGCGGTAGTCGGCCTCGAGCGCGGCCTGCGGCGGCGGCAGATGGGGTCCCTGCGGGTTATAGACGAGGTTCAGGGTAAGCCCCGTCCCGGCTTGGCCGTAACCCTCTGCGTTGAGGCGCCTGAGTCCCCGCAGGCTTGCGGCGAACACCCCCTTGCCGCGCTGAGCATCGACATTGTCCTCGAGATAACAGGGCAGCGAGGCCGTGACTTCGACCCCCGCTCCGGCCAGGAACTCGGTCAGGCCATCCTGGCCCGGCTCTTCGAGGATGGTGAGATTACAGCGGTCGATGACGTGTACGCCAAGCCCGCATGCCGCACGCACCAGATCGCGGAAATGCGGGTTCAGCTCGGGCGCGCCGCCGGTGATGTCCAGGGTCTTGACCCCGGACGCCGACAGGAAGGCGATAACCTCGTCGATGACCCCCCGGTCCATCTCCTCGGTGCGCTTGGGGCCGGCGTTCACATGGCA
This sequence comes from Gammaproteobacteria bacterium, assembly GCA_013697045.1. Taxonomy (GTDB): domain Bacteria; phylum Pseudomonadota; class Gammaproteobacteria; order JACCXJ01; family JACCXJ01; genus JACCXJ01. The sequence goes on along the minus strand of JACCXJ010000312.1, from coordinate 457 downwards.
GTGGACACAGGCCTGGTTGCAGCGATAACCGAGGTTGACCTGTAACGTCGATAGCCCCCTGCGGCGGATCGCGGGGAAGGGCGTCTGTCGCTGACGGGTCGCCCTTGAGTTGATCCCATTGTGCGCCATGTCCCGTACCTCGATCTCAGCGCTCATTCAGCGACGATCTCAGGGCTCGTTCAGCGACCAGTCGTAGTCATAGTCGATCGGCCCCACATAGCCCCGCAGGCGCAGGGCCGGCTCCGACCGGGCGTAGCGCAGGAGATGGCCCACTACCCCGGCCTCCGTCCCGCCGAAGTCTTCCTGATACCAGTCGTAGATACTGGAGGCGCGAAGCCTGCCATCCTGCCACGCGGCGCCGCGTGGGTGATTTACGTAGTCGCGGGCGCCCTCTTCGAGCAGCCTCTCCAGGTTCTCCCGCGTGTAGGCCCGCCCCGCCAGGTTGGGACAGCCGATG
>JACCXJ010000283.1 GCA_013697045.1 Gammaproteobacteria bacterium | reverse complement strand
AGATCACAGACGCGCAACTGGCCTCGCTCAATCTCAAGCCGGACAACTTTCATGGCGACTGGAACTACACGGTCCTGCCGACGCGAAGGACAACTTAGTCATGTTATTTGTGCGCGACGCCTTAGCTGTAGTATATACTCAACAGGCACCCTCAAGGACATCATCGCCAAGCCCTGACCCCAATATCTTGTAGTCACTGCAGCTAAGTGGAGACCCCCATTTGAACATTGCCCCCACTGCGGCGGCACCTTTAAGATCATCGCCGCCATCCTCGACCCCACCGTGATCGCTTCGTCCAGAAACTATCGTACCACAAAATCGCTAAAACCTCTCAAGGAGGGAACCGGGTGGGAGGGGGTCGCGGCCTGGGATCAGGCCATTGGGAATCGATCGAATGAGCGCGGGGCGGTGCCCGGGCGGGCAAGCCGAGGTGGGCGAGGATCTTCGCAATGATGGGGCGATGTTCGATGGCGGCGATGATCGCCAAGGGGCCGCCGCAATGGCGACAGCGTTCCAGGTCGATCTCGAACCCCCAGCAACCGGGCCCAGCTCAGGCGGGCGCCGCGGGAGGGAGCGCCTCGGCGTGGTCCGCTGAGGGGGCTATGGGCGTTGACCGGCACGGTCGGAAAGCCAGGCACAGGGATGGTGCCTGCTTGGCAACCAAAGGACGGAGCGTCGCCTCCCCGTGAAAACGGGGATTGGCGCCCCTTGGCTCGGGACGTTTTGTAAAAGTCAGCACCTTCTGCCCCGCTCGGGGCCCGAGAACAATGCGGTAGGTGCAGGCCACCGCGGTTTGGCGATCGATTCATAGTAGCGCTCAAACGCCGCGATGCGCTCGGCGACAGCCTCAAGGGACGGGAAGTCGTTGAGCGTGAGCGCTTTGCGTTGCAAGATCGGAAAGAAGATTCGTGTCGCGGGCGGCGATCCTGCCGGCAGGACCGGCCGACTGATAGAATACGCCGCGCCTGCCCATGGGTTGAACGAGATGCGGCCGCGTCGTGTCCGGCCCCGGGGGGGTAGGCATTAACGGCTTCTTGGGCGTCATCGAGGCATCACCGTCATGCTCGCAACAGGTTTGGAAGGGGTCGTCGCGGCCGAGACCGCGATCGCGACCGTAGGACAGGAGTCGCTCGGGCTCCGTTACCGCGGCTATTCGGTCGTCGACCTCGCCGAAGGCGCGAGCTTCGAGGAAGTGGCCTATCTCCTCGTGCACGGCGAGCTGCCGGGGCGCCAGGCACTGGAGGCGTATCGGGAGCGCCTGGCAGCGCTGAGGCCATTGCCCGAGGCGCTCTACGCGATCCTGCGGCTCCTCCCGGCCGACGCCCACCCCATGGATGTCCTGCGAACGGGCTGCTCGGCGCTCGGCACGCTCGAGCCGGAAGGCGCGGGCCGCGATCAGTACGCGATCGCCGACAGGCTTGTCGCTGCCTTGCCCACGATGCTGCTCGCCTGGCATCATGCCGGCCGATCCTGGGTGCCGCACGCCGAACCTTCGGGGCTTGCGCACTCGTTCCTGCTTGCCTTGCACGAACGGGAACCCGATCCCCTCTCCGTGCGCATGCTCGATGCCTCGTTGATCCTCTATGCCGAGCACGAGCTGAACGCCTCGACCTTCGCCGCGCGCGTCACGACTTCGACGCTGTCGGATTTCTATTCGGCGGTGTGCTCCGCCATCGGGGCCTTACGCGGGCCGCTGCACGGCGGCGCCAACGAAGAGGCGATGCGGCTCATCGAGCGCTTTCCCGATCCCGATAGTGCCGAGCGGGGGATCTCTGAGATGCTGAGGTGCCGCGAGCGCATCATGGGTTTCGGACACCGCATCTACAAGCACGGTGACCCGCGCTCACCGCTCATGAAGTCCTGGTCCCACAGGCTCGCCGAGGCATCCGGGGACCGGGTGTTGTTTCCCGTCTCGGAGCGCATCGAGGCGCTCATGTGGCGCGAAAAGGGGCTGCACACCAACCTCGATTTCTACAGCGCCTCGGCCTATCGCCTGGCCGGGATCCCGACCCCTTTGTTCACGCCGCTCTTCGTCCTGTCGCGTATCACCGGTTGGGCCGCCCATATCATCGAACAGCGCGCGCATAACCGGTTGATCCGGCCGAGCGCGGCCTACGTGGGCCCCGAGCCGCGCGCCTTCGTGCCGATCGAGCAACGCGGGTGAGGACCGTGGGCGAGACCGGGCCTTTCGACCCCGAGATCGAGGCCATCGCCGACTATGTGGTCGCCGATCGGGGGCCCGAAACAGAGGGTCTCGGTACGGAGGCCTATCGCATGGCGCGTTACTGCTTGATGGATGCCCTCGGCTGCGCCATCCTCGCGCTCGGCCACCCCGAATGTACCCGCCATCTCGGGCCCCTCGTGGCCGGGACCGTGGTGCCGAACGGGGCGCGCGTGCCCGGCACGGGCTTCTGCCTCGACCCCGTCACGGCCGCCTTCGACATCGGTGCGGCCATCCGCTGGCTCGACTACAACGACACCTTCCTGGCCGCCGAGTGGGGGCACCCCTCGGACAACCTCGGCGGGCTCCTCGCGGTCACCGACTGGCAGAGCCGCACCCGGCGCGCCGAGGGACTGGCGTCGATCAAGGTGCACGAGCTGCTCGACGCGCTCATCCGGGCCTACGAGGTGCAGGGTTGCTTGGCGCTCGAGAACGGCTTCAACCGCGTGGGGCTCGACCACGTGTTGCTGGTCAAGCTGGCCACGGCCGCGGTCGCGACCCGTTTACTGGGTGGTGATAAGAACGCCGTCATGCGCGCCGTCTCCCACGTCTTTGTGGACGGGCATAGCCTCCGCACCTACCGCCAGGCGCCGAACGTGGGGCCGCGCAAGTCCTGGGCGGCGGGCGATGCCACGAGCCGCGGGCTGTGGCTGGCCTTGATGTCGCGGAAGGGCGAGCCCGGCTGCCCGGGCGCGCTTTCGGCCGCGCGCTTCGGGTTTTACGATGTCCTCTTCGGCGGCCGGCCCTTTCGGTTGCAGCGGGAGTATGGGAGCTATATCGTCGAGCACATCCTCTTCAAGGTCGTCTTTCCTGCCGAGTTCCACGCGCAGACCGCCGCCGAATGCGCCCTGCGCCTCTACCCGGAGGTGCGCGGGCGGGTTTCCGAGGTCGAGCGCATCGAGATCGCCACCCAGGCGCCAGCGCTTTGCATCATCAGCAAGACGGGTCGCTTGCAGAACGCGGCGGACCGCGACCATTGCCTGGAGTACATCGTGGCCGTCTGCCTCCTCTACGGCGAGCTGTCGGCCCGCCATTACGAGGACGAAGTAGCCGCCGACCCGCGCATCGACGCGCTTCGAGACCGGATGGTGGTGGACGAGGACCCGCGCTACAGCCGCGATTATTTGGATCCCGAAAAACGCGCCATCCCGAATGCCGTGCAGGTGTTCTTTCGCGACGGGGGCAGAAGCGACCGGATCGAGATCGATTTCCCGCTGGGGCACCCGCGGCGCCGTGCCGAGGCGCTCCCGCGGCTGGTTACGAAGTTTCGCACCAACGTCGCGACCCGTTTCCCGGGCGAGCGGGTCGATTCGCTCACCGCGATCTTCGAAGACCCCGAGCGCCTGGCCGCGCTGGCCGTCGATGAGCTGGTCGATCGGTTCCTGAGCCCCGCATAGCATGTCGGCTGTATCCTGATCTTTCACAAGCCTGACCGTTCGTCTATTTTTTCCGTGAAACGTTGACCGTGACTTCGCGATTTCAGGAGTGCCTCCGATGGCTCCAAGACGCCGATCTGGGACCCTTGCTCACCCGTGGTCGCAAGGGGATCGAAAAGGAATGCCTGCGCGTCACCCCAACGGGCGACATCGCGCATACTTCTCACCCGCGGGCCCTGGGATCCGCGCTCACCCATCCCGATATCACCACCGACTACTCCGAGGCGCTGCTCGAGTTTCGCACCCCGCCCTGCGCCGATGCCGAAGAGACGGTCAGGTTCCTGGAGGACATCCACCGCTTTGTCTACGGCTGCCTGGAAGACGAGATCCTATGGGCCGCGAGCATGCCGTGCCGGCTGCGCGGCGACGAGGACATCCCCATTGCCGGGTACGGGCATTCCAACGTCGGGATGATGAAGCACATCTACCGGCGTGGCCTCGGATACCGATATGGCCGCGCCATGCAGGCCATCGCCGGTGTGCATTTCAATTACTCCCTCCCCGAGGCATTCTGGCCAGCCTACCAGTATCAGGAAGGCGAAAGCGGACCGCTGCGCGACTTCGTCGATCGGAGCTATTTCGGTCTCGTGCGCAACATCCAACGCTATGGCTGGCTCGTGCTCTATCTCTTCGGTGCTTCACCGGCCGTCTGCAGGTCATTCGTGGGCCTTCGGGATACGGACTTCAAGCGCCTCGATCCCGAGACCTTTTATGCCCCGTTCGCCACCTCCCTGCGCATGAGCGACTTCGGCTACAAGAACAAGAGCCAGCGCGGACTCGACATCTCCTACAACGACCTCTACGAATATGTCGCGGGTCTGTGCCGCGCGATCGAAACGCCCTATCCTCCCTATCGCGAAATAGGCGTGAAGGTGGACGGCGAGTACCGCCAGCTCAACGACCACATCCTCCAGATCGAGAACGAGTACTATAGCTTCGTGCGCCCCAAGCAGGTGGCCCGCTCGGGCGAGCGGCCGACCCTGGCGCTCGAGCGTCGCGGCGTCCAATACGTCGAGCTCAGGGCCCTGGACCTCGGTTGCTTCCATCCGAGCGGCCTCGATGCCGGCGAGATCCGGTTCCTGGAGGCCTTCATGCTTTTTTGCCTTTTCACCGAAAGTCCGCCCTTGACGGGGGAGGAGTCCCGTGAAATCGAACACAATCAACTCGCCGTCGCGCGTCATGGCCGTGACCCGGACGTGACCCTGCAGGAACGCGGGATTTCACGGCCTTTCGCGGAGTTTGCGCTGGACCTCATCGGGCGCATCGAGGCGATCTGCGCCCTGCTCGATGCCGCCGCGCCGGAACGCCCGTATGGCAGTGTCCTCAACCGGCAGCGGGCCGCCATCCATGACCCGAGCTTGCTGCCCTCGGCGCGCATGCTCGCGGAGATGCGCGAGCGCGGCGAGTCGTTCGTCGCCTTCGCGCTCAGGCTTTCCGAAGAGCACGCGCGTTATTTCAGGGACCGCCCCTTATCCAAAGAACGCGCGGCGTATTTCGCCGAGGCCGCCGAGGCATCGCTCGCGAAACAGGCGGAGATCGAGCGCACGGACGATCTATCGTTCGAAGACTACCTTAAGCACTACTACGCGAATTGCTGAGCGGGGGAAGCGGTGGTTGCTGTGGGCAGCGACCGTAGGGTGCGCTGTGCGCACGCGGATGGTACTCGAATGATGCGCGCGGCGCACCCTGCTTGGCTTCGCAGGCTCGTGATCGGCGCGCCGCACGAGCGCAATGCGAATTCTTCGCGTGCTCCAGTATATCGACCGCCGGCTTAGCTAATTTTCCTCAAGCTGTCGGTACGCGCCGGTACACCGCCACTGATCGATAGATTTCGATGCCGTCTACCTCGCCTACGACGGCGTTGTGCTCCTCGTGCTTCTCGAAACCGCCCCAACCGCCGGTCAATTCTGCTTCGAGGCGCGACTTGTAGTCGATCGGCGAAACGCCGAGTATCCACGGAAAGTGCTTTGTGTCCCGCCACCGCCGGTACCGCGGCCTAATAATCAGATCGTCGGACACCTTGAGTCCGAAATCGAATCGGTGGCTGCTCATATCGTCATCGTTCTTGTGTGACACCTCACCCAGGTGAACGCGAATTTCATCCCTAGCACCGATGTGCGCAACGAGATCAACCAGCGTGGTTGCATGCGCGCCAAAGCGCCACACCGGCAGGTCGTGATCCGGTAGCAGGGGGTGTAGCTTCAAGAGCGCGTCGATCTCTTCCTCCGGTAGTCCGTCCAGCACCTGCTCGGCCCACTGCGACCAAGCTGCCCGAGAGCCCGCGACCGGTGCCTTGGTCCGACGCGCATCTTGGTTGTTTTCGCGAGCAAGCACCAAGCCGTCCAGTCCTGGTATTTCCGCACAGCGAATACCATGCATTGCAGCGGCGGCTGGAATAAATCCCCACTCGGCATAATTTAGTCCCAAACGACCCAACACCGCGCCGCACTCGTCTCTCAAGGGGACGAGGAGGCCATCTTCGCATTGCACACGGCGCGCTGTAGGTATGTTTCGCCGTCGAAGTTCCCTAAACGCGATGAGGGCGCCATATTCGATTTGCACACGGCGGATGAGGGCCTCTTCCTCGAGGTACACCCAGTCGTTTGGAGCAACAGCGGCGACCTTCGGTGCATTCGCGAACCGGGCGTAGAGCGCCACTTCGCTCGCGGGACAAAGCCAGCCGACCAAGCCGGCGAGGAGTTCACTGCCGCGCTGCAGTACCGTATCCGGCGGTTCAACCCTCGTCAATTCGTGTCGGATCAGCCGCGCAAACATGCGAGCAAGTCGGTCCGCGCCGAGCCTGACCGACACGCGTGTTCCTTGACGGGTCAAGCAATCAGTTCCTATGGCTTGAGTCACGAGTGGCCGACCCCGCAGCCCTTCTTCGAAGACCAGTTGCCATTGGTCCGCATCGTCGTGCGACGAGCGTTTGAACCGGCGGGTAATGACCCGCACCTGCGAGCCCAGCATGAAGACCGAATAGAAACCGATGCCGAACTGACCCACGGCGTCGAAGCCGGACCTGGCGAGACCGGGCAGCTCGTCACGCAAGGCATCGCTACGCCACAACGAATTCCCGAAATCGAGCAGGACGTTCGTGAGCACGTGCCGGCTCATGCCGATCCCGGTGTCGGTGACATGCAGCCACCAATCGGCCCCGTCGGCACGCTCGGCTCTGACCTCGACTTCGCCTTCGGTCTCTCCGAGATATTCCAACGCGCGTAGAGCCCGCACGGCGTCGAGGGCGTTCTGCAGCAGTTCGCGCAAGGCGATCCACGGCTCATCGCCGTACAGCTTGCTGCCGCCCAGCGCCGCGATCACCTTCGGTACGTCCCCGATTATCGGCGCAACGTTCACCGGCTCCCAGCCGCGCACGGGCACTTGTCGCGCAAACGCCTCCGGAGTCTCCGCACCGAGAACGCAGGTGGCCGCGAAGCATCGGCGTCCCTCATCCCGCATTAGCGCATGCGCGTCCCGCAGCTCGCGATCGATCATGCAGGCGGTGTCGTATGCCAACCACCACGCCTTGCGCTCAGCGTGCGAGAACTGGCTGCCCGACGTGATGCGTAGTTCGCCCGCTGGCGTCCTCATCGGTTGGCCGAGCTTCGCCTGGAATCGCCAGTGATTCTCGGAGATACCTTCCGGCCGGCGCAGGGCAAAAAGGAACCAGGGTGCGCGAAGACCGTCGATATGCGCCGCATCCGCCGTGCGCAAGAGAAACGCGAGCTTGAACGCATCGACCTCCCAATCGGCCGGCTGCATGAACCCCGGTGCCGACACCCTTCGATCGGCGAACACCTCGGCCACGCGATGCGAGGGCCAATGATGGCTCGCGGCGATTTCGCCGATCAGGTCCGCGTAGTACTCGCGCAGTTCCGGATGTTCCAGCAGATGCAGCTTCGGGCCGGTATTCGGCACGGTCCATTCCAGCCTCGCGAGCGTGTGCGCTTGCTCGGCATGCAGATAGCGCAGCACCTGGAACAACGCCGACCGTTCCTCGTCACTGCGGCCTGCCGGGTCTCGACCGCCGTATCGCTGGGCGATCAGGTCTTGCCACTGCACGGTTTGCTTGATCGACGAGATGCCCCGCCATAACATGCGCCGCATCGTGCAGCAGAAACGCGCCGCCGAGCACGAACGCCTCGGCGGGATTGATCGGATAGTCGGGTCCGGCGATCTGATCGGCGACCCGCCACAGCGCGTCGAGGTGGGTGATGTCGTGTACGGTCAGGCCGGGCACCGAGCGTCTGGACGAGCGCGGCGACGCGCTCGCGAAAGCCTAGCAAGGCCTGTCGCAGCACCTCGCGCCTGGCATCGAGCGGATCGCCATGCGGCGCCAGCGTGCGCTGCCACAGTGCTATCGAATCCAACGGTGTCACAGAAGACTCCCTATGTCGCTTCGTCCTGTCCGTCCGGCGCGAGGCTTCAAGCGAGCCAATCCTCGACGGCCAGCCCTTCCACGCGCCGAAACTCGCGCGTGTTGTGCGTGACCAAGGTCAGCCCATGCTCCATCGCGGTCGCCGCGATCAGCGTGTCGTAGGGACCGATGGGTTTGCCCGCGCGAGCGAGCGCTACCCGTAGCGTCGCGGCCCGCCTGGCTTCGGCGCTGCCGAACGGCAGACTCGGTAGCACTTCGAGCAGGCGCAGCGTCATCGCTTCCGCCCGAGTCCCGGGCAGGAGCGCGAAACCGTAGAGCAGCTCGTGCTCGAGCAGGGTAGAGACGCACAAAGCGGCGGGTGGCGTTTGCGCCAGCTTGAGCATCAGGGCCGACGAGCTTTTCCGTGCCCATGCGCTGACGATGTTGGTGTCGAGCAGGTAGCGCATCAGCGCCTGGCCTTTCGGGCAGTGCGCTTGCGCATCGCCGCATTCATCTCGGCACGGATGGCGTCGAAGTCCGGTCCTTCCTCAACCGAGACGGGCAATGGCTCGCGCATCCAGCGCTCGAGGTCTGCGGGCCAGACCTGCAACGCCTGGCGGGCCAGGTACTCGCGCACCGCCTCCCGGATCACGCCGCTGCGGCTCGTCTGCCGCGTCTGGGCGAAGGCGTCGAGGTCGGCGAGCAAGGGATCGGGCAGATGGATGCTGAAATTCACGTGGCCCTCCGCGGCAGTGACATGTTAGGTCATGTTAGATTCCTGACGTACCATGGTCAACCCGCCGCGCGTGTAGCCTGGCGCCGAATACCCGCGCGGCGCGGACCATCGCCCGGGACCACAATTAAAGGTAAACTCCTTTCGCTTAATCTACGGGCAGGTCAGCGAAAGAAACTTTATCAAGGCGATCCAGGCGCCATGAAGCGCGAGCATACCGGGCAGTATCGGGTGGTTTCCACCGTCGGCGGCGAGGCGGTACGGGCTTTCGTGCCCGGGCCCCTGCCCCCCGAGCCGCCCCTGCGTCTCGATCCCGCCGTGCGCGAATCGCTGGATCAGGCCCTGCTCGCGCTGGGCCGGCTGGACAGCGTGTCCACCCTGCTGCCCGACCGGAACCTGTTTCTTTACAGCTATGTTCGCAAGGAGGCGGTGCTCTCCTCACAGATCGAGGGCACGCAGTCCTCGCTGTCCGACCTCTTGCTCTTCGAGCTCGATGAGGCGCCGGGCGTGCCGGTGGACGACGTGATCGAGGTGTCGAACCATGTCGCCGCGCTGGAACACGGCCTCAAGCGGATCCGGGAAGGGTTTCCGCTTTCGAACCGACTCATCCGGGAGGTTCACCAGATCCTCCTGGCGAGGGGAAGAGGTGCCGAGCGCCTGCCGGGCGAGTTTCGCCGTTCACAAAATTGGATCGGCGGCAGCCGGCCGGGAAACGCGGTGTTCGTGCCGCCGCCGGCGGACGCGGTACCGGAGTGCATGGGGCGGCTCGAGAAATTCCTGCACGATGAGCCCGAGCATACGCCCACGCTCGTCAAGGCGGCGCTTGCCCATGTGCAGTTCGAGACCATCCATCCGTTTCTCGATGGCAACGGCCGTGTCGGCCGCTCGCTGATCACGCTGCTCTTCTGCGCGGAGAGTGTTCTGCGCGAGCCGCTTCTGTACCTGAGCCTGTTCTTCAAAGAGCGCCGGCAGCGCTACTACGAGCTCTTGACGCTGGTGCGCACGGACGGCGACTGGGAAGCGTGGCTCGATTTCTTCGCGCAGGCCGTCCGGGACACAGCCGCGAGCGCCGTCGAGACGGCACGGTCCATCGCCGAGCTGTTCCGAGGGGACCGTGACCACATCCGCCACATCGGTCGCGGCTCAGGGTCCGCCCTGCAAGTGCACGAGGCGCTGGCCGAGCGGCCACTCGCGACGGTCGGCTCGCTTGTCGAAGCCACTGGGCTTTCCGCCCCGACCGCCGGAAAGGCCTTAGAGTCCCTCGAACAGCTCGGGATCGTTCGGGAAATCACCGGGCGCCGGCGCAGCCGGGTCTACGTGTACGGCCAATATCTGGACATGCTGAACAAGGGGACGGAGCCACTGTGACCGAAGTTTCGAGAAGCCCGTCGAAGGCGCCATCGCGCGCGCCCTCCGCGCTCGCGGGCTACATCCCTACGTCGGAGACGTGACGCCCGAGCGGTCTTTGCGGCGCGCTTAGCGAATGCTCCGCTCATCGCTCTTCGCCACCACACCCAAGGGCATGGAACGGTTGCTCGCGAGCGAGTTGACTACCCTCGGCGCGGCTTCGGTGCGGCCCGGGCGCGCGGGGGTGTACTTCGAAGGCGACCTGGCCACGGCCTACCGCGCGTGCCTGTGGTCCCGGCTCGCGAGCCGTGTCCTGTGGCCCCTCACGCGCTTCCCGGCGCCCACGCCCGAGGCCCTGTACGAAGGGGTGCGAGCCATCCACTGGGACGAGCATCTGGCGCCGGCGGGGACGCTGGCGGTGAGATTCGAGGCGGTCGATTCGGCGATCACCCACTCCCAGTTCGGGGCGCTCAAGGTCAAGGACGCCATCGTGGACCAGCTCCGCGAACGGCATGGCGAGCGCCCCTCCATCGATCGCGAGCGGCCGGATGTGCGCGTCCATGTGTATCTGCACCGCGATCAGGCGAGCCTCGGCATCGATCTCTCCGGCGAGGCCTTGCACCGCCGCGGCTATCGGGAGGAAGGCGGCCCGGCGCCGCTCAAGGAGAACCTGGCCGCGGCCCTCCTGCTCTCTGCCGGCTGGCCCGCGCTCGCCGAGTCGGGCGCGCCGTTCGCGGATCCACTGTGCGGGTCCGGGACCCTGCCTATCGAGGCGGCGTTCATGGCCTTCGACATCGCGCCGGGTCTCTTGCGCCCTTACTTCGGATTCCTCGAATGGCGCGGGCACGACCCGATCGTTTGGGCCGAGTTGCTGGAAGAGGCGCGCGCGCGGCGAGCCAAAGGGATGCGGGACAACGCCATTCTCGGCTCCGACTGCGATCCGATGGCCGTGCAACGGGCCTTGAGCAACGTGGTACGCGCACGCCTCGCGGAGAAGATCCGCATCGAGCGATGCGCTCTGGCCGATCTGCAACCTCAGGCGCGCCTGCCAGGGTTGGTGGTGGCGAACCCGCCCTATGGCGAGCGCCTCGGGCGGGACCCCGATCTGCCGCGCCTGTATGCGGCGCTGGGCGACGCGCTCAAACGGGGGTTTCCGGGCTGGCAAGCGGCCGTCTTCACGCAGAACGCAGGGCTCGCCCACCGCCTGCGCGCCGTGCCCGAGCGCACGCAGGTGCTCTACAACGGCACGCTGCGTTGCCGGCTCTACTGCTTCCATGTGCCGTCCTCACCGCAAGCCGCCATCGCGACTCCACCGGGACGCGAGGCTTTGGCGGAAACGATGGCTGCCGACCCGGTCGGGAACGCCGCCGGCAGCGGCACGCTCGACCGGAGACCGCAAGAGACTCCCGCAAAGGCCGAACGAACGGGAGCCGCCGCGGGCGCCGAGATGTTCGCCAACCGGCTGTCCAAGAACATGAAGTCGCTGGCGCGCTGGGCCAGGCGCGCGGGGGTCGATTGCTATCGGATCTACGACGCGGATCTTCCGGAATTCAACCTGGCCATCGATCTCTATCAGGGCGAGAGGCGTTATGTCTATGTACAAGAGCACGAGGCCCCGCCCCACATCGATGCGGCGCGCGCGGCGGGTCGGCTGGAAACCGCGCTGGCGGTGATTATCAGGCTCTGCAAGATACCCGCGGCACACCTCTACGTGAGAAAGCGCCGCCGCCAGCGGGGTGCCGAGCAATACCGGAAGCTGGCCGCCGGCGGCGAGTTGCACGAGGTCCGGGAAAACGGCTGCCGCTTCCTCGTGAACCTCACCGATTACCTCGACACCGGCCTATTCCTGGACCACCGCCCGACCCGGGCACTGATCGGTGAGCTGGCCCGCGGGCGGAGATTTTTGAATCTCTTCGGCTATACGGGCACCGCCACGGTCTATGCCGCGCTCGGCGGGGCCTCGAGCACCACGACCGTGGATCTGTCCCGCACCTATCTGGACTGGGCGCGCCGCAACCTCGACCGCAACGGTATCACCGGGCCGGAACACGCGCTGGTACAGGCCGATTGTCTCGCTTGGCTAGAGGAAACAACGCGCACGTTGCCCGCGGACGAGCGCTATGGTTTGATCTTCACCGATCCGCCGACCTTCTCGAACTCCAAGCGCATGCGCGAGACCTTCGACGTGGAGCGCGACCACGTCACGTTGATCCGATCCGCCGCCCGCCTGCTCGCGCCGGACGGGGTGATGATCTTCTCCACCAACCGCCGCCACATGAAGCTCGACGAGCCGGCCATCGCGGCGCTCGGGTTGCGGATAGAAGACCTCACGCGCGCGACCATCCCCACGGACTTCGCCCGCAACCCGCGCGTGCACCGCTGCTGGTTGCTGTCACGGGTCTGAGCGTATGGCGAGATAGCCGTTACGCCCGCGCGCGAGGGCCCCGGCCCCTCTCGTTGATCCTCCCCACCGTGACCGTCACAATAGCGGGTATACGCTGGCCAGGCGCGAGTGACTACCGTGTCCTTCCGAACGCTAAACGATAGCAACGGATACTCCTCGCGGGCTCTAAGAGCGCTGCGATAAGCGCTTTAGACTCGCGCCTTTCGGAGCACAGCATAGGTGACTTCTCCCCCGGTCTCATTGCTGACGCTCGAAAGAGCGTGGTCGGACGCTTCACCGAAGCGCGCCGCCGGCGGGCGACACGCCTTGGCCGGATTCAGTTACCAGCTCGCCTTATCCTTAAAGGCCTTTTTTGGCCGGGTGGTTGACGAGGGTAGCACTGCAACGCTTGCGTTCGATGGCCTGAGCGATCTGGCCGAGTTTGATGGAGACCTCGTCTATCTTACCCAGATCAAGCGCACCCTAACCAGAAAATCGCAGAAGAGCGCGGTTGCCGAATTCCTGGAGATCGACCGTTTCCTAGAGCGAGACTATCCCGCGTTTCGCGCCCGAGTCTGTTTTCGCGTCATCTGTAGTCGAAGGGCGGTAGGCCTAGACGAGGCATGGGATCCCGCTAGGCTCGGCCTCGCAGACGATGAAGCGCGACGCTGGGAACGGATCCGGGAGAGTCAAAGGTTTCACGGGTACCAAGTCGAGGGCGATCCGAGGATCGAGCTGGCGATCCAGCTCTGGAAGACGGTTCCTCGTCCCTACGACTTCGTCAACGCCTGCATTGCCAAGCTGCAACACCTGCTGGGGCTGAATCGAGGCTCGGATGAGATCGTCGACGCCTTGTTGCAAGAGCTTCAGCATGTACAAGACCTTCAGCATGCAACAGTCCACGGCCCGATCGTCGGTACCCTGCTCGGCCCGCGGGACTTCGAACCGGCGGACACGCCTTCGAACCGGATCCTGATCGGCCAACGCCCGCGCCTGGCGGATCTGCGTGAAGGCTGTTTCCTGGAACGAACCGACCGGGTCCGGCCGATCCTGGAGGTGATTGAACAAGCGATCCCGCTGGATTCTTCACGCCGGGATGGCGGCAGAAAGGTCCCGGTCGTGTGGATCTCCGGCGGCTCGGGCGTCGGCAAGAGCGCCTTGCTGCTGCAAAGCTTGCGGGAGGTGGTCTGCGATCTTGATCTCCCCGTCATCTACCTGGAGCATTTTGCCGAGGATCTCCCCAGGGCCATCGAGCAGGTCGGGAGCGGACGAGCGCTCATCGTCGCCGATGACCTCTATGCGCCCGATGAGCGTCGGCCGGAGCTTTGGCGGGAAATCAACCGGCAGGCGCATAGGGCCCCTAACATCACGCTGCTCGCCTGTGGGCCGGACGAGAGCCGCGAGGCGTTCGTCGAGATGGCTCATGGCCATGGTGTCTTGTCCGTCCAAAGGGTCGATGTCCCGCTCCTCACCGAGGCGGAGCAGGGCGAGTATTTTCAGTGGTTCTGTGCCCGAACCGGCGGCACCGACCTTCGGCGGCCGACACAAGCGAATTTCGTCGTGGCGGCTTTCACCCTGGATCGCGCCCGCCAGGGCTTCGCTTCCGTGGAGGAATTCGCTGCCCGACTCAAGCAGAGACTTCAAGCTCTGGGCATTTACGAGATCATGCTCATGACCCTCGCGGTCAATCGCATGGGCATTCGGCCGCCAGTCTCGTTCTTCGGCGGCGTGCAGGACGCCCTGCGCGAGCTCAAGGACGCGGGCCTCGTATGGCTCAATGAGGACCCTGCCGGCAGGCTTTCGGTCTCGTTTCATGCGGCGATCGGCCGGACGCTCTACGAGATCTACCGTCCCGAGCGCGCCTCTGCAGAGGCCAGGGCGCTCGACATCGCCGCCTATTTCAGGGCAGTTGTCGGTGATCAAGAGCGCGCGCGCAGCTTGATAAGCTTGCTTGGAGGCGACAAGAAGGGGGGCAAGCGTATCCCGGAGCAGTTCGCCATCGACGCGCTGGAGAAGATTTGGGAGGTCCTGATCGAAGACAAACCGCCCCATCTCGAGATCGGGCTCCTCCTGGCGTGCAAGAGCGCCATCACCAAGCGGCGGCCCGAGGCGGTCCCGAAAATTGTCCGGCCCGACCGGATCCTGGGCTGGATGGGTTCCCGAGACGTCAATGCGGAAGGATGGGCGCTACTCCTGGAGACCGCATGGGATGTCCTGCCGCCGGATCGAAAGGCCGGCGTTTGCCGACAGGCCGTCGGTTGGCTGGAGCAGCACCTCGATCTAGCCCCTTGGAACTACCTCTGGCAGATCCTTTGGAAAGATAAGTACGAGCGTGCCAAGCTCGTCGACCTCGCTCAGAATTGGCTGCAACAGCATGTCCAACACGCGACCTGGAACCGCGTCTTTCAGCCATTGATCGACTCCGGTGAACGGGCCGCCTGGATGCTTGAGAACGCGAGACAGGCCCTCAGACACGGCCCGGCCACAGGCGCGGACGTCCGGGTGTGGGACAAAGTCAAACGACTGGACCTCACGGACTACGAGGCCGCCAAGCTCTTGCTTGTCCGACTCTGTAAATCCAGAAACCCCAAGATTCATTTCGATGGCGCGAAGCGTCTCGCGAAACTGCGCGGCATAGTCGATGTGGCGTTCTTGGTTAGCATCTTCCGTGAATCCCCTGAGGAACCCGGTTCGCCTTTCGCATTTAGCAATCTGTGCCGATTCATGGTCGGCCCGCGCGACTCGATCCGGCGGGACCTATTCCCCGTCGCGCTGACATGGCTCCAGGGGCGCGAGGACCGCCCCGAGTGGAGCCATGTCTGGCGGGCGCTCCTCGCTCTCAGCCCCGATGAGACCCTCCGAGCCCAGGGGCGCGTGTGGCTTGAAGGCCGCGAGGACCGACCCGAGTGGAGCCATGTCTGGGAGGCGCTCCTCGCCCTCACCCCCGGCGATGCCGCGCTCCAAGCCCAGGGGTGCGCGTGGCTCGAAGGCCGCGCGGACCGCCCCGAGTGGAGCCATGTCTGGAAAGCGCTCCTTGCCCTCACTCCCGATGAGACCCTCCAAGCCCAGGGGCGCGCGTGGCTCGAAGGCCGCGAGGACCGCCCCGAGTGGGCCTTCGTCTGGCAGGCGGTCCTCGCCCTCACCCCGGGCGATGCGGCCCTCCAAGCACAGGGGCGCGCGTGGCTCGAAGGCCGCGAGGACCGTCCCGAGTGGAACTATGTCTGGCGGACGCTCCTCGCCCTCACCCCCGGCGATGCCGCGCTCCAAGCCCAGGGGCGGGCGTGGCTCGAAGGCCGCGAGGACCGCCCTAAGTGGAACGATGTCTGGCGGGCGCTCCTCGCTCTCACCCCCGGCGATGCTGCCCTCCAAGCCCAGGGGTGCGCGTGGCTCGAAGGCCGCGAGGACCGCCCCGAGTGGAGCCATGTCTGGGAGGCGCTCCTCAAGAGCCCCCCGAACGATGCAAAGCTACGAGAGCTACTCGAGCTGGGCGCGGCGTGGTGCCGTGATCGTGAAGACCGCATCGAGTATCCCTACGTAGAACGAGAGATCAAGAGGCGGGCGGCCCGCTACTGGCGCCACCTACCTCAATCCGAACGGGGGACGCTCCTTCAGGAACTTATCGTTCAATGGACCCATGATTCGACCGCCATCGAAGGGAACACCCTGACCCTGGGGGAAACGAAGGCGGTCATCGAGCACGGCCTCACGATCAGGGGCAAGCCCTTGAAAGACCATCACGAGGTCATCGGACACAAACGTGCCCTGGAACTGGTTTACTCGTGGTCGGAAAGAAGCGCTCTGAGGTTCGACGATCTATTTGACTTGCACCGCGCGGTCCTCATGGAGGCGATCTTCGATATCATGCAACCGATCGGCGCATGGAAGGTCGAGAAGAACCGTGTCGCTGGCAAGACCCGAGACGGCCGCATCGTAGACATCGAATTTGCCGATCCCGCCCAGGTATCGACGTTGATGGAGGGCTGGCTACATCGGCTCAACCACTGGTTGTGTGATCCGCCGGACGATGCTAGCGCGGCGTTGGACGCCTTCGTCGAGCTGCACGTCGGCTTCGTGCGGGTCCACCCCTTCTTCGACGGCAATGGCCGTATGGCGCGCCTGCTCGCGAACTTGCCCTTGCTCATGGCGGGCTTTCCACCGCTGATCGTCCCCGAGCAGAAGCGCGAGGAGTACAAGCTGCTTCACCGCGAATACGATCTCGCCGTGGGTCGGGTGGAGTCGCCGCCCCAGCTCTCGCCTGAGCACGAGCTATTGCGAGAGATCCGGCGGTTTTGCCGCGACGCGTGGCAGCCCACATTGGACATGGTGGCTGCTCGTGTGTTCCGGTATTGGATGCGGTGATTGTCTGCGTCGTCGGGCGTATATCAGCAATTCGTTCGCCCCAGGCACCGCGCGTCACTCAGGGCGAACGGGATGTCATGTGGCGGATGCGGGTTCGCCGGAGCGTCGAAAGGCCAGGTCCAACAATACATTGATATCCAGCAGCAGACGCATGCTCTGATCAGCGCAGATGTTTATTCAGGATGTGCCTCAAGCGCTCATCATCTGGACTGGCTTCCTCTGGTCCGGAAAGGCAGCCACGCCAGGTCGCTACCCAAACGGCGGCTGCGTCGGCCGCCTTTCCTTCTTGCGCCAGCGCCTCTTCCAACGCGGCGCGTACCACGGCAGATTTTGAGATGTGGCGGCGAGTACTCGCCGCCTCCAGTGCCGCATCGAGCGCGTCGGGGATCTTGAGCGTGAGGGTAGCCATGATGGGATGGGCGATACCGAGCAAGGGATTCAATAATACCAACGATGCCTGGCGGTTCATACCGGCACCTCCCCGCACATCAGGCGAGTCAGGTCACGGGCCCAGCGTCCGGTGCATCAAGGCCGACTGCTAGGCCGGAAGGCGGCCCGGCCGGATCCCGGCGACGGCGCCTCGGAACGTTGCCGGAACCGGGTTTTAGCCTGAACGACCGGGCGTGGCGTCCATAGGACGCCGCCGGGTCGGTTGGGCCGCGAGATGTGAATAAGTCACTGATCGCCGATCGCCCGAGGGGTAACATTCGGGTAACGGGGCCCGGATACCCTCCACTACGGGCGGACTGGAGACTGGCCGCCCCGGTAACCGGGTGGCGGAGTCGTCCGACGGGTCTCGGTGTACGCGCCGTGCAACGCCCTGCGACGATTGCGATGGCGACAGCGTGCGGTGCGTAATGCGCCGGCAAACATTGATGCGAGGAGGTAGAGCGTATGTTCTTTGGCACTACGGTGGAAGGTACGGTGGTACGTGCGGTCGATGGGGATACGGCGCGGATCCGCGCGGACGGGCGGGAGGTGAGCATCCGGAACCTGGCGCTCGATACCGAGGAATCGAATTCCGGGAGTCGAACCAAGCCCCAAACGCCCTGGGGGCGGGCGGCGAAGGCCGAGGCCCAGCGTCTCCTCCCGAACGACGTGGCCGTGACCTTGGAGTTTCCGGGTACCGAGCCCCTCGCAGAATGCTGGGAAAAGCATCGGGACAACTTCGGCAGGGTGCTCGGCTTCGTGCACGCGGCCGGGCTCGATTTCCAGGAGCACATGATCCGAGCGGGCTACAGCCCGTATTTCGTGAAGTACGGTTATGCCGAGTTTCCCGACCACCACGCGCGCTATACCGCCGCGGAGCAGGAGGCCCAAGCGGCCCATCGCGGGGTCTGGGACCAGCTCGCGGTGAACGGGGCCGAGGCGCGGAACTATGCGCTCCTGGGAGTTTGGTGGCACCTGCGCGCGCAGGCGATTGCGGCCTATCGTGAGGCCCGTATCGGCGATCCGCTCTTGTTCAACTCGCGCCTCGATTACGAGCGCCTTTTGATGCTCGCGTCCCATGACACCGGGGCGATCGTCTTCACGGAGTTGCGGGAATACCATCGGGTCGGCGGCCGGCACGTGGTCGTGACCATAGGTTCCTTGCAGCAGCCGTTTCAGCTGTTCGTGCCGGATGCCGACTCCGACGCCGGACAGGCGATCCTGCGCCTATTCGACAATCGCTACATCGCCGACGAACCCGACCACCCGCGGCGCAGCTACGCCTACGTTCACGGTACGCTCAAGCTCTTCGACGGCAAACCGGAGATCGTGGTGCGCGCTCCGGAGCAGATCAGCGACGAGCCTCCGTCCTGACCGGATGCGCGCGAGCGTGTGAGGCCCGGCGTTGCGGCGGATCCGGGCCTGTCGTTATGATATACGCTGCACGGTCACGAATCGCGGTTTTTTTGATCCCCTCACCCTAGCCCTCTCCCGGTGGGAGAGGGGACCTGAGGGGATCTCCGGTGGGAGAGGGGATCTGAGGGGGCATGACCGTGGCAAGAATACACCGGCGAGTTACGGATCGGGCCGAGTCCTCCACAGGGGACGCCGGGAGCTCCGGCCCGTCGTCGGAAAATCGCGGTCGAGCCACCCATCGGAAGCGTGGGGGAAGGCGCCCGCGGGTGAGCGCAGTCGGGGAGGGCATGTCGAGCATCAAATCCATCCACGGCCGCGAGATCCTGGACTCGCGGGGCAATCCTACCGTTCAGGTGGAGGTCGTGACCCAATCGGGGGCCGTCGGTATCGCTGCGGTGCCCTCGGGGGCGTCCACAGGGGAGCGCGAGGCCATCGAGCTGCGCGATGGGGACCCCAAGCGCTATCGCGGCAAGGGGGTACAGAAGGCCGTCTCGCACGTGAATGGCGAGATCCAGGGCGCGCTCGTCGGGCAGGAGGTCGGCGCCCAGGCCAAGCTCGATGACCTCATGTGCGGGCTGGACGGCACGGCCGGCAAGGGACGGCTCGGGGCCAACGCCATCCTCGGCGTGTCGATGGCCGCGGCCCGCGCCGCGGCCGCGGAGAGCGGCGTGCCGCTCTATCGCCATCTGGGCGGCGACGGGCCGTTAACGCTCCCGGTGCCCATGATGAACATCATCAACGGGGGGGCGCATGCGGACAACAACGTGGACTTTCAGGAGTTCATGATCCTGCCGGTCGGCGCCCCGAGCCTCTGCGACGCCGTCCGCTACGGCGCCGAGGTGTTCCACGCCCTTCGCGACGTGCTGCGCGGGCGCGGGCTCAACACCGCGGTCGGAGACGAGGGCGGTTTCGCGCCGGATCTGCCCTCGAACGAGGCGGCGGTCGAGGTGATTCTGGAGGCCATCGGGCGTGCCGGTTATCGTGCCGGCGAGGATGTGCTCCTGGGCCTCGATGTCGCGAGCTCGGAGCTCTTCCGGGATGGGCGCTACCGGCTGGCCTCGGAGGGCCAGGAGCTCACGAGCGCGGAGCTCGCAGAGTTGCTCGCAAAGTGGGTGGCACGCTATCCCATCATCACCATCGAGGACGGCATGGACCAGAACGACTGGGAGGGCTGGCGGCTCCTGACCGAGCGTCTGGGAAATCAGGTCCAACTGGTCGGCGACGACCTCTTCGTCACCAACACCGCGATCCTGAAACAGGGCATCGAGCGCGGGATCGGCAACTCCATCCTCATCAAGGTCAACCAGATCGGGACCTTGAGCGAGACCCTGGCCGCGATCCGCATGGCGCGCGAGGCGCGCTACACGGCCGTGGTCTCGCACCGCTCCGGGGAGACCGAGGACACCACCATTGCCGATCTGGCGGTCGCCACCTCGTGCGGGCAGATCAAGACCGGATCGCTGTCGCGCTCCGATCGGGTCGCGAAATACAATCGCTTGATCGTGATCGAAGAGGAGCTCGGGCCACAGGCGTCATATCCCGGGCGCCGTGCGTTCCAACACCTTGCCGGATAGCGGCGTGCCGGAGCAGGCAAGGGCAATCGAGCCGCCGCCGAGCGTTCCGCTCGTGCGCCGGGGTACGCGCTTCACCACCATCCTCATCGCGTTGCTGGCCGTCCTCCTGGCCGCGTTGCAATATCAATTGTGGTATGGCCGAAGGGGAATCGGCGATCTCGCCGAGCTTCATTCCGCACGCGATGCCCAGTCGCTTGAAAACCGGCGCCTCCGCGAGCGCAATCGCGCCCTGGAGGCCGAGGTCGCCGATCTCAAGTCGGGGCTAGAGGCTATTGAGGAGCGGGCCCGGACCGAGATGGGCATGATCCGGGAGGACGAGGTGTTCTACCAGATCATCGAAGCGCCCGCCGAGGCCGCGAAGTAGATGCGCAGGGTGTGGGCGGCGATCCCGGCCGCGGGCGTCGGCGCACGCATGGGTGCCGATGTCCCGAAACAATACCTTCCCCTGTGCGGGGTCCCGGTCCTCGCGCACGGTCTCAGGCGGCTCGGCGATCACCCCAAGGTAAGCGGGGTGGCGGTGGCCCTGGCCCCCGGCGATCCCTACTGGCAGAGGATGGAGGTCCGCTGCCGTGCGCCCCTCTGGGTCACGAGCGGTGGCGCCCTGCGCTCCGACTCGGTGCTCGCGGCGCTCAGCGTGCTCGCCATCCACGGCGATGGGGATGACTGGGTATTGGTACATGACGCCGCGCGGCCGTGCCTCAGGCGAGCGGACCTCGATCGCCTGATCGGGGCGCTATGGGACCATCCGGTCGGCGGTCTCCTGGCCGTGCCGGTAGGAGACACCCTAAAGCGCGCGGGGCCCGCGAGTGAAGTGCTCGGCACCGTAGCGCGCGATGGGCTGTGGCAGGCGCAGACGCCGCAGATGTTTCGGCTCGGCGCCTTGATCGCGGCATTGGAGCAGGTGGCAGCGGGCGGCGGCGTGGTCACGGACGAGTCGCAGGCGATGGAACGGATGGGCCTCGCGCCCCGGCTGATCGAGGGACATGCCGGCAACATCAAGATCACGCGCCCCGAGGATCTGGCGCGTGCCGCCCTGTACCTGCGTTCGCAGGACCAGGAATGATGCGCGTCGGCCACGGTTACGACGCCCACCGCCTGGTAGCGGGCCGGCGCCTGGTGCTCGGCGGGGTGACGATCCCACATGAGCGCGGGCTCCTCGCCCATTCCGACGGCGATGCGCTCATCCATGCGGTCTGCGATGCACTCTTGGGAGCCGCGGGCCTGGGCGACATCGGCCGGCATTTCCCCGAGTCCCAATCGGCGCTCTCGGGGATCGACAGCCGCATCCTGCTGCGCCGGACGCTCGGCCTCATCGACGCGCTCGGTTTCCAGGTCGCCAACGTCGATGCCACGGTGGTCGCGCAGGAACCCAAGCTCGCGCCCTATTTCGCCGCCATGCGCGAGAATCTCGCCGCGGATCTCCGGATCGATCCGGGACAAGTCAACCTCAAGGGGACCACGACCGAGGGCATGGGTTTCGCCGGCCGCGAGGAGGGTATCGCGGCTCATGCCGTCGCCCTCTTGGGCCGGGTTACGAATACGGAGTAAGTCCGCCTGCCGGGTCGGGGCCGGTTGCTCCGGCCGCTGACTCGAAATTAAAAATTGGTGCGGTGTGTCCGCTGGTCAAGCGGTGAGGCGTAGGGCCGAGGTGCGCCGGGACGCGCTGTTCGGCGCGCGCGGCGAGATCCCGATGACCGAAGACACCTTGCACTCCGTCTGGGTGCTGGACGAGCGGGCGGCCGCCCGCGCGCTGTCGATCGTGCACACGCATCAAGAGGGTGCGGCACCGGCCGCCGGTCCGGCCTGGCGCTGTCCCGCGTGCGGCGAGGAGTTGGGGCCGCAGTTCTCTGCCTGCTGGCTGCAGCCCCGATGTCGCGTGAGGGTGTGGGGGCGCTCGCCCTGGACGCGCTCGGCGCCGATGGCCGCCCCCGCCTCGGCAAGCTCTTGGTCGGCATCGCGCGCGCGCCTGCCGGGATCCCCCGGCTCCTGCGCCTCCGCCGGGATTTCCACGCGGCACCACGGTCGGCCCTGAAGACCGTGGGGCGCCTGGCGGGGTACGGGCTCGGCTACGGCCCCTAGCTAGCCGTTCCCCGTTCGCGCTGGGCATAATCCGAGATTCGGCGAAGGCCGTACAGTCAACAGCTACCGTTTACCGCTTCCGTAATTCCTCCACCACCCTGCGAATGCCCTGTGCCACGGTGAGCCAAGCGCTATCACGATTCGGCCACGTCGTCACTGCTTTGTCATCCGGAGGCAACGCCTGCAGTTTACTGAAGGGGAGGCCTGTCCAATCTGTTGGGCGAACGATTACTGGAATCACCCGTGCCTGCTTCTGGTTATGCCGGTCCAGTGCTCGTTGCATTTCTCTGGCATAACAATACTCCGAAGCAACGAACTCTGGGCTGATAAGGAGCAGAATCATGTGCGCTGCTTCCAAGTTGTCATCGACTGCCTCTTCCCATGCTTGCCCCGCGCTAATCCGACGATCATGCCAGACCTCAATGAATCCCTGACGTTTGAGCGGGGCAAGATGAGGTTCAAATTCCCTCCGCAACTCGTCGTCTTTGTGAGAGTAACTGATAAACAGGCGCACCGCCACGAGTTGCTGCGCTGCCGACTGAATCACTTGGCGTGATCCGTGCGCATGATACCAATCTCGAAACATGGCGCCGGCGATGCAGGGTCTATCCGGATCGCTGTCGTCAATCACTCCATGATAACTCAAGACAGTCAGCGCGTCGTCAAGATTGGGAGCCAATGACGGATCGAGGCCGAAGCGGAGATCACGGACATGCAACCTCCCATCTGTCGTTTGCGAAAGCAACTGATACACCCCGTGCTCCGTTGACCCAAACATTTCTAGCCATCGAGTGAAATCGCGGTGTTCCCGGAGAAAGTCTCCGGCGGCAGTTTGCATCTTTGCGCGATCGGGTACACCCCCTGCATCATACAGCTTCTCCAGCAGCCCCTGTACCAGATAAGGGTGCCTCCCAGTTAGCTGCAACAGTAAGGATTCTGCGTCTGGATCAAGTCCTTGCTGAAAGCCGTGCAAAACAAGCTCATGCATCTGACTTATAGACAGGATGCTCAAGTATTTGTTGCGTAAATTGTTTAGCGGAGAGCAACCAGACGTAATCAGTTTGGCCATCCCATTCACCCCACTGGCGACCACGCGAAAGTGATTGCGGAAGTCTGACATCATCAGTAGATTCCGCAAATTTTGGAAGAACTGATCATCGGGCAACTTACTGATGGCCGCATCCAATTCGTCAATCAGCAAAATTACCACCCAAGCTCGCCCATAGCGTTTATCGAGGAGCGCCTTGGCGTCTCCCAAGGCAGCCAGGAAGTCCCGGTACTCTCGGCCTTCTTCCCTCGTGTGGAAGGGTTGAGCGTCGACGTCCTGTACAATCGTTCTGTACAGCTCGTGAAACAGCAACTGTGGCGTACAGCGGCCAAGGGCTTGGATATCAACCAACCGCGGGACAGGGGTCAGAGGTGCCAGCCCGGCAGTCTCGAGGTCAGTCCTAAGCTGCTTCAGCAGCGACGTTTTGCCACAGCGG
The DNA here is from genome assembly GCA_013697045.1 of Gammaproteobacteria bacterium. Taxonomy (GTDB): domain Bacteria; phylum Pseudomonadota; class Gammaproteobacteria; order JACCXJ01; family JACCXJ01; genus JACCXJ01. The sequence continues at coordinate 16,436 of JACCXJ010000283.1, read as the reverse complement.
CGACCCCCCAGAATGGCGTAGGAACGGCCGTTACGAAAGCCGTTGAGCAGCTCCTGGCGCAAACGATCGTAGCCCACAAAGAGATTCCCAGGGATCGCGCAATTGTACGGATTGTGGCCTTTCATACGCTCAGTCTCCGTTGTACCCAGGAGCGGAAAAGCGCACTGGTCAGATGCAGCCTGCGGTCCGCGTTTGTCACCAAGCCGAAATGTTCAAGACTGCTTAAGGCGTCTTCCCGGCGCTCGCCCGCCAATTCTGCTTCCGGAATTCCGTCAGTTCCGTTCCGACAGATGGCGTTCAGTACCTGCTGCTCTTCCTCCCGTAACAGATCCCAGATCCCTTCTTTGTAATAATTACCGATGTCGTGACGGCGAAATGTCGCTTGAATTTCGGCTGCGACTTCCTCGACCCGTGTAACGTCAATCATTTTGCGTACTCCCTCCTCGCAGGCTTGGCTCGCAAACAGACGGGTCACCAATGGGTGACCACCACAGTAATGAAAAACTCGCTGGCGCGCGGGCCCATCCCAGGTAATTTCCTTCCAGAGGCCAACATCATGTAACAGCGCGTTACTGTCTGCAGCGGCGAGAAAACCGAGATGCTCTTCCTGAAAGGAACGAAACATAGGATTCTCGCCCACACCAGGAGCCAGAAGGTTATGGCGATTCACCTCCGGGCGGTAGGCGATTACCAACAGCACGAGACATTGGCGCGTTTGAGCTAGACCTCGCAGGACACGGAAACAGTGGACATATTCGGCGAGGATCACGGTACTGTTCGGGATCTCTCGGTTGGGAAAGAATTTATCGACCTCATCGAAAATGATGAGGAATGAGCCCGGTCGCCCACTGCTCTCCCAACGCTCGAAAAAGGTCAGGAACTGCCGTCGAAAGATCTCGCTATCCACAGTTGCCGGCACCGCCGGCAGGTCATCGACGCCTTGGACAGATAGGGCCTTTTGCAGTTGCTGCAATATTTCGTGAAAGTAAGGGTTCGCTCGTGCTGACAAGACTTGGCAGTCGATAAAGACTGTTGGAGTACTGATAAAACGTCGGCGGAGTTGGTTAACGAGTGACGTCTTTCCTACCTTGCGCAAACCAAAAACGCCGACATGTTGCCCCTGGGCCAGTACACGAGGCAATCGTTGCAGCAGTTTCTCCCGCCCATAGAACCACTGTGGGTCGGCAATGGGCTTCGACTCCGCATACGGATCACTGCGAACAAGATACGGTTCTTCGAGTTCGTGGAGGACGCGTTCGCTGTCACCGGTCCACAATGCCTGCTCCATCAACGTGGAGAAAATCGGGATGACCTCATAGCCGGTGTGCGCTCGCAACGCTTGGAGAGTAGCGCTATCGGGCCCTCGGTCTTTATACACGAGGTAGAGTTTCGACCCTCTACGCAGTTTCGATTGATACTTCTGTCGGGCGTCAGCAATGCTCAGCCGGGGGTCCACCTGCCCCTCTTGCCACAACGCTACCAAATTGAATGGAAGATCATCGTTCGGACGCAGCACCAGCGTATGCCCGAGCACGGACTCAACGATTGTCGCGTCAGCCTGCGTAAAGAAGTCCTTCGCAATATCGAGCACCTGGGAAGAGATAAAGAGTTTTGGATACTGCGACCCATCTCCTTCGCAATGCAGTTCGAGTTTCACCTTTGCCGGTTTATCCGCTTGGCGGACCCGATTGTCATATCGTTCTTTTAGGAGGGTCAATGGTTTGATATACCGTAAGGGAAAAAGATTGGTCAGGCCAATGAGTGTGATTTCATTGGGTCGCTCTTTATCTTCAGTAATCTCTATCGGAATGTCACCACCTAACTGCTGGCGAAAGAGCGCTTTGAGCTTTTCTGCGAACGCTATATGCTCCTGTGCCTTGGGGATAATGATCATGAATCGGGAAATCCGTGTCCGTATCTCCGGGGGGATGCCTAGCGCTACTCGATTCACTTCGGAAGTATTAAAGTCCAGATAGTTGCCCGTCATGGTGACAAGATCACGGACAAAACTTCTGAGTCTTTCTTCATTCTTGTAGAACTCTTGCTCCAAGGCGTCGACAATATTCACCCCGAATAGCGGGCTCCGCTCTTTGTGGGTTGCTATCAGATTATCATGAGCGGCTTTAGCGTTCGTCTCGCATTGCTGTTCCAGAGTATCGAGGAAATGCCGCCTAGTGAGGCGACCCTGAAACGCCGCGAACCCCGGATCTTCTCCCAGCTGCTGTATCAAGGCTCGGCGCACTCGTTGCGCCTGTCGAGACTGTTCGGTCTGATCTTTCTCCAGATCCCTAGCAAACTGCTTGACCTTTTCCGGCTTGTAGAAGCGAACTACCGACTGGCGCAGATCCGGTATTTCGTGGTTGCAGCGTTGCGCGATCCGGTCATTGAACTCTTTTATCCCATCATCGATGAGCGCAGCACAGTTCTGGAGATCAATACCTAGGCGCGTAATTTCCGGAATGAGATCCTGAAGCAGCCGCTTCGCGAAGCTCCACGCCTCGACTTGGGTACGATAGATGTAGAGATCCCGCAACCACTCGGCGTGCGCGCCGAGTAGACTGTGGCGTTTACCGAGCCATTGGGACAGAAGACCGACTTTAGTCCATTCGGCGCGATTCGCGGCGACCTTGTTGGCCGCATACTCTTCGTTCTCCCTCGCTTTAGTAATCCGGTGGTCAGCGGCTTTAAGGCGTTCATCCAACGCACCGAGCAGCGCATTGACCAGACGAGAGAGGTCGTGCATCGAGCGCACGCCGTTCTCCCAGTCCTTGAATATCCCGGTTTCGATGCGTCGCCGGATCGTCCTAACGTGCTCCTGCCGAGCGGCCAGCTTCGTGTCGTAAAACTTGCGCACTCCGATGCCACGGTAGTTGTCATCGAAGCGTTGTGCGCAAAGTTCCTCTAGATCCTTTAGCCAGTAACGCATCTCCCGCTCCCGGACTAAAGACAACACGAGCTCCGGTATCGTCGCTGTCCACTCTTGCTGTATGGTTTTCCATTCCTTGTTGTTAGCTTCCTCGGCCGAGATGCCGCGCGACAAACAAAGGTGGTCATCGCTGATGAGCCAACGTTCTTGCATTTCCTGACGCTCGAAGTCCCTTAAATCCTGGTTGTGGGGCACGTCAAGGTATCCCAGGCTCTCCGACCAGTTATTAAAGCGAAGTTGCAGTGCAGCCTGGCGGGCGAACTTAAACGTCAGGTATTCTCGAATCTCCTGCTCCGGGATCATGAGGCGCTTGATGCCAAACGTCAGGAAACGCTTGCTGCGTTCACCAATAGCGGTACCCGGTCGGGACTCTGGCGTCGCATCACCGTTCTCGGCATCTTCCATTCTTGCCAGCACTGACGAATTCATTGACGTTGCTGCAGCAATCTTTTGAAAGAGAAAATCTGCCATGACGTTTGGTAGCTCAGTTACGTCCAACTGAAGACCGTTCACATTTTGATTCGTAAAGAGGTAACATCCGTTAAAGGGATCGGGCAAATGGAGCCGGTTTCCATTTTCCGCGACGTTGTGGGGCTGAAACGCCCCTACGCTCAAGGCATTCAGTTCTAACAACGCTGCATATGCGTTTGCGTGATAATTTCCGGTATCCCAGCCGGGATGGGGGAAGTCTTCAGGCAAAAGAGCGTACAAGATGATCCTATAAGTGCGTGAATCACGGAACATATGGCGAACCTGGCATAGGACATCAATCACGCTACCACTCCCCGTACCGCCAGCTAGACCGCAACAAATATGGAAAGTGATTGCCGAAGTTTTGGAGGTCTGCATATCACCCGCCAGCGCCTGAAGCTGAGCTGTAAAATGACGTGCTTTACAAGCGAAGAGAAAACGCCCAAGACGGCGCTTTTGCCAACCAAGGGACTCGCCTACGTAGCTGTTCAAAATGTCACGCCACTGTGCGCGGTCTCCAATCCAGGGTCGAATTTGGGGGAAAGCACCGAGGTTGGCAAGGATCTGTCTAAGGTCCGACCCGGTAATGAGCAGTTGGCTGCGGTTATCAAGCTGGACGCTTCTCCCTAATATTCTCCAACTCGGATCATCTAACCTCATCATTTCCTTGCTTGAATCAACATAAAGGAAACGCATTGTGGCAGTGTGAGGCTCCAGCGTGCGAAATGCTTGATAGATGGCTTTCCGCAAAGCGCGAATAATTTTTCCGCCGGTCCCGCCCAGGCCGATGATAAGATGATTGTCCATAAGAACTATAATTACAACCGTTAGGTGTGTTGCTTTGAATATCTTTGTCCGCTGCGCAACCAACTAGCCTAAAAAAGTTGACGCTGATTGGCGCGGGGAATTGGGAGCAGAGTAATTCGGGCGAGTTCGGGGTAAAATGTAACTGCTCGAGCGGTAATCGTCCGGACACTCCGTGACGTTGGCAGGTACGGGGTTGATATAACGCGTAAGGAGATAGCGCTCACTTGGTACCTAGCTTGCGGGATGCCGGCCCTCAGAGAGCGTGCCGCTTCGAGGTGTACGTGTTTTTGATAGTCGGATATAGCGGCGCTCGACCGTTTGCATGACTCCACTTGCATAGAAACAGGCTTGCTGATTATTGCCGCGTTGTATGACATGCTGGTGGATCGAAGGTAAGAAAAAGCCTACATAGGCGGGCCATGCGCAAGTCCACTTGCTCGTTCGGTGAAACAGCGCTTAGACTACCACATGTAAACAGTTTTTACTCTGGCCCCGAAGTACCGAAGTAACCCGAAGTAACCACCCCGAAGTAATCGCGGCCGGTCACCGTCAGCTCATTCCCGGCCGCGGTCTTGTGCTTCGCCGTATCCTCGGCGGTTTCGGTAGGGGAGCCGTTGTCGGCGATGGAAACGAAGGATAGGAATTTCAACGCGAGTTGTCAATGGAGTGGTCAGTCAAGACCGCCAGGATATCAGGAACCAGAACGCGCGCATCCCATCATGGCCAGAGCTACTCGGCGAAGCTTTTCGAAGTGTTGAGTCAGGTCACCCATAAATGCTCCTCTTTCTTACCTTGGGGGGTAAACCGTAGTGACCTCAATCTTGCTTTTACACCTATACCCCGAACAAATCTTTGGTCTTGAGAATGATCGTCTTGGCCCCGCGCTCTCCGGCCTTCTCCACCAAGTCCGCCGTCCCGCCGGGGCCGTCCCCCGCCTCGCCGTTCCACAGCGCGATCAGGGTCACGTTGTCGCCGCCCGCGGCCAGGGCGTTGTAGAGCATCCACAGATTGTCGCGCTGCCAGATGCTGTAATTCGGCTTCTCCTGCAGCCAGCGCGGCAGTTCCTCCGACTCGGCCAGCACCCGCTCGGGGAGTCGTTCGCGCAGCCGCCGGAACCGTTCGATCCATTGCGGGCCGGCCGACTGGACCGAAGCCTTGACGAACTGATCCGGCGGCAAGGCCAGGTAGAGCTTGGTCGGGATGCCCAACTCGGCGCACACCTCGTGGAAGAGGATGTCGCCACCACTCGCTCCCCCCGCGATCCCGAAGGCAATTTCGCCGGCTTCTGCTATTTCCTTCTCGACCGCATCCTTAATGGCTTGCCTCGCGACGCTTTCTTTATCCGCCGGGAAGCGCGGGGTCTTGCGGCCCGGGTCATCAACCCGGTGGCCCGTGAACAGGAGGACTCGCGGGTTCTTCTTCTCCCCGCCTTGGGGGGCGCCGGCTTCGGCGGTCGAGGGCGCGAAGACGGACAAAGCGGCCTCGACGTTGTCGCCCAGGATGCCGAGCTGCTGGTAGAGGACGATTTGGCTGCGCGCGGCCTCGACCGCAAAGTCATCGGCGCCGTCCAAAGCCTTTTGGTAGGCACTCTTCACACGGCCAGGACGCTTGGCGGTCAAGAAGCATAAGTCGGCCTCGCTGATCTCGGCCCAAACGTCGCTCTTGCCTTCCCGCTCCAGCCGATCCAGAGTGGCTTGCAAGGAGAGGCCGACCGCCGCCGACAACTTCTCGGCCTGCTTCCTGAGCGCATCCAACTGCCGCGGCGCGTCTGCCGGCTCATCGATGCACTCTTCCCACACCTCGGGCAATGCGGCGGCCAGCTCGGTTTCGATGGTCAGCAGGCCGAGCGCGTTGAGGCCCGGGTAATAATGGTTGAGGTCCTCGTTGAAGGCCCCGGCGTAAGCTTTGAAAGAATCTTCCAGGAAGCCGGACCTGAGCGCCCGCTGCCGCTGTTGCTCGGCCGGCAGCCGCTCCCAATCGGCTTTCCACTGCGTCTTGGCGTTGCGCCCCAGCAGCGAGTGCACTTCAGCCCGGTCATAACTGGCGACGTCCTTGCGCTCAAGCACGCGCCTCAACGCCTGGTCCGAGCGCGTCAGATCGCCCAGGCGCTGGTAGATCGTCCCGAGGAGCGTGTTCGCCTCCCGGTCTTTAGGGTCGAAGTTACGCACGGCGTCCCAGGTCGCGCGTGCCCCCTTGAAGGCTTTCAACCTGAATTGAGCACGGCCCACGACCCGCAGCCCTTCACTCACCCACTCGAGGCCGCGCGCCTCCACCCCCAGTAGTTCGAGGTCACCGGCCTGTCGGCTGGCGGAGGCCTGCTCGACCTCTTCGCGGAAGTCCATCGGGACGGCTAGGAAGCGCGAGCGGTCCTGCGCCTGGAGGTTGGGCAGCAGCTTGAAGACGGGGCTGTCTTGCTCCTCGGAGTTGAGCGTCTGGCGCAGGGCCGCGACCAACTGCTCCAGGCTCGCCGCCGGATTCTCGCGTTGGTAGATGAAGTAGCGGTCGGTCTGCAGGTCAAAGGGGTACTTGTCGCCCTCGCAACGCAGCATGAAGGTCCGCTTCTCGCGCAGCGCGTGGCGGATACCCAGCTCGTAAAAGACATTGGCGTTGTCGATTGAGAGGTCTGCGACGACCAGATCGGCGGTCAACAGGCGCTGAAACATGTCCACGCGAATGTTGCCGGCGCGGAGGATGTCGAGCGTCGTCCGGCCGTCGACCCCGACGCATTCCAACGCAGGAACGATCAACTGCTCCTGGACGGCGTCGAAGTTGACCTCATTCTGATTCCGATCCTTCTTCGTTCCGAAGGGGCGGACGACAAAGGCTCGCAGCGATTTTTCTGACATCTCTCACCTCACTTTACGATGAAGGGTCCGAAGTGTTCGAGACGAACTTTCTCGGTCAGCCGAGCCGAATTGCTGGCCGATGTCCGGGCGCGCAAGCCAATGTCTCCTCCCCCGTGCGCGCCTTTTGCGGACGGGGGAGGGTAGGGAGGGGGCCGGGCCTTCCCGGCGCTGACCAAGCGTCGTGTATGCTGACCCGCCTCACCCCCGCTTCGCAGGGGAGGGAACTCTGGAACACCAAGTTCGGCGAAGGGGTGGTCTTGCACCCGGAGGGCCTGGGCGAGCACGCCCCCATCCAGGTGAACTTCGAGCGCGGCCGGGGCCGGAGTTGCCGGTGGTGCGCCTACACGGGTCTACGGGCCGTCTGAGGGTCTGTGGAAGAGATCTACTGCGCTCGGGCCCTAGCGCTGCATCCTCGGCGCGCCTAACAGGGCCGCTCCTGGCCCTGGCGTCCCGGCGTACACGAGCGCCCTTCGCTTGGGGCGGTTGATTCACAAACTCCGACGAGCGGTGACCGGGTGTCCTGAGGACACTAGGTCACCGCCCGCCACCCGCAAAGGCCGGCTATTGGCTTGCCCCGACCATGTACGACACCGCTGCCTTCACGTCCTCATCCGACAGCTCCGCGCGCCCGCCCTTGGGCGGCATCATCCCGGTCTTGCCCTGAAATCCCTTGATAGCATGGTCGGCGAGCGTGCTCTCGCCCTGGGCGATCCGATCGGCCCACGCGGCCTTGTCCCCGATCTTGGGCGCACCGCCGACTCCGGTCTGATGGCATACGACACAGGCCGTGTCATACACCGTCTTGCCCTTGTCCGCCTGCGCGATCTGCAGCGGTGCTTGCGCCGCTGCCTGCTCCGCTTGCGGCGTGCCTGCGAGGTCGCCGGGGTTCGCGGCGCGCGGCGCGATCGTCTCGGCCCCCGCCACCTTGACCTTGCCGACCGGTGCGGTGCGCTCTGCGACGGTCCCCTGCGCCGCCGACGCCTCGCGCTCGCCGATCGCTCGGGCGAGGACCAGGATGACCACCGAGGCCACGACCAAGGCCCCGAGGACCGCTACGAATGTCCTGCCGAAACTCGCGTCTTCTTCTTGTCTCATGGGGCTCACCGTTGATAGCTAGGTTGATATGGGGGATGGACTCGCGCATTATAGCCAAAAGTCCTCGCCGGACGCCAAGCCGGCCGCGCCACGCTCCCTGCGAGGCACACGACCCACACTACGCGCCCTTAGCTCAGCTGGATAGAGCGTTGGCCTCCGGAGCCAAAGGTCAGAGGTTCGAGTCCTCTAGGGCGCGCCAATCCGCTCGCACCGGAGGGATCGGCCAGGTGCGACTGTTGCGCATGCCGTGGCAAGCCCCGGTCATGACCGGCGCGGGTCTGGGACGGATGGCGGAGACATTGACGATCACGCGGTGTGGACCTTGGCATCGGACTACACTGCCCACAGAAAGCACGGGCGCGAACCGATCCTGCTCATGACGCCATCCGGATCGCGATCGATAGGGCCACACCCACGCGGGCGACGCCTATATGCCGTTCGGTATTGCATCCTCCGAGGTGTCCGCCATCGTGCTGGCGGCCTTCGAGCGCGCGTCAGGCCTGTCTCTACTAATAATAACACCATGCTGGCAGCCAGAGGCGATCATGCCTCGCAGCGTGGTTCCCTGGCGCTCGTGAGTTTCACGCCGCAGCTCACGACACGGATCTTCGCCCCGCGGAAGCTGGAACAAGCGCTGCCCTCGCTGAAAGCCCTGATCGGCAGGCTGGCCGGTGTCCTGCCCGATCAGCGAAGCTTCGATGCCACCGTGGATACGGCGGTCCCGGCGCCAACCACACCTGACAACAGCCGCTATGCCGATCTCGAAGGCGCTATTGCATGAAAACGATTGGTCGAACGCCATCCTCGTAAAGATCGGGCGCCATCCAAGCGCGTCACCACCGGCTAGATACACAGTGGAATTTTGGGAAGCGTTTTGGGAGATCGCTCATCGTCGCCCGCCTACGTACCGCCCACTACAGGCTAACTCCTTGATTATACTTGGTGCCCGGGGCCGGACTCGAACCGGCACGGGGTCGCCCCCGAGGGATTTTAAGTCCCTTGCGTCTACCTATTCCGCCACCCGGGCCGGCACGCCGTCCCGAGGACGGCGCCGGGTCTGGAGGCTGGGGTCGGAATCGAACCGGCGTACACGGCTTTGCAGGCCGCTGCATGACCACTCTGCCACCCAGCCGAAGGGACCCCCCGAGCAGGGGGCCGAAGCGAGGGGACGGTGAGGGACCGTCCCAGAAACGACAAAACCCCTTTGCCCTAGTTTTCAACAAAATCGGGCCCAGGGGTTTCGTGGCGCGCGAGCTGGAGCGGGAAACGAGACTCGAACTCGCGACCCCAACCTTGGCAAGGTTGTGCTCTACCAACTGAGCTATTCCCGCCTTTAGCCCATTCTAGCCGGGAGCCGGGGTCTGTCAAGCCATGGGGCGGCCGGAGGCCAGGCCATCAGGACTGACGCCGGTGCCCGCGCAGCTCGGGCCATGCCACCCAGATATAGGCGCACATCGACCACAGGGTCAACGCCGCGGCCAGATACAGTAGCAGGAAACCGACCGTGTAGGTGGGCACGGCACCGATCGGATCGCGATAGAGCAGCATGATGATGGCGATCATCTGGGCCGTGGTCTTGACCTTGCCGAGCGATGACACCGCCACCTTGGCGCGCGCGCCAAGCTCCGCCATCCATTCGCGCAAGGCCGAGACGGTGATCTCGCGCCCGATGATGATCGCCGCGGGCAGCGCCATCCACACCGAGGGGTCCTGCTGGAGCAGGAGCACGAGCACGACGGCGACCATGAGCTTGTCCGCGACCGGGTCCAGGAACTGACCCAGGGCCGAGGTCTGGCCCAGACGCCGGGCCAGATAACCGTCCAGCCAGTCGGTCAGCGCGCCGAGCGCGAAGATCACGGCGGTGCAGAGATTCGCGGCGGGGAAGGGCAGGTAGAACACCAGCATGAAGATCGGGATGAGCGCGATGCGGACCACCGTCAGGGAATTTGGGATGTTCATGCGCTCGCGTGCAGTTCCCTGTGGATGCGGGCTGCAAGCTCGGTGCTGATCCCCGGCACCTGGCACAGGTCCTCGACAGCGGCCCGCATCACGCCCTGTAGCCCTCCGAAAAAGCGCAAGAGCTCCTTGCGGCGCTTGTGGCCGACCCCATCGATGCGCTCGAGCGGCGAGATGCGCCGGTCGCGGGCACGGGCTCGGCGGTGTCCGGTGATGGCGAAGCGGTGCGCTTCATCCCGGATCTGTTGGATGAGGTGCAGGGCATCGGTATCGGAGGTCAGCGGAAGCACGCGCATCTCCGGACCCACGAACAGCGTCTCGAGACCCGGCTTGCGGGTCGGCCCCTTGGCGATGCCGATCACGGTGATGCCGCAGACGTCGAGCGCGTGCAGGACCTCCAGCGCCTGGGTCAGCTGGCCCCGACCCCCGTCGATCACGAGGACGCCGGGCGGCTCGCGTCCCTCGCGCAGCAAGCGCGTGTAGTGCCGCGTGAGGGCCTGGCGCAACGCGCCGTAATCATCCCCGGGCGCGATCCCTTCGATGCCGAAATGGCGGTAGGCCGACTTCACCGGACCCTCCGCGCCGAACACCACGCACGAGGCCATGGCCGCTTCGCCCTGGGTGTGACTCACGTCGAAGCATTCGACGCGGGTGATCTCCGCGGTCTGGCCGAGCGCGAGTTGCAAGGCGGTCAGGCGCCGGCGCTGCGCGGAGCGGCTCGCGAGCCGCTGCGACAGGGCCAGTTCCGCATTCTGCACCGCCATCTCCAGGAACCGTGCCCGCTCACCCCGCACCCGCCAATGGATCGCCACCTTGCGGCCTGCCTGCGCCGACAGGACCTCGGCCAGCACGGCGCCGTTGGCGAGGGGGTGGCTGAGGAGTACCTCCGGAGGGACGCTACGCCCGACATGCTCCGCCAGGTAGAACTGGGGCAGGAAGGCGCCCAGCACCGCGGTGGCACGCGAGTCCCCGGCATGGTCGGGGAAATAGGCGCGATTTCCCAGGTTGTGTCCGCCGCGCACGAAGAACACCTGAACACAGCAGAGACCCTCGCGCACCGCACATGCGACAACATCGGTGTCGCCGTTCCCGGAGCTGATGCACTGCGGCTGCCGGACCTTTTGCAACTGGCCGATCTGGTCCCGGTAGCGCGCCGCGCGTTCGAATTCGAGTGTCGCGGCGCTCCCTTCCATGCGCGCCGCCAGGTGCTCGATCACGCCCTGATCGCGGCCCTCGAGAAACATGACGGCGTGCTCGACGTCCTCCTGATAGGACTTGGTATCGATAAATCCGACGCAAGGCGCGCTGCAGCGTTTGATCTGATACTGGAGACAGGGACGGGTGCGATTGCGAAAGAAGGTATCCTCACAGGACCGCAGCAAGAACAGCTTCTGCAACAGCTTGAGGCTCTGGCGTACGGCGCTGGCGTTCGGGAACGGGCCGAAGTAGCGGCCCTTGCCGCTCTGGGCCCCGCGATGAAAGCACAGCCGCGGGAACCCCTGATCGCCGGCGATATAGATATAGGGATAGCTCTTGTCGTCTCGCAACACGATGTTGTAACGGGGTTTCAGCTCCTTGATGAGGTTGTTTTCGAGGATCAGGGCCTCGTTCTCCGTGTGTGTGACGGTGACTTCGACGGCCTGCACCTGAGCCAGCAGGGCCTCGGTCTTGGCGCCCAGACGGGCCGGGGAACGGTAATAGCTCAAAAGCCGCTTTCTCAGGTTTCGGGCCTTGCCGATATAAAGGGCGGTGCCTTCTCCATCGAGCATGCGATACACCCCGCAGTGCGTAGGGAGCGTGGCACTCAGGGTCTTACCGTCAAAATTACCGTCGGGCATATGCTGTCGATGACTCCATGGGATCGCGACCTGATGAGTAGCGAGGCTCTGTGGACACGAAACGCCAGGCGGCGATCCAGAGGCGTGTGCCTCAGCCGTGCGCGCTCGTGATCGGCGGTATTTCGGCGGGGCGCCGCGAGTCTCGCAGCCATTCCCGGGAACGCGCCCCGATCAGCCGAAACGTCGTGGTGAACTCCTCGGGCCGGTCGATCATCCACTGCGCTAGCGTTTCCGGGCTCGTCCACCGACCGTCCGCGATCTCTTCCGGGCACAGGACCAAGGGTCCGTCGGACCGGCACAGAAAAACCGCGACGAACTCCCAACCCGTATCGGGGCTCGCCTTCAGATACGCCACCTGACAGAGCGGCGTGGCGGGTGGCAGCCCGATCTCCTCAGCAAGCTCGCGAACGGCGCAGGCGGCATAGCTCTCGCCACTCTGCACGTGCCCCGCAACCGATGTATCCCAAAGTCCCGGGGCACATTCCTTCAACGTCGAGCGGCGTTGTACGAAGACCTCACCACGGCTGTTCACGACCAGCACATGGGCGGCGCGGTGGCGTAGCTGCCATCGGTGCACATCGTCGCGCCGCATCCGGCCCAAGACCCGATCGTCGTCGTCAACCACATCGAACAGCTCATGATCACCCCCCTTGTTTATTCCTAGGGCAGGCTGGGCATAACGTACATGATCACTCATGGCATGATAACTCGGGATATTATCCCCCATGGTATTGCCGATCCCAACCGCGGCCCGTTTGGATTGCGCGGCGGGCATCGGGCGGGCTCGGGCTGGCCCGGGCCGGAACCCCTCAACTCCCGATCCTCCACAGCCGTTAAACCGGTGCGGCCTATCTGCAAGGATAGCCGTGGACCCCAGGACAAGGATTGTCTCATCAGGACATGGACATGCCAAAACCCCCTCCGCTTGGATGCCCCGTGCAGCTCACCCCGGCGGCCGCCACCAAGCCGCCGATCTCGTCTCACGAGGTCCGTAGTCGCCGCGCCCATCTCGGGTATTCCGCTCCGGGATGTACGCGAGGCGTGGCGGTGGACAGGTCGCGGGTGGCCTTGTTCCGCGAGGCCATCGCCTCCGGGACCTACGAGCTACGGCCCTTCCGGGTGGCGGGCAGCCTCATGCGTTTCGAATCATCGCTGTACTTCCACGGGCGACCCCACCCGATCACCCTGTCGCGTAGCGACTGCGGTGGCTTCGCGTCGGCGGAGGACCTGTTGGACCGCGTCTACGAGCTGCTCTGCGAAGAGTCGAACCACCTCCGCGCGGATCTCCGGGAGTCGGCGCCCGGCCGGCGCCGGCAGCCAGAGGCTTCAGACGAAGGGGCCGCGGGCGGCCTGCCGCCGGCAACGACCGCGCGCTGATCTTGGCCTTCCCGGGGGGGCGCGGCCTCGAGCCCGGATCTCTCACCAATAACCCGGTCCGAACCCGAGCCCGACGAGATCAGCCGGGCGATCGACGTCCGGGCGTACCGGCAGCTCCCAACAGCGCAGGGCCAGGGCCTTCATCCGGTTGCGCGTCATGTCGCCTACCTGCGCGGTCCCCCAGGGGATCCCGGTGAACAGCTCGGGGGCGATCCGCCGCAGGCCGATGAGGACGTAGCCGCCATCGGCCGCGGGGCCCAAGACCGCGTCGTAGCCCTCGCTGAGGGCACGCGCGGCGGCATCGAGGTCCTCTGCGGTCAGGGCCGGGCAGTCGCTCCCAATGAGCAGTGCCGAGCGCGCGCGTTCCAGCACGTTTGACAGCGCCCCCGCCATACGGCTGCCGAGGTCGATACCCTGCTGCCGATGCAGTGAGACACCGTAGCAGTCGCGGCAGGCAATAAAGAACGGGTGGTCCGCATCGGGCGCGCACCAGAGCTCGATGTGTTTGATCCGGGAACCCTTGGCTGCCTCGATGGCGCGTCGAACCAGGTCCATGTGCAGTGCACATGCGTGCTCGGCACCCAGATATGGGATGAGGCGGGTCTTGACCTGTCCCGGCACCGGGGCCTTGGCGAATAGGATGAGGGTGGAGTCCACGTGAACGGCCCCATGATTCGCGCCAGCCCACCCCGCGGCGGCCGCGGCATTGTGGCTCAACTTACCATGTCCCCGAGCCTGACTGAAACCGCCGCGGCGCCTCGCGCCACCGGCCGAGCGCTGGCCATGGTCGCGCGGGACGGTTAGAATGGCACGGGGTCAGGGGCCGTAGCTCAGCTGGGAGAGCGTCGCGTTCGCAATGCGAAGGTCGGGGGTTCGATCCCCCCCGGCTCCACCACGTCGGCATCCAAGGGAATCCAATATAGTCCACAAGCTCGCGTAAGTGCGGGCTTTTTTGTGTCCGCCACCGGCCAGGGTTACCGTATAGCGTCCATTGACATCCGACGGTAGCTGACGGTAACATCGGCGGTAGCTGAACAAGTACGGCGAAGGAGTTACCGTCATGTCCCTGACCGACACGGCGATCCGCAACGCCAAGCCCGGCGAGAAGCCCATCAAGCGCTTCGCAGGCGGTGGGCTGTACCTGCGGCATAACCAGAACGGATCCCGCTGGTGGCGCTTCGACTACCGCTTTGCCGGTAAGCGCCGAACCCTATCCATGGGTGTCTACCCCGCCGTGGGCTTGAAGCAGGCCCGCGACAAGCGCGACGCGGCCCGCAAGCAACTGGCCGCGGGCATCGACCCCGGCCTGGCTCGCAAGGCCGAAAGATCGGCGGACGCGGACAGCTTCGAGGCGGTCGCCCGGGAGTGGTTCGCGAAGTATGCCCCGCGCTGGGCGCCGGGGCACGCCAGCAAGATCATCGGGCGCTTCGAGCGGGACATCTTCCCCCCTGGCTGGGCGGCCTGCCCGTGGGCAAGGTGACGGCGCCCGAGCTGCTCGCCTGCCTTCGCCGTATCGAGGCGCGCGTCGCAATCGAGACCGCGCACCGTGCCTTGCAGAACTGCGGGCAGGTGTTCCGCTATGCCATGGCGACCGGCCGGGCCGAGCGCGATCCCGCCGCCGATCTGCGCGGGGCGCTGGCGCCCGTGAAGGAAACCCACTACGCCGCAATAACCGACCCCAAGGCCATGGGCGGCCTGCTACGCGCGATCGACGAGTACCAGGGCGCTCTGCCGACCCGCTGCGCTTTACGGCTGGCACCGCTTACGTTCGTTCGGCCCGGCGAACTACGAAAGGCCGAATGGGCGGAGTTTGACCTGGACCGGGCCGAGTGGAATATCGCCGCAATTCGCATGAAACTCGCGAGCCCCACCTGGTGCCACTGTCACGCCAGGCGGTCGAGTGTCTGCGGGAGCTGTATCCCCTGACCGGACGGGGGCGGTATGTCTTCCCCGGCGTGCGGTCGGCGTCGAGGCCCCTGAGTGAGAACACCGTGAACGCGGCCCTACGACGGCTCGGGTACGCCAAGACGGAAATGACCGGTCACGGCTTCCGTGCTATGGCCCGCACGATCCTCGATGAGGTGCTCGGCGTGCGGCCCGATTTCATCGAGCACCAAATGGCCCACACCGTGCGCGACCCCCTCGGGCGGGCGTACAACCGCACCACGCACCTATCCGAGCGGCGGGACATGATGCAGCGATGGGCCGACTACCTGGACGGGCTGAAGAACGGCGCCGAGGTGGTGCCGCTGCGGTCCGCTCGGCCGGTATGAGGCTTGGCAGGAGAATACGCAACCACAACACTGATAGGAGATCACATCATGGGCAATCGTAAAACGAAAGGAAAGCGATCCGCCAAGCTTGATCGGTTGAATCGCGGCCAGATTCTCGGGGTGTCGGTTTACCTTCCCACCAGATGCGCCCGCCACCAACAGCATTGAGTTCACTTGGATATGGGTTGCACCACCACGGGTGTACACCTTTTCAATCTTGATCCACCGCGCGCGGTTACGGCAGGCAAGGCTGACGACGGCCTTTCCCAATGCGTCTTCGTCCACGAAGGGCAGCGCCTTTACCTGGCGCAGGTACTTTCCCCATTTGCTTTCGGTGGCGGATTGACCCCCGAGTCCCTCCGGTTCGTTCGGACCCTCGAATCCCTGCCCTCCCGCCAGCAAGCCATCGTCAGGCGATTGATGATTCGTATGTTAAATCCGCCCACCGCGCGCTCGGATGAAGAGGTCAAGGCGGCGCTTGCAGAGATGGTTGCGAAGTGCGAGGCAGCGCGGTGGACGGAAGAGGTCGAGGCCAGCGTCCAGGCCTTCTTTGATTGGTGTAACGGCAAAGGGCAAGGCCGCTGAGTCAACCCCCGAGGCCGAGGACGCTGGGCGGCTGGCTTGTTATTCGCGAGAATCTAATGTGTACACGACCGAAATAATTGCCATACGCGGTGGATTGACCGACAAAGTAGCGGCCTGACCGATTACAACCGCGTCTAGCCCAACTTTCGCAACCGAGGCATGTAGAGGCATGAACTCCTTTATTATTCAATGGGTTGCTCACAAAGGTCTGTACTACATTTGAGCAGCTATTTTTGCGGTGATGCGTGGAGGTGGTTGTTGA